>NZ_JACLIC010000050.1:0-42715 GCF_019748695.1 Paenibacillus cucumis (ex Kampfer et al. 2016) | reverse complement strand
GCATGCCGCCAGCGTTCGTCCTGAGCCAGGATCAAACTCTCCAATAAAGATGAATTTCGTCAGCGTCGTTAAACGCTGTGAAACTCATCGGGGTATTGAAAAGAGCGATAAGCTCATTTTGAATCTGACGATTCATTGTGAATCAAAAGTTACTATCCATTTGTTCAGTTTTCAAGGAACTTGTTCACCTTATCTTGCGACAACTTACGTCAACCAGACAGGAAATTTATCATATCATGTTAACTGAGTTTCTGTCAACAATCTTTTTCGTCAATCTTCAAAGCTACTCGACTACCTTCTGTTTGAAGCGACAAGAAATAATATATCACGCTGTCATGCTTTTAGCAAGTACTTTATTCAACTTCTATCATATTGAAAATAAGATCGATCTTAAAGCCTGGAGAGAGCGATCGAAATGAAGCGAGTTTTAGCTTTGCTTAGCCAAACAAGAGAGGTGATAGCTCGGAAAAGATCAAATTTGAAGTAAGTGATCCAAAAACTTTATAATAAGGTATCTTTAAATAAAAGGGAGTACTCCAAGGTTGTTAACATTTCCAACTGAGCAGTAGCACGCTCACATTTACACGTGCCCTTCCTACAACTTATCTGAGATCCGCTTCTGGATTTTTGAATATTGATTTATTACGATTTTGCTTTAGCCTAAGATTTTGATTTCTAGATTAAATCCATGACGTGAGGTGAAAACACTTGAAACAGTGGTTAAAAATGATGCGTAAAGGTTACGGCAAAAAGCTCGTTTCTATTCATGCCTGGAATGCCTGGATCGTTGTGATACTTGCTATTACTGGTCTCATATTAATTGGTGGCTTCTGGCGTGAAACTCTGGGTATCGGACGTGTTTGGTTAAAATGGTTACATATCGCCGTGGGCATCGCCATGCTTTTGCCTGTCGTGTATTACTTATTTTTGGCCAGCAAACATTGGAAGCAACTTCGCAATAAACCATGGCAAAAAGCAAATACCATCATCGTTTTTGCACTTCTGATCGGATGGCTATTATCCGGCATCGTTTTATGGCAGTTCAAGCTGGTCGGCCCACGATGGTCCAATGTCGCGCTTCTGATTCACGATTTGCTCACATGGGTTGGTTTACCTTACATCATCTACCACTCCATCACACGTACACGTTGGTTAAAAGACCCTGCACGTCGTACGATCCAAACGAATGAACCATCGACACAGAAGACAAGTGTAAATAATCCTGCCGATTCCAACGCTAACAAAGAGGAATTGGACACACGCAACACACCAGCAGCCACTTCTATTCTCGATGCAGACAAAGACTCTGGTAGAAATAACGTCCCAAACATGGAGAAACCGCAACCGATATATACCCGTCGAGCCTTCATCCGTTCTGCTGTGGGCATAGGACTCGCCGTTACTCTTGGACCTACATTTGTATCATGGGTAGGTAAAAACCTCAAGTTTGATAACAGCATAGACAGCATGCTTGAGACTGACCCCAATCGGATGGTTCCACTTCCGCAACCTTTATCTTCTTCATCTCCTCCAATTGGCGGGGGCGCCGAGGGACATTTTCGTGTATATACGGTAACACCCATTCCATCATTCTCTAATGCAAACTGGTCATTTCGGGTAGATGGTCTTGTAGAACGTGCCCAGATCTGGAATTGGGAACAGTTCGTCAAGCTTGCACGCACCGTGCAAGTCAGTGATTTCCACTGCGTTACCGGCTGGTCCGTGTACAAGAATACATGGGAAGGCATTCCTCTGAAGCATTTTTTGGAGAACGCCGGTATAAAGCCCGGCGCGCACAGCGTCAAATTTTATTCCGGAGACGGGGTATATACCGATGCGATCACACTAGAGCAGGCACAAATGGATGATATTATGATTGCGGTCATGCATGATGGCAAACCTATCCCTGCGGATCTTGGTGGACCTGTACGACTCGTTATTCCGCAGATGTACGCCTACAAATCGGTCAAGTGGTTGAACCGTATTGAAGTCATCGACAGCGAGCATATCGGGTATTGGGAAGAACGGGGATACGACAAAGATGCATGGTTATCCGGTGCTTCTCAGCGTTTTCCTAACATAACGGGTTCATAACAGATCTCCAGCGTATACAAAAGAAGCCTCCTGACACGACATTTGCGTGTTTTTGGAGGCCTCTTTCTTTACAAGCTACTTGTATCACGTACCTAATTAATGCCTATGACACGTGCTGACGCAAAACTGTAGATATTAACGTTCTACGGATTCAGCAGGCGTACCAGTTCGTCCTCATCTTCGATGGTCGGAATACCGAGATCACGAGCCTTCGTTAATTTGCTGCCTGCCTTCTCTCCAGCTATGACAAGATCTGTTTTTTTCGATACACTCCCCGTGACCTTCGCACCAAGCGCTTCAAGTCTCTGCGTTGCTTCTTCACGTGTCAATTGATGCAGTGTTCCTGTAAGCACGACCGTTTTACCACTAAAGAAAGAATCCTCCACCACAACCGCTGGCGCTTCTGGTGCCTGTGCTTTCACACCCAAATTCAGCATTTTCTCAATAGCAGCCTGTGTGAACGGATCGGCAAAGAAATTCACGATGCTCTCCGCAACAATCCCACCTACATCGGGGAGTTCAACCAGTTCCTCTACGGTAGCATTCATGATGGCATGCAGATCACGGTAATGATCGGCGAGCATACGCGTGGTGGATTTTCCAGTGTTGGGGATACCCAAGGAATACAGGAACGAAGCCAGGTCCCGGTCTTTACTCTGCTCGAGCGCAGCAAGAAGGTTATTCGCTTTCTTTTCGCCAAATCGCTCCAGCTTCACGAGATCATCGAACTGCAATGTATATAGATCAGCTGGTTCACGCACATTCAATTCATCATATAGCTGAATCGCTGTTTTCTCACTGAAGGTCTCAATGTCCATGGCATCTCTGGAGGCAAAATGAGAGATCCGAGCAACCGTCTGCGGTTTGCATGCCAGCTTGTTATTACAGAACAAGTGCGCTCCGCGTTGCTCTAACGGGAATCCACATGCCGGGCATTGCTCTGGATAGATGATCTCTTCTCCGTCATTCTCCTCAGTCACTTTGCCGAGAATCTCAGGAATAACATCATTGGAACGACGAATAAAGACACGTGAACCCAGCGCAAATTTCAGATTTTTACGTTCAATATCACCCACATTGTTCAGGGTGCAGTTCTGCACGGTCACTCCAGCGAGTTCAACGGCTTCTACCCGCGCCAGCGGCGTCACTTTACCCGTCCTACCAACATTCCACACGACTTCGTTCAGTACGGTTGTTGTCTCTTCCGCTTCGAACTTATAGGCAACTGCCCAGCGCGGGAACTTATCCGTGTAGCCTAACACTTCACGAGTTCGCATGTCCGTGAGCTTAATGACCGCTCCATCAATCAGGTAATCCAGTTGCCCCCGATTTTCCTGAATTGCTTCGAGTTGCTCCATAACGTCATCAAATTCTTGGAAATAGGTGAGTGAAGGATTAACTTTAAAACGGTTCTCACGCAAGAAGTCCATCATTTCCTGATGGTTGGCAAACTGGATATCATCCGAGTATCCAATGTTATAAAAATAAGCATTCAACCGACGCTCAGCTGTCGTTTTCGGATTCAGGTTACGCAGCGCTCCTGCGGCTGCATTCCGTGCATTTTTGAGCGGCTCGGCAGCCGTTTCATTATATCGGTTCAGTACAGAAAGGTTCATAATGCCCTCGCCCTGCACTTCAATCGTACCTCCGGTATACGGAATTTTAAGCGGAACAGATTTGATGGTTTTCACTTGTGCCAAAATACCTTCGCCCACCGTTCCGTTTCCGCGCGTAGAAGCCTGCACCAACTCACCGTTGGTATAGGTCAGGTTCAAGGTCAGTCCATCAAACTTCAGCTCAATGACATAACCCGGTTCAGGCAACGGATTATTCGGGTTTTTGCTGTTATAGTCATTCACCAGCTTTAATACACGTGTATTCCAATTGCGAAGCTGTTCAATGTTCTGCGCTTTGTCCAAACTCCATAATGGGGATAAATGACGATGCGGGGTGAATCCCTTGAGCAGTTCGCCCCCTACACGTTGTGTGGGAGAATCCGGCAACACCATACCGCTCTCCTGCTCCAGCGTAACCAGTTCATCGTATAGAAGGTCATACTCCTTATCACTGATCTGCGGCTGATCCATCGTGTAGTACTGATAGTTGTGCTGGTTCAGCTCGGTAACGAGTTGCTCCATCCGGTGCATCGGGTCCATATTGGGCCATCCCTCCGTATATTTAATATATGTAGAACGAACATGCCTATTGTAATCGAGAGACATGGCAGAATCGATGTTCATGTCAGTCCAGTATCATACAATAGGCCGTTTATTCTTATTCCACTTTGGTAATCGGGGCAAATCCAGCGAGTAGACGTTTCACGCCGACTGGAGCCGGGAATGCAATCTGCAGTTCGGTATCATTACCACTGCCTTTGACTGCAACGATGGTACCTGTCCCCCATTTGCCGTGTTGCACTTTGTCGCCTGCCTTAAATCCTGCCGCACTTTCGGATGAGGCCGATTTTGAAGCCGATGTTGGTGCCGCAAAGGTTGGACGAGATGTACTCGTAGTTACCCGGGACGTTGGCCCAGATGAAGCTGTTGCGGATGAACCACTTCGGCTTTGTTGCTCAAACAGCTTGGACGCACTTGCAGCGCCGCCGAAATTGCTTCCACCACTGGAGCCTAAACCACGTCCTCCATATGAACCTCCGCCTGTGCTGGTTCCTCGGCGGTAACGGTCGCGTGCAATGGAAGTATCCTCCTTCAGCTCATCCGGGATTTCATCCAGGAAACGGGATGGCGGATTGGCCGTTGTACGCCCAAACAAGGTCCGCATCTGCGCACACGAGAGGAATAACTGTTCCTCAGCCCGTGTAATCCCTACGTAAGCCAGACGACGTTCCTCCTCCAGCTCTTCATTATCCATAAAAGCCCGGCTGTGAGGGAAGACCCCTTCCTCCATACCTACGATAAAGACAACAGGGAACTCCAGACCTTTGGCACTGTGCATCGTCATCAACGTGACCGCATCGCTCTGATCCTCTTCGTCATCGTTCATGCTGTCGATGTCTGCAATGAGTGCCAGATCGGTGAGAAACGAAACAAGCGTTTTGTCTTCATTATTTTTCTCAAACTCCATCGTTACCGACAGGAACTCTTCAATATTCTCCAGTCTTGCGCGAGATTCAATGGTGTTTTCCTTCTGCATCTCGTCACGATACTGGCTCATCTCCAGAATCTTCTCGGTCAGTTCAGTCACGGACAGATATTCAACCATCTGGTGAAGAGCTGCGATCATATCATAGAACTCCACCAGTGCATTACGCGTGCGACCAGCGAAACCGAGATCATCAACCACTTGCAGTACACGGAAAATGGAAACCCCGCGTTCTCCAGCCGCTGCAGCCAGCTTAGCTACTGTCGTATCTCCGATGCTGCGCTTCGGCACATTAATAATCCGGGTCAAACTGATATCATCATCCGGGTTGGACAACAGACGCAGATAAGCCAAAATGTCCTTGATCTCTTTCCGATCATAGAACTTGATGCCGCCGACAATCTGATACGGAATATCAGACTTGATCAAAATTTCCTCGATAACCCGGGACTGAGCATTGGTACGATACAGAATCGCATGTTGCTGATAGGATTTGCCGTTCTTCACATTTTTACTAATCTCGGAGGTTACAAAATACCCCTCATCATGCTCGGAATCGGCACGATACACCTTGATCTTTGATCCGCCTTCTTTGTCCGTCCACAGCTTCTTCGGCTTGCGGCCCGTATTCAGGCCGATGACTTCATTCGCTGCATTCAGGATGTTGGAAGTAGAACGATAATTCTGCTCGAGCAGGATCGTCTGTGCTTCCGGGTAATCTTTTTCAAAGTTAAGGATGTTGGTAATATCCGCCCCACGCCAGCGATAGATCGACTGGTCACTATCCCCTACGACGCAAATACGGTGGTGGCTGTCAGCCAGCATGCGGCACAACATGTACTGTGCACGGTTCGTATCCTGATACTCATCGACGTGAATGTATTGGAATTTCTTTTGGTAAAAATCGAGCACTTCCGGCACTTCTTTGAACAGTTGAATGGTTGCCATGATCAGATCGTCGAAGTCGAGTGAGTTGTTGGCTCTGAGACGTTTCTGGTACATCGTATATACCTTGGCTACAATGCCTTCAAAATAGTCGCCCGCCTGTTTCTCGTATTGTTCTGGACTGATCAGTTCATTTTTGGCCGTGCTCATCATCGCCTGAACAGCTTTGGGTTCGAACTTTTTCGTATCGATGTTCTGATCTTTCATACAGCTACGAATAACGGATAACTGGTCGGATGAGTCCAAAATACTAAAGTTGGATGTAAAACCGATCCGTTCAATGTCACGGCGCAAGATGCGCACACACATGGAGTGAAACGTGGATACCCAAATATCGCGGCCCTGAGATCCGCCTACCAGTTGGGATACCCGATCCTGCATCTCCCGAGCAGCTTTATTCGTAAACGTAATCGCCAAAATGCCCCACGGAGGTGCTTTCCGTGTTGCGATCAGATAGGCAATCCGGTGTGTCAGCACCCGGGTTTTGCCCGAGCCCGCGCCAGCCATAATAAGCAATGGCCCATCCGTTGCCTCAACAGCTTGCCGCTGAGGAGTGTTCAGCCGTGCTACGGCGTCATGTATATTTACAGGTTGCATGCATGCATGCTCCTTTCATTAGTTGGTCGTATAAGGATGCTTTGGGTTACACTTGTTACTCCGAGTGCAGTAGCATCTTCCGATCGCTGTTTAATCCTCGATTTAAATTCTATACAACTTGAACAAAGTAGTTTACACCGGCCAATCCAATGACAGAACAACCTTCCAATCGCTGTTATCCCCAGAATTTTTTTAATTCCATTTTGTAAGGGGAAAATCCGATGATAAAGGCGATCGCTACGCTTTTCCAGGTTTTTTCTGTCCTCTCCGTTCAAGTGTAAATAAACAGATCAACTTATCTAGAGGGATAAATTCGATGATAAATACGAACACTTCGTTTCTTCAGATCGCTTTTGTACTCTCCGTTCATGTGTAAACATAGTCGCCTTATACTTTGTGGGTAGGTAAGAGATTTAGAAAATCTGAAAGCAATATTACTTAAATGAAATGAAATCAATAAAGGGACAAAGATCTATTTTAACAGATTCTAAAGGGGATGTGGGGCAATGGTAAACTAAACCGGTCAGGTGTTACTTTGCTCGCCTTTCACAGCTTGTACCGTTTCCAATGCTTGGTTCAAATGGCTGTACACAATATTCCCAACAACAATGGTATCCGCAACTTGGGCAGCTTGTCCTGCTTTCTCTGCTGTATCGATTCCACCGCCATAAATGAGATGCGATCGCTCCAATTGTCTATGTGTCTCGCCAACCAGCTCCATATCCCCGAAAGTTCCGCTGTACTCCATATATATAATGGGCAGGTTCAGTAACCGTTCTCCAGCTTGAGCGTAAGCAACCGCAGCCTCTGTCGTCAGTTCCGTATCTGCTCCGGTTAACCTCGCCACAGTCGAGTCCGCATGAAGCACAATATACCCCTCGGTAATCAGCAAATCCCAAGGAATCAAATAGCCATAACGCTCGATAGCCTGCTGGTGCTGTCCAATAATCCATCTGCTGTCCGTTGTGTTCAGCACCATCGGGATCAGATACCCGTCAAACCCAGGCACAACCGCTTCCAGATCGGATACTTCCAACACACAGGGCAGTTCATAGCGACGCACCCGGGACATCAGATCTACCGTATTATCATACGTAATACCTGATGATCCACCCACGATAATCGCATCCGTTCCAGACATGCATACCTGATCCAATGCCTCATCGGTAATTTCCCTGTCGGGGTCCAGCTTAAATACGTGTCTCCACTGCCTAATCATGTCTATCAACGAACATTCCTCCAGAGGTTCTTCTGCATCCTAAAAAGCTTGTAAACTAAGTCTAAGTCAGCAGACAGTAGGTGTCAATGTTCGTATAAAAGGCGAACAGAAAAAAACACAGACTTTTTTGCTGTTTCCATCCCTAAAAAGTCTATGTCTTAAAATTTGATTCTCTTACAAATGTTTTTTAGCATATATTGAGTCTCTTCTGGGTCTTGAATGATTTAAGGTTTCCAAGCAAACCTTGTATTCATATCTTCCATTTCCTGCTCTGTCAGGACATCGGAGTACACCCCATACACACCCCATTTTTCATAATTGGCCGCCTGCTGGGTATCATTAATGGTATGCACATAGGTGACTGCCCCAGCCTTCTTCAGCTTAGCGACAAAGTTCTGATTTACTTTATATTCCGGCATCGTTACAGCATCAATATCGTTATTTTGCACAAAATCAACAACTTGGCTCTCTGTATCTTGTGTAGCGTATAACGTGTAGATAATGGACGGGAAGTTGTAAACCTCCTTTACTTTTTCAAGCATAGGTTCATTATAAATCTGTACCACGACTCGGCTTAGAGCTGACGAATCATGTTTCTTCGCTGCATTGACCAATGATCGAAGCACTTGCTGAATATCCTCGTCCTTCTGCTCTTTGGTATCCGTTACAATATACATATCCGGGTACTTGGATAACACTTTCATAATTCCATCGGCATCCATTGGCTGGTACATGCCAAGAATCGGTGTGTTCATGAATTCATCGTGTGTAAGTGCCCCGGCCTGTTTATGCTCTGGCAACTCTTCATCCTGTCCCAGCATTTTGCTCATATTAGCCGTCCACTCATGTCTGGCTACAGCTACGCGATCCGAAGTGAGCATGAAGTCTATTTCGAATACCCGTGTACCTTTTTCATAATTGGCAATCATCGCTTCATACGCGTTGGTGTAAGCTTGTTCCCGAATACTGCCCATCGCATGGGCGATTAATCGATAGTTTGCAAATCCATCACGTTGCTCCTCACTTTGACTGTCATGTGCCCAAAAGAGTGTACCCACAGTAACGAGCAACAGTATCAAAACGGCGGCAATACGTTTCATATCATTTACACATCCTTTGCAGACGTATTAGTCAAAGTAGTTTACAAGTATCACAAATTAATTATTGCTGTTCACTTACTATTAACGACGGTACATGTTGTGTAACATTACTTTTTGGTAACTAACTACCCGAATAAAGCAGGAGCAAAACAAAAAAGCCGCCCAAAGGCGACTTTCAATGGTGTGAGAAAAGGATCAGATAAGGGAAGCCAGAGAGATCATTCAATTCATCTGTCTCTATCCGTTACCCCTTCTCGTATCTACATGAAAACTCAATATGCATTTTTCAAACCATTGCGAATGGTTTCCCATATAATTTTAATATCAAATAATAAAGACCAGTTTTCAATATAAAAAATATCCTGTTCAATCCGATCCTCAATAGAGGTATCTCCTCGTAATCCCTTACTCTGAGCTAATCCCGTAATGCCTGGGCGAACATGATGTTTAATCATATACTTAGGAATTTCATCCCGAAACTGATTGACATAGTACGGTCGCTCCGGTCTCGGACCCACCACGCTCATATGTCCTAACAACACATTGAAAAATTGAGGCAACTCATCTAAACTCGTTCGCCTTATAAACGTTCCAAAGGCGGTACGACGTGGATCATTTTGAGTTGACCATCCTGTATCTTCCAAACCTTCAGGCATCGCCTTCATAGAACGGAACTTATACATCATGAAATTACGTCTGTTAAGTCCAACACGCTCCTGTTTAAAGATAACCGGCCCTGCCGAGGTCAAACGCACCCCCAACGCTACAATGAGCATAATAGGAGATGTGAAGATGATTGCCGCGAGCGAAAACACAATATCAAACGCACGTTTCATAAGACGATTAATGGTAATATCGAGTGGAATGTCACGCACATTAATCATCGGCATACCTGCAAAGTTATCAAAGTGAGGGCGTGCCGGTAGATAATCAAAGAAATCCGGAATAATCAGTGTGCGCACTCCAGCCTTCTCACACACATTGATAATATGCGAATATTTATCATGTGCATCCAACGGCAAAGCCAGAATAACCTCATCTACATAGTGGGTTGACAAAAATTCCTCCAGCTCGTCGATTTTCCCGAGAATAGGGCTGTATCTCTTTTGTTCAACTTGATCCCAATGCCGGTAATCATCCAGAAAGCCCGTAACTTCATATCCAAGTTCAGGATAACTTTTGAGATTGTCATAAAAACGTTTCCCAAGTGAACCCGCCCCTAGAATCAGCACAAACTGGCGGTTGAAGCCTTTTTTGCGGAAATGTTTTAATTGTAACTTCACCATGTAACGATAAATCAATGTGAAGGACACATTACCGATCATATACATTGCGAGATATGCACGTGAGATATTTATTTCTTTGAAAAAGAACATTAGGCTTAGCAGCATGAAGAAGGCTATGCCATGAGATTGGATAATCTTCCAAAGTTCATCGACAAAGCGCTTTTTGCGTTTAGGTACATAAAGTGAAGATAACAGACCTGCTACTATAGCAAGGACTGCGTATACTAGGCTCCACATCAAATATTTTTCGATCGGTAGCGGATTCTGATTTGTTAACAGATCACTCTCGAATTTCAACCACCATGCCAGCAAAAATGAAAGTTGAATAACAACAAAGTCCGATGCGATATACAATTGAGTTAAAAACCGTTGATTACGCCGAATCATGATTTCACCTCGGATGATACTTCGTTTTCCGTTCTCGTCGGTGTAACAGTTCTCTTCGAACGAGAAGGCAGAGATACCCAGTTACGCAGGAGGGATAACGTAAACTTTAAAGATATGCCCATCCATACGGCTCCGTTCATCAGTGGATTATGTTTCTTAGCGTAGTGCTTGCGGTGGAACACCCACATTGCTCTATGAAACTCATACGTAATTTTCAAAGGTTTGCGACGGGCACTACCACCCTTATAATGAACAATATATGTACGCGGATAGTAATAAATGCCCCACCCTGCCTCTTTGATACGATAACACCAGTCGATATCTTCACCATACATAAAAAATGTCTCGTCCAATCCACCAATCTGCTCAATGGTCTCACGACGTACCAACATAAATGCACCAACCAGACAATCTACTGGATATTCATCGTCTGGACTAAGATGCCCCAATTGATATTGATTAAACTTCGGCCGATCTGGGAAAAGCCGTGAAAGCCCAAACGCGTAGTAGAATGACGCAGATGGTGTGGGAAATCCTCTTTTGCAGGCTTTATCCAGTGAGCCGTCAGGAAGAATGACTTTACAACCGGAGGCCCCCATTTCGGGATGGCGATCCATAAAATAGACCATCGTATGGAGCGTATCTGGCTGAACGACTGTGTCAGAATTTAGGAGCAGAATGTAGCGTCCGCCGGCAATGTCCATTCCTTGATTATTGGCTACGGCAAAGCCGGTGTTGGCAGAGTTCGCGATCATCCGCACATTCGGATAAGCATGTTGAATAGCCCCAACCGAATCATCCCGTGAAGCATTATCTACGACAATAACCTCATTTTGGTAAGAGGTCTGGGACGCATAAACTGATGCCAAACAATCCAGTGTCAGTTGACGTGTATTGTAGTTAACGATGATGATGCTAACGTCAACCTTATCATTTTTATTTATATGTGATACTTCGCTTAGTGAAGCATCGGTTGCATGAATCATTTTGAAAACTCCTGACTTCGTCTCATGTTTAACTATTGAAAGTATAGCATATGTTGGCATCAGAAGGGACTAAAAGTAGATTCAAGATACAACTTCAAACCTTCCTCATTACATATATGAGTTTGAGAACAAGGTTATCCAGCGAGGCTTGACGGTAGAATGGCATATTCAGGACATACTTTATCCGATTGATAAAGCTATCTTCTAATCCATCCAAAAAATTTTTAATGTCTTTTGATTGAGTTGAAGTTAGATACCGTCCATATTTTTCATCAAATAACCTTGCTTGCTCACTTAATTTGAGGCTTCCTACATTTATAAATCGAACAAATCTCCTTTTCCATTTTGTACTCCATCCTTCATTGCTACCTCCCATAACGTTCTCCTGATGCTGCCGATACAGAATGGAAGGCTCTTCATCAAAGATCACCTCTCCAAAAGTACTAACGTAAAGGTAAATCCAACGATCATGCATAAGGATACTTGTGAGATCAGAGGGTAAATTAGCTATGAGATGCTCAAATGCTACTAGATTCAGAACCATAGTGCATCCTACACAGCAGTTTTCAACCAACGCGTTATACATACTGAGGGGTTTAGGGGGAAGCTTAGGCCATATGTTCAAATGGTTCAATTCCTGATCTACCATTTGAGTAGAAGAACAATACATCAGCGGAATATCAGATGACCTTGATTGAAGTTGTTCCACAGCCCTGCTGAGTTTGTAAGGCTGCCACACATCGTCCTGATCACACAAGGCGTAAAAATCATATTTCGGCTGCGTTAAACGCATCAGTTCAAAGAAGCTTCCAACCACACCTACATTCTCACCTTCAAAAATATGGATTCCGATCTCCTGGGGAATAGATTCAGCAAATTTACGGATTTTCAGGAGAGTTCCATCGGAAGAGCCATCATCCCGGATGTAAATATCCATCTCGATGTGGCGTTGTGCAATCAAACTTTCAAGTTGTTCCTCAATATACTTTGCACCGTTATATGTAGAAAGCATGACACATACTTTAGATTGGTTCACTCTGCACCTCAAATTTAAACTTTTCTTTTTATTATATACGAAAACTCCCGCCCGGAAATACAAGAGCGAGAGTTCATTATTGAGTACTAGATTTGTTTTGGTTATGACATAGAACGGATAAAATCACGTAAACCTTCCCGCCACGGGCGTAGATCCGTTAAACCGTTAGTACGAATCGACAAGTGATCCATTACTGAATTAAGAGGTCTAGGAGCTGGCCTTGGATACTGCTCTGTTGTGCAAGGTTCCAATTCAGCTTGAATAGAAACTCCGACAACAGTTTGAGCTTCCTCAAATATAGCTTGGGTAAACTCATACCAGGTACAATGTCCACAGTTAGAAGCATGATATATCCCATACATCTCTGTTCCCATTAGTTCAATAAGGAACAAAGCCAAGTCCACAGTATATGTGGGCGAACCTTTTTGATCATGAACAACCTGAAGTTTCGGTTTCTCCTGACCCAGCTTCAACATGGTTTTGACGAAATTATTACCGTGAAGGCCATACACCCAAGATGTTCGTACAACAAACCATTTAGAGCACAATGATTGTACCATCCACTCTCCGGCTCGTTTGGATTTGCCATATACGCTTCGAGGATTCGTATCATCGTATTCCTGATAAGGAGTCGTCGATTGACCATCGAAGACGTAATCTGTACCGATGTAAATCAGCTTGGCTCCGACTTTCTCTGCAGCTACAGCCACGTTACGTGTGCCTACTGCATTCACCTTATATGCACCATCCGTATCGGTCTCTGCTGCATCCACCGCAGTGTACGCTGCACAATGTATAATGACCTCTGGATGATATGAAGATATCACCTCGTTACATTGAGCTTGATTGGTGATATCCATCTGGTCCCGATCACAAGCGAGAATGTCATGCCCCTCTTTTTCTAAAAGAAGCACTACATCCCGTCCAAGCTGGCCACTTGCACCTGTTACGAGAACCTTCATGCCTTATCGTCTCCTAAACGAGCTCCGTACTGCTTCTCATAGTACTCCTGATAGGCACCAGATTGAATACGAGTCCACCAATCCTTTTTATCCAAATACCACTGAATTGTTTCCTTAATTCCTGTCTCGAAGTTATGCTTAGGCTTCCAGCCAAGTTCGGTCATCGTTTTAGTTGGGTCGATACCATAACGCCGGTCATGTCCCAGACGATCCTGTACATATTGGATTAGAGACTCAGGTTTTCCTAGCTGCTCCAAGATAGTCTTCACAATGTGTATGTTCGTCCGCTCGTTGTTACCGCCAATATTATAGACTTCACCATTACATCCCTTGTGAATAACAAGATCAATCGCACTGCAATGATCCTCTACATATAGCCAATCCCGAATGTTCAAGCCATCTCCGTATACAGGCAGAGCTTCATCGTTCAGCGCACGTGAGATCATAAGCGGAATGAGCTTCTCCGGGAACTGAAGCGGGCCATAATTGTTAGAGCAACGCGTAATGTTTACAGGCAAACCAAAGGTTTCGTGGTAAGCACGCACCAGCATATCTCCTCCTGCTTTGGAGGCAGAGTAAGGACTGTTAGGTTGAAGAGGCGTCTCCTCTGTAAACAAACCGGTTGGACCTAAAGATCCATAAACCTCATCCGTCGATACTTGAACGAATTTGGTGATACTGTGTTTTTTAGCCGCTTCAAGCAGTGCCTGGGTTCCATTTACATTCGTACGCACAAAAACATCCGGTTCCAGTATGCTGCGATCTACGTGTGATTCTGCTGCAAAGTTAACCACTACATCTACACCCTGGCCAATCAAACGATCCATCTGGGCAGCATCCGTAATATCTGCTTTGATAAAGTTATGTCGCTTGTTACCTTCAAGAGATTTTAAATTTTCCAAATTCCCCGCATAGGTAAGTGCATCTACATTGACGATTTCATAGTCCGGGTACTGCTCAAGCATATACATAACAAAATTACTTCCAATAAATCCGGCGCCGCCGGTAACGAGCAGTTTCATGGGATACCTCCTTTAGAGATTAGAAAAAACGAACATCTCATAAAGTCGTTCATCCTATTACATATTCAATTGAACTGCACTTGGTGCTATTCACTCAGGATATCCGAATATAAAAAACACCCTCAAAAAATAGAAGAGGGTGCGAGAAAAGCAAATTTCCTATATGAGAAGAACCGTACTTGTAGAAAATATTAACTAAAGCCTACGTTATAGAAAATCTGATGGTAAGTTACATTATTGTCCATTCCATATTGTTGGATTTATTCAACCCCAATAATTTACATCATAGAGCCGTTATTAAGGAAAAAAACAAGTAGATTTATCATCTTTGCTGATAGGTCCCGTCCAATATAGCTCCCCACCATTTTGGATTTTCTTGATACCATTTTACCGTTTCTTTTATTCCTGTTTCAAATCTATGCTTAGGTTCCCAACCTAATTCGTTTTTAATTTTAGTTGCATCAATAGCATAACGTCTATCATGTCCAAGCCGATCTTCAACATAGTTAATTAGAGAATCAGGCTTATCTACTAATTGCAAAATATGCCTTACAATATTAATATTCGTATACTCATTGTTCCCACCAATATTATAGATCTCACCAATAACCCCTTTATGGATCACGAGGTCGATTGCGCTACAATGATCCTCAACGTAGAGCCAATCTCTTACGTTAAGGCCGTCTCCATAAACTGGCAAGGACTTGTTGTTCATGGCACGGATAATCATCAATGGAATAAGCTTCTCCGGAAACTGATACGGCCCATAATTATTTGAACATCTGGTAATGTTAACAGGGAGCCCATAAGTTTCATAATATGCTCTCACAAGCAGATCAGCTCCTGCTTTACTAGAGGAATATGGACTATTAGGAACCAAGGGCGTTGTTTCACTGAATAACCCTGTTTCTCCTAAAGAACCGTACACCTCGTCTGTAGACACTTGGACATATTTCGAAACACTGTATTTCCTCGATAATTCTAACAATGTTTGAGTACCAACTATATTCGTCATAACAAAAACATTCGGATCCGCTATACTCCGGTCCACATGAGACTCAGCTGCAAAATTTACGATTACATCTATTCCTTCTTGGAATAATGGTTCAATTGAGTCTTGGTCAAGAATACTAGCACAGACAAATTTATAGTTTGAGTATCCTTCAGCATTGACCAGATTTTCTCGATTTCCTGCATAGGTCAAAGAATCAACATTTATAATATTGTAATCGGGATAATGTTGCAACATATAGTTAATAAAATTACTTCCTATAAATCCTGCCCCACCAGTAACTAAAAGATTCATTCGTTATCCTCCTATTGAGAAGTATAGAAGTCCAAAGAGAAGAAAGGATTCCTATTACTCCCTTTCTTGAACTCATAGACTTTGACAGGAATTTCTAATCCGGAACCAAATATTCTTATATAATATGATTCTGACTCATCAAATATGATATCTCGAGTCGGTAAATAGACTGGGAGTTGAGCATTTATATTGTTTAGCATGATTGAACTATTCTCAATAATTGTCCCATTACTATTTAAAATCTCGATGCCAATATGTCCTTTACAGTTACTGAAATCGACAGATAAGGCAATATAAACTCCTTTCAGAACTCCGCGGGTATTAAAAATTTTGTAGTGGATAAAGGGAGTATCCTGAAGATTCTCGCTTAATTCTAGATTGTATCCTTTTTTCTTAAACCCGAAAATAACGGAATCATCCTTCAGATCTGAAAATTCCTTCCCGACGAGATCCCAATAGTCCGTTTTTGTAATCCTTTTTTTAAGTTTACCTAACTTCGAGCGGTGAAAGGCCTCCTTCTCATTCGCCAAATTAATAACTGCAGACTTAAGATCTTCATAGTCTTTCAAACTATTATGCAGATCAGTAATCATATCTCTAGCCTGTTGAATTTCTTCGTCTTTCGAGTTCTTTATGCCATTTGATTTTTCTTGCTCTATGCGTAACTTCTGAATGGTCGCATTTGTTTTCTCGTATTCAGCCTCAATCTGCTCGTTTAAACGTTGAGAATCCTTTATCAGTCCTACATTCATTTCTTTTAATTCGCCGTTCATTTCTTTCAAGATTGATATTTCTTTGGATAAACGCTCATGTTCTTCCTTTTGTTTTCTAATAGTCATATAAGGGGGCTCATAATATTCCATTTTTTGAACCATTTCGGTAAACTCCTCGTCAGTAGTTTCCTCCTTAATTGATATAAGGTGGTACATAACCTGCTCGCAGACATCTATTTTTGATTTTCTTGCAGCCAGTTTCTGTTCATCAGATAAATCCCAATACTCTGGAAAGTAATCAAAATGCATCTTGATGCATCTTAAGTCTATAATCGCAGCACTATGATCGCTTCTGCTTAGGCCCCAGTAGGGACCTTGCGGATGTACCCATTCTTCTTTTGGAATAAAACTTTCAGGATAATCCGTCCAAAATCGAGGGGTATGTTCGTTGAAAACTTGAAGATGATAAGGATTGGCATAATTTAATTTTTGTTCACTGTACGGAACGACAATGCAAACTTGTGCTCCATGCCTACAGATTCTATAAATTTCATTCATAGTAAACATTAGATCCTGCACATGTTCAAGGGAATGGGAAGCATAAACCAAATCCACCGAATTATCTTCAAACGGCAAGCGTTTGTTTAAATCCGCAGCAATATCGACCCCAGGCAATAAAAAACGATCTACACCAATAAATCCTTTTCTTTTCGCAGTTCCGCAACCTAGATCAATTCTAACTGCCTTTTGCGGAATCATTAAGGTGTTTCTATAGATAGCTATCCTTTCATCTAATAAGTTTACTTCTTCTCTGGAATCTTTCTTTCTCCAAAATAACTCCAAAAAAGAACTAGAACATATCGAGTTTAAATAGTCTAAGCCATCATTATCAGGTATCAATATCCTAGCATTTTTCCTTAATTCATTAACTTTCTTATTGTTCAACAAGCTCCCAAAATCATTTTCTGGAAATTCACCTATAATATCGTTTGGTAACGGCGAGCGCCTATAAGTAGTAACTAAGCCGTTTATCAGAACAAAAAGAGAATTTGTTTCAAGAGCGAATTCCCCAAGTCCGTTTCTAGATTTAAGTTGTTTGTTATTTTCAAGTTCAACTTCTTCATACCCCAAATTTGTAAGGATTTTTTCATAATAATCTTTTTTTTGTTCAAATGAATAATCGAAGAAGGTTGGAGTTTTCAAATACGTAATGATTTTGGGCGGCGCGAAACAACTTTCTATTTTTTTTATATATTCTTCACATTTTAGAAGGTCTGTTTCTTCGTTATACCAAAACTCAATTATTTTGATAGTAGGCCAACGTTTAATTTCTTCAACTAATATGTTAATTAAATCCGATGGGATATACTCTACTTCATTGCTATCATTTTTAAATGACAGTTGAATCCCAATCACTTCAGGAAAAATATCCATTTTTTTCTCCTTATGCTTGTATTCTACAGCATATAATTCCAGACCTTCTAAATTTGCTTAAGATCCTATTCATTTTAGTTTTCTGCACATCTTCGTAGATACTAATCTCATCGTTTGAAATCAAAGTCAAAAGAAATGATATTTTCTTGTTTGCAAGATTTTTAATTGAACTAAACGTAAAAGGAACCCATGAGTTATCTTTAACGTCTTCCAATCGAACACTACTTTCTCGAATCGAAATACCATTATAACAAATTTTTAAAACTAACTCCCCTGCAACGGGCTTTGAATGAGTTCCTATAAAAAATTCAATTTTATCCATATTTTCTATAGGAGATATTAGTTCGTACGTTTTAAATGATTTAATCTTGACTGGCATTTGAGGACTACCAACCATTAACGGTTCAACAACTTGTACTAGAACATCGGTGTTCTCACCACTCAATTCTAAGGGACTACCTAAAGTTAGATTAAACATTTCAATCATCGTAACAAAGGGGATCTTTAGGTCAAACCCCTTTTCGCTGTTCAAACTATGCTTTACAATCTCTATAAAAGTTGTAGCTACTCTTTCTTCCGAATACTTTTCTCTGACAAATTCATAAGCGTTCATTCCTATTATCTCTAATTTATCAATATTATCTAGTGCCCATTCCATCTGTTCAGCAAATGATAAAGGGTTAACTGATTTGGAGAATATCCCATTTTCCATATCCATAATAATATCAACGTGTCCGCCTACTTTAGAAGCAATAACAGGCCTTCCATGAGCCATTGCTTCTATTAGAGTCATTCCAAATGATTCTACTAAAGAAGCCGTTATTAATGCATGTGAATTATAATATATACTAGAAACATCCGATACCCTTGGGTTAAATGTTACGATTTCATCCAGATTCTTTTCCACTACAAGATTCTTAAAATATAATTCATCTGGTCCGTCACCATAAAGATTAAGAACAAAAGATCTGCCACGTTGTTTTAGTATAGATGCCGCCTCAATTAAGAGGTCAATTCCTTTAATAGAATTCCAGGTATTCAGACATGAAAAAACGAAGGAGTCCTTCGCGGGAAATGGAGTAAAAGAACTTGGAACTTCAGTAAAATTGGGTATAACAGTTATATCACTTCTATAAAATTCATAATGCTCCTTGACCCAGTTTGAAGGACAAATTATTTTAGAAGCTCCACCAATTAGAACATGATCACAAGTTAATTTAAATTGAGACTCATTTCCCAGTGTCATACTATCTATAATTCCATGTATCCATAAAACGCTTGGTATTTTAAGTTCATTAGATGCAAGGATACCTGGCAAATTCGTTAAAGTGTTGATAACAACACATTCTATTCCTAAATTCAAAAAATATTGTTTTAATTCTTCCTTACTTACATTCACATTCTTCCAATGTTCTGTTAGCTCACTTAAATTATCCTTAACGAATAAATACCAAGGAAGTGTATTATCTAATTTAATATAGTTTAATCCCATTAGTTCACATTGCTTTTCTAAGGGACCATTGCCATGTGCAAAAATAAACACTTCGACATTTTCTGAGCATTTTGATAAATAATTAGCCATATTTAAAAGCATTCTTTCTGCGCCAGCCAAAGCAGAAGTGTGGGAAATTAATGCAAGTCTCATAACATCTTTTTCTCCTTAAGGATCGATAAAATGGCCTGATCAAACTCTTCATAACGAACCTCTGTTTCATAATAACTTTCGACAAAGGACAGGGCATTATGATAAATTTTTGATCTTTGATTTTCATTATTAGCTAAATTATTTATGGTGTTGTACCATGTCAAGGGATCATCTAATTCTTCTTCTGATATTAGAACCCCTGTTTTATTATGAATTACTACATCCGAATATGGGGCAATATCCGAATAAATGCCTACGGCCCCGGCAGCTGTTATTTCTAAAAATTTATTAGGGCATTTACTTTTCGAAGACATAGTGTTGTCCAAAGGCGCCAACAATATATCTGGATTTAATGCAGCAATTTTCCCAGCATATTTATGATAATTAGTAAAACTCAAGAACTTTAGGCGGGTAGATCCTTCAAAACTTCTAAGTGTTTTTGGCACCTCTACTCCAAAAACAAGAATATCCCAATCAGCATTCTCATTTACAAAACGTTTCAATCCCTCAAAGGCTGCTTCACCAAAACGAGGAGAACCAGAATACCCAATTAATTTTCGACTTTGATTTCTCTGTTGTATTTCAATGAACTGTTTCAAATTCACATTAATATCCAATCGGATTATATTATTTGAGTAAGGAGCGATATAGCTTTCAAGAACTTGGGAATATAAAATAACAGCATCGCATCGCTTAAGACTTTCAATAAAAATATCATACGATGGTTTCCCTGGTGAAAAAACACTTTTATAAATAGGCCAGTCTTCTCCTACCGTGAACCAATTGTCATCAATCATATAAATCGTTGGAATGTTATGTTTTTCGCAATAAGCAATAATTTTTAATACATTTGGATGCTTTCCTCTTGAAATAATAACTAAATCGGAATTAGCGATATCATTTTCATTGACTAAGAAATCGAATACTAGCTTCCATGAATAATTTTGCTTACCTTTGTCGGTTTCCAGATAATTCAGAAAGCAAAGTTGATTATGAGTAGGCTCCCAGTATCCACCGGTAATTGTTACTTTTATTGTATCTTCATTTTTTATGTTCCTTGATTTCAATACCGATCGGTGTATCTCATCTTTGGAAAAGGAAAGCGATATATTTTTATTATATGGAAAATTATAAATATCCCATTTTTTTTCAATAGATTTATTCATAGTATACTTAAAATCGTTAACTCGACTTAATTCAAGAAATATATCCCATTCGAAATACTTCTGTAAATAAGGCTCTTCACTAAATCCATTAGTATTTATTAATGAATCTCTTCTAAAGATAGCCCCATCAAGGGAAATGAGATTACGACATTGTAACCAACCATAATTAATAGTTGAGATAAAGCTATTATCAATCCCCTCTTTAACACTCTGATAAAGAAAGGTCAAATCATTATCCTCAAAATGAGTTAAAGACTCCACTAATGATGTTAATGGGAATTTGACACCTGGCCAAAGAAAAGTTACTAATTCCCCTCTCGCTTTAGACAAACCTATATTAAAAAGAATTGCAAGATGATCACATGTATGTTCTTTAGTAATTAATTGTGTGTTTTTTTGATACTCAAGGGATTGAATAAATGGAATCGTCTTAAAAAACAATCCATCACACACTATAATTAATTCCATATCTTCTGGAAGAATTTTAAATTGGTTCAATGTTTCTACAAGCGACAAATGAATTTGAGAGTACTCCCCTGTTAATCCTACTACAATAGAACATGTTAATTTATTTTTAGTCACCTTGGCACACCCCTTATTGCTGCTTCATATAATTTAAATAAAGCTTGGAAATTTCCCTAGGCTCCCCGATCATTTTCACTCTTCCTTTTTCCATCCATATACACTTGTTGCAAAAATCATGCATCGAATCCATAGAATGGGTTACGAAGACCATTATTTTAACTGATTCCATTAAAGCGGATAGTCTCTTTTCTGCTTTTTTTAAAAAAGAAGCATCCCCCGCTGCTATAACTTCGTCCAGCAATAAAATATCCGGTTGTATGGCAGTAGAAATTGAAAATGCCAATCTAATAAACATACCCGAAGAATAATATTTTACAGGTACGTCTAGATACTCTCCAAGTCCGCTGAATTCCGCAATCTCCTTGGTTTTTTCTTTTATACTTGATGGCGTTTCACCTAACATTAAACCCCTTAGATAAATGTTATCCCATCCCGATGCTTCCATTTCAAATCCCGTTGCAAGTTCAAATAAACAAGCAATTCTACCATCCGTCACCACTCTACCAGATGTCGGAGGATAGATACCCGCAATAAGTTTTAAAAGGGAACTCTTTCCTGCTCCATTATGGCCTATCACACCCAATCTATCTCCATCTTTGAGAGTTATATCCATATTTTTCAATGCGTGGATGGAACCAGCTTCCAGCAAAGGAGAAGAGTTTTTCTTTTTAAATATAATATCTTTGATTTTCAAATCTCTTCTTAACTGATATTTTAAATCTACCTGTTGTAGCTCGATTAAGCTCATTGTTACCATCCTTTGTTTTAAATTCTAAATGTAATGGTTCTTCCGATTTTGCTGATAAGAACAATGCTTATCAACCACAATGATACGATTATTATGGGTGCTACAATCCAGGAATTGATGTAGACAGGATCTCCCAATAAAGGTTTTCTAATGATATCCATAATGTAGTAGAAAGGGTTCCATTCGTAAATCCATCTATAATTAGGCTTATTTAACAATTCAGTCGGGAACATGATGGGCGTTGCATAAAACATTCCCTGAAGAACGAGTGATTGCAGCGGAGCATAATCTCTAAAATAAGTATTTATTACAGCCGATAGGGTAGATAGTGCAATTCCCAACATCAACATCAATAGGAGCGATATAAAAACCGGTATCATATCCAAACCATATTTATCCGGTTTCAAGAAGATATACACTACCGAAAAAGCCAACAAACTATAGATCAAATTTACAAACGCCACTAGAGCCACTCTTATCGGGAATATTTCAATGGGTGTCTGAGTTTGCTTGATGTAGCCTTCAGCAGAGATAAATGATGCTGTACCTCCATCCGCACACTGAACGATAAAAAGCCATGGCATCAACCCTGAAAAAAGATAGGGCAAAAAGTCCTCAATAGGTTGATTTAAAATTGTAGAATACACGGTACCTATAATTGCAACCAGTCCGAGTGGTGTCAATAATGTCCATCCCACGCCAAGTATTGAATTTCTATAGCGATTTCGAAGATCTTGTTTAACCAAGTTCCTAAGGATATATCGCGACTTATATACGTGCTTAAAATATTTCATAGTTATCTCTTCCTTCTCATTTAAAATGCAGAAGACTCACTTCTTTTTGATCTTTATTATTACTTTTTTTAAAATGTAGTAAGGTGCCTTCATTCCCATTGAGCTGAAAACATTTCCCAGCTTGCTTCGAATTAATTCTTGCTTGCCTACTGATATTTTTACATGCCGATAATTACATGAAGGAGCTTTATAACTGGTAATAAACTCCATTTTTTTTCTTAAATCATTAGCGATATATGACTTATTAAATTCCTGTTCTAGCTCATACCTAGCTTTTCTTTGAATTTCATTTCTCAGGACCGTATTCTCAATAAGAGAAATTAATGCCGTTTCCCATCCTTCAGTTGTGTTCTCGGTCAAAATGCCGTTTATACCACTCTTAACAATTTGTTTATAAGGCTGTACATCGGAGTATATACCAGCAGCACAGATTGCACCGTACTCAAGATACTTATTGAAATATTTGCATGAGTGAAAGTCACTTGAAGGTAACGGAGCTAAAGCAATATCCCATTGTATGCTCCTCATTTTTTCGATATATCGATCATAATTTGACATATAAGAGATATGGGTGTAGCTCAAATTTCCTAAATCAGGTTTTGCCCCCATAATTTCAAGTTGAACTTTATCTTTATATTTATCTTTAATTCTTTTTAAAGGCTCACTAAGGAGTTGTTCTAGATTCTTTTTGTGATCAGTACCGCCACTAAACCCAATTTTAATAGGTTTAGTGTCCACTTGATGGCACGTTCCAGGAATAACCTGATCAATTAACAAAGCAGGCGCATTTATTACAAAAGCGCCTTTTTGTACGTATTGTTCATATTTTTCCTTAAGCAGAATATTATTAGTTAATAAGTAGTCACATTCATTCATAATAGAAATAATATTTTTTTTAATTAATCCACTATTAAAATATTCTGTACTTTCAGCATATTGGGGAATATTCAGCAGATCATCATCTGTGTAATAAATCAACATTTTACCAAGTCTCTTACATTCTTTAACAATTTCTAACTCATAGGAATCTGCAGAGCGGATACTTATAATGATATCCGCCTCCGCTATAATCTCCTTTGTAAGCTGCCCTGTCAAATAAAAATCGGACAAGATAAGTCCTTGGTTTTGCAGTTCTTTCATTAATTCGACAATACCTACCTTTGCCGATGGAATATCGCCAAGACAAAAAGAGACTACTCTAGTTAAACTCATTTAAATTCTCCTTAAACAAGGACATTCTAATAATGTCCTTACCTTCACTAATAAAACGGTCAGTTTCTATGAAGCCTACTTTAATATAAACGTTTTTAGCTGACGAATTGTTATTTAGGACTTCTAGGCAAATCTCGTTGAGATTCAATTCTTTGAACCCAAACTCGCATATCATTCTAGTGACGATAATACCCAGCCCTTTCCCTCGGGCAAAAGATTCTCCGATTAGTAACCGGCCAAATTCCGCTTTTCCCTGCAACTTATTAATGTTATATAGCCCTGCCATACCTACTCTTCCAGGAGATTCGACACCAAAATTCACAATAAACATAATATCATCAGCTTTAGCCAAATAACTATAAAACCATAGTTTTTGCTGTTCAGCATGAATATATGAACTTGTCAAAAAAGCAGGCTGATTTAGGGGATCATTCCTCCATCCTCTCATCACTTCGATGTCACTTTCACATATCGGAGTTAGAGTAACTTCCCCCAAAGAGAACATGTAATTGTGATCCACAAGATACCCTCCTCCGTTTACATACTTGTAAACTTCACTACGTGTTCGACTACTTTGTCTACATCACTCTTCTGCATTCTAAGATGCATTGGTAACGACAAAATCCGTTCACTAATATAGTGAGAATTTGGACAAGTTCCTTTAGCATGAGAGTACATTCTATATTCTGTGTTGTCTCGGTAATGTACTCCGGGATAAATTTCAGATTCATTTAAAGCAAGGAGGAGTTCATCCCTTTTATCAACTTCAATAACATAAAGATGTCGAGAGGAATCACATCCAGGAGCTACTTTAACTGATCTAATATTTTCATTCCCTTCAAACCCTTGATCATACCAGAGAGCCAGTTGCTTACGATAAGCATTATCTTGATCCAGATACTTAAGTTGCACAAGACCAATTCCGGCCATAATGGAATTCCCATGGTACTTGTAACCGACATGTTCAACGTCATACTTCCATTTATAAGCCCCTTTATCCGTAGATCTGGCATAAGTATCTTTGTTTATACCCAGCCAAGTCAATTTACGACATAAATCATCGTTATCTTTATCCTTGAAGCAAATCATACCAGAATCTGCTGTAGGAAGATTTTTAACAGCTTGAAAAGAATATACTACTACGTCTGCTTCTCCACCTGGGATCTTTCCGTTTAGTCTAGTACCTGCCATATGAGCCGCATCTAAAATAAGTGCCAGATCATATTTTTTACAAAGTTCAACAATTTCAAGATATCTCCCAGTATTTCCACCAATACCTACAAATAGTATCGCTTTAGTCTTATCCGTGATTTTAGCTTCCACATCTTTAGGATCAAGACACATAAATTCATCTACATCAGCAAATACTGGTTTTAAATCTTCATACAGAATAGCATGGTTGGTGGATACAAAAGTTAGTGGTGTTGTGATAATCTCTGCATCATCTCCCCATTCCTTCTGCATCTTCAGAATCTTAAATGCTAAACCGAGTCCTACAGTCGCAGAATTCAAAAAATGGGCATTCTCCAGTCCAGTGTACTCTTTCCACTTTTCTTCGAATTGCACGGTTTTAAACCCTAAACCTGTCCAGCCTTTTTCTAGACACTCACGAATCTCCTCTAAACATTCTTCAACCCTAAATGTAGGCATAAATAATTGAATAGACATAATATATAATCTCTCCCTGTTGTTATTCGATAAGAAAGCTATGAAGCGCTTCACTGAAGTGTCTTAACTGTCGTTTATTGCGAATCAAGTTTGAATTGTCCAAGGCAGAGTATTTTGGCCGCCTAGCCCTTGTGGGGTATTTCTCTGATGACACTGGACATATTTCACTGTGCTTGAACTGTTTAACTTCAGCTATCAGCTTGGCAAATTCGTACCACGAGGTAATACCCGTATTAGTTATATGATACGTTCCGTATGGACATCCAATAAGCTCGAGTAGTGACTCCGATAAATCTACCGTATAAGTTGGCGAGCCCCATTGATCATCTACTACATTCAAGATTTTTGCGTCCCCTAAAATATTCTTTACGATTGTATCAGGGAAACATTTTCCTCCCTTTCCAAACAACCAAGAAGTTCTAACAATGTAATATTTCTCATAATTAGACTTGAGAATATCTTCAGCTAGCATTTTAGATCTACCATATACATTAATTGGTTTACGATCATCATTTTCTCTATACGGGATGTTACTATGGCCATCGAAAACATAATCTGTACTTATAAAGACAATGATTGGTTGTAGTTCTCTTACGCTATCTATAAGATTATACATACTGAGACTATTTACATTATAAGCTTGTAAAGGCTCGTCTTCGACCTGATCAACATTTGTAATTCCAGCTGAATGAATGACCACTTCCGGTTTATATTTTTCTATAGCTGCCTTAAGGGAACTAAGATCAGTTATATCACACTCTTGTTTTGGTGTTCTTACTACTTGGTGTCCCTCTAAATTAAATTGACGGTAAATTTCTTGTCCGAGCAATCCGAATCCACCTAGTATTAACACTCTCAAGTTCTCACTCCCTTTCAAGACTTTCTAACTCAAAGGTTTCCAATTCGCATCTTTGTCCGAAAGAGAAGGTTGAACCAATCCGTCTAAAGGCCATTGGATTCCTAATTTGGGATCATTCCAGAGAAGCCCTGACTCATGCCCTGGATCGTAAAAGTGTGTGCATTTGTATGAAAACACAGCAACATCAGAAAGCACAAGAAAGCCGTGTGCAAAGCCTTCGGGAATAAAAAACTGTTTGCGATTGGTGCACGAAAGGTGGATACCGTGCCATTTTAGAAATGTTGGGGAACCCTTTCGAAGATCAACTGCTACATCATATACTTCTCCTTCAAGAACCCGAACCAGTTTCCCTTGCGGATTCCTGGTCTGGTAGTGCATCCCCCTCAAGACACCTTTTTTAGACATAGACTGGTTGTCTTGAACAAAGGATGTACTAATCCCGTTGTTCTTAAACTCCTCTTCATGGTATGTTTCCATAAAATAACCTCGTTCATCACCAAACAACTTAGGTTCAACTATAACTAAGCCCTCAATATCGATTTGAGTAAACTTAAAGTTCCCCATTCTCTACCTCCTCAAATTAGCTAAGATTATAAATATCCATTAAATACTGGCCATATTGAGTCTTTAACAAAGGTTGAGCAAGTTGGACGAGATCATCCTTGGAGATATAACCCATTCGAAAAGCAATCTCCTCAATACATGAAATGTATAGACCTTGTCTTTTTTGGATTGCTTCCACAAAGTTACTTGCTTCAAGCAATGATTCATGGGTTCCAGTATCCAGCCAAGCCATTCCCCTGCCCATCAACTCAACTTTAAGTTGTTCCCTGAATTTATATTCTTCTATGACGGAAGTTATTTCTAATTCTCCTCTCGCCGAAGGAGTTACCTTGGAGGCTATGCTTGCTACATCTCCATCAAAAAAATATAGACCAGGTATTGCATAATTTGATTTTGGAACAACTGGTTTCTCTTCTATGGAAAGTACATTGTTGTTCTCATCAAACTCTACCACCCCATATGCTGATGGGTCTTTTACATTGCAGCCGAAAATCAGTGCTCCTTCTTTTAATTCAGCCGCTCTATGTAAGGTTTGACTAAACCTCTGACCGTAAAAAATGTTATCACCAAGCACCATCGCTACAGGTTCATTATTAATAAAATTCTCACCAATAATAAAAGCCTCAGCTAAACCTTTAGGCTCATTCTGAATTTGGTATTTAAAGTTCATCCCAAGTTGACTACCGTCCCCAAGCAATTGAGTAAAAAAAGGAAGATCTCTAGGTGTTGATATGATTAGTACTTCTCTTATTCCTGCCAACATCAGGACGGATAAAGGATAATAAATCATGGGCTTATCATAGATAGGAAGCATCTGTTTTGAAACAGCCCTAGTTAGTGGATAAAGTCTAGTTCCAGATCCTCCAGCCAAAATTATACCTTTCATTTTTACACCCCCACACCCTTAAAACTAGAATAGTAATTCAACTTTTATGTTGAGAAATTCTCTTGTATAGCTCTTATCAGTATACTTATGCTAAAATATTGTCGTATCTACAAGTAAAGGAGACTCAAACCTTGTCGAATCCAGTATACGGAAAACAAATGAAAACGTCGAGGAAAGTTACGGCCCATTCAGCATCGACGCTCCTATGGTCATTGTCCATAGGACTTATCTTATTTTTACTCTGGTCCGCGTTCCAAGTTGCGCTATTTAATGGTCAATTGCTGCAATTTGAAGCACCCATTTATTGGGCTGTTGCCATTACGACCCTCCTGTTCATCCTATGGGTTGGTATCTACTTTAAACAGATGAAGTTAGAAACACAGCAAGATTGGCTCAAAGTAGCCGTTATATTACTCCCTCTTACCTATGTACTATCACTCATTAATGCAGCATCAGAATACTTGGCGAATAATATGATTCTCATCCAATGTATCTATGCCATGATTTTTGTGATGACGATGTACCTGCTTCAAAACAACAAAATCAATCATATCATACAATCTTCCTTAATAGGAATTGCATATGTTATTGTCGGATTTGGTTTGTTAAATTGGCTAGGGGCCTTTAGTTTTGCAGGTAAGTTAGTTGGATGGTTTTCTGCTGGCGTAATTAATGGTGTATACAACCAGGCCATCTGGAATGATTCCAACGGTGCGAGGCTTGCGTCCGTGTTTCAGTATCCCAATACATACGCAGCATTTCTAATGGCATTCTTGTTTATTTCCATCTTCAGCATGATTCGTTCCAAAAGAATATTCACACAACTGTTGCATGGCTTCATGCTTGTTCCCATTATCCTGTCATTGCTTCTGACGCTCTCGCGTACAGGACTTGTTATGTTGCCAATCGTATTTGTTATCCTATTGTTCTTGCTTAAACCAACCAAACAAATTCTATGGTTTATCTATTGTGCCGTATCAGCGATAGGCACTCTGTTAGTTTTAAACCCGATTAACACAGCAGGATTTGAACTTCAAAAGCAGTTCACAGGTTCTCTTGCAGCCAAGAGCTGGGCGATCCTTATTGGAGCCTCGCTTGTTGTTGCGTTGTTGTGTTGGGCGATCCAGCGCTTTGTAGCCCCTATGCTGGAAGCCAAGTTTCAATCTTGGTCAGCTCGAAAAGCATCAAGCGTATGGATTCCGCTAGGTTCTGTAGTTCTAACCGTTGTGATT
Organism: Paenibacillus cucumis (ex Kampfer et al. 2016); assembly: GCF_019748695.1. Taxonomy (NCBI): domain Bacteria; kingdom Bacillati; phylum Bacillota; class Bacilli; order Caryophanales; family Paenibacillaceae; genus Paenibacillus; species Paenibacillus cucumis (ex Kampfer et al. 2016). The sequence goes on along the minus strand of NZ_JACLIC010000050.1, from coordinate 13,167 downwards.
GCTGTGCTATTGCTCGGTACGGGCGTGCGAAACATTTTGCCGGACAGTATTAGCACACGACTTGAGAATATCAATTTCCAGCAACACAGTGTGCTCGAGCGTATCACATTCTATAAAGATGCTACGAAACTATTTGCCGATTATCCTGTAATCGGGGCTGGTGGAGGGGCATGGACTGCACTGTATGAAAAGTATCAGAACAATCCTTATGTCAGCGCCCAAGCACATAACTTTTTCATGCAATATCTTGTTGAGGTTGGCCTTGTTGGATTTCTAGTATTTATGGCGTTTATACTATATGTTTTCTATCAATATGTTCGATCGTATGTCAGACGGAATGAAGAGGATCGCGAATCACATTTCATGTACTTTATTCTTTCCATGTCCATCCTCGTGCTCAGTCTTCTTGATTTCAACATGAGTTATGTCTTTATTGGAATGCTGGTATTCCTTGGTCTTGGAGGCATGAGTGCCGCGATTGAGCCTCAACCCACTCGTCGTTTAAAAATGGGAGCAGCTGCGGCACGCGGAGTGTACAGTATAATTGCTGGAATAGCGATCATTGTGCTTCTCATCGTTTCTGTTCGATTCTTACAAGCTAATCATTATGCCATTGAAGGTAATGAGCTCGCAAGGAGCAGTCAAGATTTCCGGCAAATCAAAGCTCCGCTGGACAAGGATTTGTCCATCCGCAACACACATCCGGATTCATTAATGCTTCTAGCGTCACTTTATCAACAAGGCTACACGCAAACGAAAGATGAGCAATTCTACACAGAAGCCGTGCAATTGTTGCAGCGTGGCCTCGAAGCAGAACCATATAATAAAGGTATGGTAAAACAACTCATTGGCATATACGAATTGAAAGGCGAAAATGCCCAAGCGTATACGCTACGAAAAGAATATGCAAGCAACTATATTTGGGATATGGACTGGTATGAGCAATTGATCAGCCGTTCATTCGATCTGGGGTATCAGGCACTTGGACAAGGGGATACTACAAAAAAGAATGCTTATTTCACTTCGGGAATTGATGCATATCAGCATGTAGTCGATGGAGTGGAGCACCTTAAAACTCTCCCTAAGGGACAGCTTCAAGGTCAGCCATTCCAAGTTACCCCAACGATGATTCTCAATGCTGGTAAAATGAAGTATATGTCCAACGATCTCTCAGGTGCTACCGCTGTACTTAAAACGGGAATTGCGGAAGATCTGACGGATGCGACGAATCGTGAAATTGCTCGTTGGTACCTCGCTTCGCTCAAACGAGAATTTAAACTGGACGAGGCTCTATATAATAAACTGATTGCCATCTCATCTAGTGAAGCAGACGAAATTAAACGAATTGCAGAATTAACTTTTAATTAGAATCTATCTCATATTTGTTGTTATCATCTTATATAAAAAAGGTTTGCCTTATAAGGCAAACCTTTTTTCGTCTAGTCCTTGGTAGAAACAACTTTAGAAAATAGTAGATCGATAACTTAAGTATGGGATTGGCTCAATCATTAGTCCGATACCACGATATCTTTCAAATACTTCAGCAAATCCTCCCGCAGATCAGGACGCTGTAACGCATAGTGAATGGATGTTTCAATAAAACCTAACTTCTCACCCACATCATGGCGCAGGCCATTAAAATGATACGCAAGTATCTGTCTTTGCTCATTCAGACGGGACAAAGCATCTGTTAGTTGAATCTCTCCACCTACACCGGCAGACTGCCTGCCCAAGATTTCGAAAATATCGGGAGTAAGAATGTAACGGCCCATGATCGCCAGATTCGAAGGGGAATCCTCCGTTCTCGGCTTTTCAATCAAACGTCGCGCTCTGAAAACACGTTCATCCGTACGAGTTAGCAACTCTCCATCGATAATACCGTAACGGGATACTTCACTCCAATCGACAGGTTGCACGCCGACAATCGGAGACTGCAGTTCGTCGTAGACTTCAATCATCTGCTGCAAGCATGGGTGATCCGCTTCAACAATGTCGTCCCCGAGCAGGACGGCAAACGGTTCATTGCCAATAAACTTGCGAGCACACCAGATCGCGTGACCAAGTCCTTTCGGTTCTTTTTGCCGGATATAATGGATGTCAGCCATCTCGGAAGGTTTGCGAACTTCGTTCAGCAGATCCCACTTCTGTTTGTCTGCGAGATTCTGTTCAAGTTCAAAGGAATAATCAAAGTGATCCTCGATCGCCCGTTTCCCTTTTCCTGTCACGATAATAATATCTTCGATTCCGGAGGCAACGGCTTCTTCAATAATGTATTGAATGGTCGGCTTGTCCACAATGGGCAGCATTTCTTTCGGCATGGCCTTGGTGGCAGGCAGGAACCGGGTTCCCAGTCCGGCGGCTGGAATAATCGCTTTGCGGATACGTATAGGAAACACTCCTTTGGCTGGATCAAGATAGTATAGGGATAACACGATTAATGAGTTGGTAAAAGCGGTGCATTTCTCTATACATTACCACAAATTTATTAACAATCGTTGTATAAAAATCGAGTTTTCTCTACACCATTAACAACTCGCGAATATCCTGCTCGGATAATGTCGTTGATCCTCCGTCGCCCGGTTCAATGACCTCAGCAATCAAATCCTTTTTCCGCTGTTGCAACTCCAGAATCTTTTCTTCTATGGTGCCCTCGGTCACAAGACGAATCACCTGAACCACTTGTTTCTGCCCCATACGATGAGCTCTTCCAATCGCCTGTTCCTCCACGGCGGGATTCCACCACAGATCATATAATATGACGGTATCGGCTCCCGTCAGGTTCAGTCCGGTTCCACCAGCCTTGAGCGAGATCAGAAACAGTTCGGCTTCTCCCTCATTAAACCTGCGGCACATGTCTACTCGACTCTGGGCAGGGGTTTGTCCGTCCAGATAAAACAAGCTGTTGCCTTGCGCTGTAAGAGTCTGACGAATGAGGTTAAGCATACTTGCAAACTGGGAGAAGATCAGAATGCGTTTGCCAGCGGCCAGACAGTCCTGGACGGTCTCCAGCAGTTGCTCCATTTTTCCTGAATCCCCTTGATATCCGTCCACAAATAGTGCCGGGTGACAACATAACTGACGCAGGCGAGTGATACCGGCCAAAATTTTGATCCGGTTTTTCTGGAAACCGTTGTCTTCCATGTCCTTAGTTGTCTCATCCTGAAGCTGAGAGAGATACGCTGCGTAAAGCTTTTTCTGTTCGACCGTCAGCTCAGAGCGTTGCACCGTCTCAATCCGATCCGGCAATTCTTCCAATACATCTTTCTTCAAGCGACGGAGAATGAACGGACGTACCATACGCGAGATGCGTTCTGGCGGCAAGTCACGAAATCTTCTGTAGCTCGGGAATAAACCCGGAAATACAGCTTCAAAAATAGACCACAGTTCATCCAGTGAATTCTCGACGGGTGTACCTGTCAGGGCAAAACGGCGTGGCGCCTGAATTTGTTTGACGGCTTGCGCTGTCTGGGACGATGCATTTTTGACTGCCTGTGCCTCGTCCAGAATCAGGGTATGAAAAGTTCTTCCCAAATACGTATCCAGATCACGTCGTAGCAACGGATACGATGTCACGATCACATCCGCCTTGTCCATATCCGCCAGCATGCTGGCGCGTTCATCCTTCTGTCCTGCGGCGATTAAGACGTTCAGATGCGGAGCAAACCGTGCAAACTCATTCGCCCAGTTGTAAGTTAATGAAGCAGGCGCAACAACCAATACCGGCGGATGTGTCATTCGCGTGCGAATGGTCAGACCGCCTTGCTGCGAGGTGTGCCATGCATCTGGTGTATTTCCAGTGTTGTTAGCCAAGTAAGCCTGCTGAGACTCATTCATGATCCAACCATTAGAGATGTTGTTGTCTGTATCAGCTGGTAGCCCTGCCTCTTGTCCCTGCTCATACACGGATCTTTCCTGTAATGAAGCTGTGATGTAGGCGATACTTTGTAGCGTCTTGCCCAGTCCCATATCATCTGCCAGAATGCCGCCAAACCGGTAATGTGCGAGTGTACGAAGCCACTGATACCCGCTTGCCTGGTAATCCCGCAGCACGGGCGCCAGCGTCTGAGGTAACGGAAAGTCCATCCGGTCCGGATCACGCAGATCATCGAGGAAACGTTTGAGCGAGCCTCCCCATTTCACATGACCCGAAACCTCATCTCTCCCCGGAAGCTGCAACGCTCTCACCGCAGGCAACCGGATATGGCTGCTCTGGATATCCTTTGCTTCCAGTCCAAGCGCGTCAGCCATGTGAGCGAAGCTGCTCGCGCCATCATTTTCAAGTGACAGAAAGACACCGCTTCGCAGGCGGAAGAAAGCTTTCTTTTCCACAATGCTGCGCATCAGTTCTTGCAACTCCTGCTCGTCGACTCCCTCCATCTCGAAGGAAATCTCCAGCCAGTCCAGTCCTCTTCCCAGATCAGCACGAACCTTCGGCGGTACCGGATACGTTGGCATCATCGCTTTCACGGCATTCGGCATATAGATATCGGCCAGCTTCTCGAGCTCAGGCAACAGGTGATACATCACATCATAGATGGCGTCCTCACGCTCGCTTGCCCAGACACTCCCCTCCCGCTCCAGAAAAGAACGATCCAGTCTCTCGATGAGATTGCGTTCCTTGAAGCGGTCACGGATCAAGATGACTTTCTTTTCTTCCTCGTTAATTAAATACTCTGCCAGCGGGTTAATGACCATGACGCCATAATCGAATTCCAGACGTGCTGTAATGCGTTCCCGGTAAAAGTCGATATACAATTTCGGTGACAACTCGGGTTCGGCAATCTGTTCGCGCACATGGGAATCAATCGACAGATGCCCCAATATCCGCAGTTCCGGTACAACATGCTGCACAAACTCATCCACCTGCTGTGACGAGATATCAATGCTTTCTTTAATGCCGTAGGATGTGAGCGCACTGTTCAGGTCCTCCAGACTTCTCATCTGCGTCGGTTCTAACATATAGAGCTGCCCTTCAACAACCGCCGCATCATATGCCGGAAGCAGAATCAACTCACGCAGTCCTGACACCTCCAGCTGATACCCTTCATTCGCCCCCTCCGCGATCCGGTAAAATAGAGGCAATGCTCCCTCGCTTAGGGTTAACGGACCATTTGCCAGTCCTGTGCCCTCCATTCGGCTATCCGCTTGCATAAGCAACTCCAGCAGTGGCTTCCAGACAATGGGAGCGATCAGGATATCGCGACCGTCCGAAGCACCCAGATACCCCGAAATGGACTCGCGGTATGCCTCTTCACTCTGTCTCATACGAATGAGCATGGAAAGGATAGCCTGATCTTCAGCCCGAAACACATGTAGCAGCGGATCATAATGAAACAGCTTGGTGAAGGACATGGGCTCGCCCTTTTCAATACAGTTCAGGAACTGTTTGACCTTCTGCACGACATAGAGTCGTTTGTTGCCCACTTTTAATTCAAGCGCCAGCTTGGCTCCACCTTTATGCACATGTACCAGCTTGCAGATGAACTGTACCTGTAATTCTTCTCGTAGCATAGAGCGGGTAACCGGTGCTGTGTATTTTGACTCCCGTTCATGCGGCAATCTGCGATCCTTCGCAAACATGGATAAAATCTGGTCTGCTGTGCGGTAGGACGGTTTATCCGCAGAGCGGCCCCAGCCTGAGGCTGAACTCGGACGACCTGCCTGTGCAAAAGGGGAAGGGGACAACGACTGTGGCTTATGCTGCTGCGATTGATGAAGTTGATGAGGTTGCTCCAGTTGCTGCGATTGCTGACCTTGTGCAGTAGATATTAAATCTGAATAAGGCCGTTCCCATTTCTCTTCTTCGACCAGTGTGCCCACTTTTGATGGTGTCCCTCTGCCGCTGGATGGCTCTGGCATGTCCTCACGTTCATGAATAACAAGCAGAACAGCCGCAATATGTTTGCAATAGTCATAATAGTTGCCATATGCAGGGCAGTTGCAATGCGCTTCAATCTCTCCCGCATCGTCCAGGTCTACCTTCACTTCGTAGGCTTCCGTCCCCCGAACAAAAGCTTGATAATGACGTCCGTCTTCACTCACAGCGAGCTTGCCAATCCTGCCAGACTGTTGATATTCTTCACCGTGTTTGAATGCCGTGACCCCGCACAGCAATTTGATATCCATCATCGTAAATGGAGCCACGCTTCACACCTCCTTGGTTGCCGATGCCGCTTTTATAGAAAAAACCCCAAGAGCTCCGTAAAGCAGAGATTGGGGTTGCTTATTATTTCACCAGTTGGCCGCGTGTAACGCCCAATTGGTTCGTTGCTTTCAGGGTTTTCCATACTTGTGTACCGCTGATCTCACCGCGGAGTGCACGGTTGTACAGGTCGATAACTTCCTTCACCTGCTCCGGTGTCTCTTCCAGGAACTCTACCCGGTAACGCGATACACCCAGATCCATAAAGTTAGTCAGATACTCTGCACCAGACTGTTCTACGGCATTATATACCGTGTTACGGCAGCCCTCATCCACACGTACCGGGTGAGACATACCAATTCGGTCTTGCAGGGAAGCCCGCTTTTCTTCGCAAGGACGTCCACAGTTCGTATAGTCGGTGCCTTCACTCATAAACGTACAGTACACGCAGTGCTCCGTGTGGAACATCGGCAGATGCTGATGGATTACCACTTCGGTCTGACTTGTACGGGAGTTACCGAGCAGATCAACCATCTGCTGAATGTTCAGGTCATATGACGGGGTGATCCAGTCGCAACCTGCTTCCAGGAACAATTCCACTGCCTTGTGGTTGGCGATGTTCAAGGAGAAGTCCCCGATCAGCTGCGGATGCTTCGCGTCCGGATTCATTCTACGGTGACGCAGGTAGAAGTAAAGCGCACCTGTATTACGAACGAGTACCGCATCCGGCTCCAAACGCAAGATATTGTTGTGATAGCCGTTCTCGCCAGGCATATGAATACGCGGCGTAGCCAGCGCGATTTTGCGACCTGCAGCATGTACAGCTTCCACGGCTGCCGGGAATTGCTTGATAAACTCAAAGTCGGCGTAGATCATGCCGACGCCAGCTTCCAGCGCTGCCTCCACTTGTGGCAGGCTGCGGCACAGCGCGGTCAGCTCTGCTTGACCGCGAGCTACTGGCGATGCCGGTTGTGCCGCATCGCCGTACACGTCCACCGCCCGTTTCACGTAGACGGGCGGTTTCGGGCGCTCGCCCGCGAGTTGTTCGACCGCCTGACGGCGAATATTGTTCAACTCGCGCATCGGGATGATGACGTCACCGTGCAGATTGACGTCCAGATCCTCAAGCTGGAACACGGTGCCGCCGAGACGTCCGAATTGCTCTTCGAGCAATTCATGGGTCATCGGACGTTTCTGGGCAATGTCCAGTTCCATCTCCGAATCCACGCGCACGGTCGTTCCCTTCTGCACGTCGGTCCACCATGTGCTGAGCGGTTGCCCCGGGCTGCCGATGACTTTCACTTTGACCGGGAAGACACGGTAAGGCTTATCGGTCTCAAAGCTTTGACGCAGACGTTTGTCGAGCGCAGGATCATTGGTTTTCCATACCTTATCGCCGACTTTCACACGACGCAGATCCACATCACTGCGGCCTGGCACGATGTCCACGATCCAGCCTTCGCCGGCTTCGCCTTCGATCTTCACACCTTTGCGGCGTACATCATATACACGTCCGCCTTCTTCTTTCTTCGTTGGATCACCAGCGTCAAATACAATACCGTCTCCGCGTTTCACGGGTGCATCCAGTTTCAGCACAACACCATCACGCAGCACTTGATCTACACGACCCAGGTAAACGCCACGGCTTTTCGGGAACGTCCCGTCTACCAGCTGTTTGTTGTTCGTGCCGCCCAGGAAACCATGTGTGAATCCTCGCGAGAAGCTCTGTTGCAGCTCACGAATTTCTTCTTTGCTTGTCCGTGTATTGTCACCGTCAAAATAACGGTCAATGGCTTTACGATATTTACTAACTACGTTCGCTACGTACTCTGGCGTTTTGAGTCGACCTTCGATTTTGAAAGACGTTACGCCTGCTTCAATCAATTCCGGCATGATATCAATGGCTGCCAGATCTTTCGGCGATAGCAGATACGCCACATCCCCCATCGGCTGGTGAACACCATCCACCATCAGATCGTACGGCAGACGACACGCCTGCGCACATTCCCCACGGTTCGCGGAACGTCCGCCCCACATTTCGGAAGTCAGACACTGACCCGAATAGGATACGCAAAGTGCGCCATGCACGAATACTTCCATCGGAAGTTTCGCTTGATCACCAATCTTTTGAATCTGCTTCAAATTGTTTTCCCGTCCAAGTACGACACGTTCCATGTCAAACGGCTTGGTAAACTCTACCGCTTCAGGCGACGTAATCGTCATCTGCGTGGAACCGTGAATCGGAAAGTCCGGCGAAATCTCACGAATCATTTTGACCAGACCCAGATCCTGTACGATCACAGCATCCACACCCGCATCTACGCAGGCATCGATGAGTTCTTTGGCATCTTTCAACTCATTTTCAAAGATCAATATATTAAAGGTCAGGAACCCTTTTACGCCGTAACTGTGCAAAAACGCCATAATCTCCGGTAGCTCGTCCATACGGAAATTGTTCGCTCGTGCCCGTGCATTGAATTTTTCGACCCCGAAGAAAATCGCATCCGCCCCGTTGGCTACCGCCGAACGCATGCAATCCCAGTCCCCTGCAGGTGCCAGAAGCTCAACGTCTTCTCTTCGTATTGTTGCTGTTTTCATGTAGATCCTCCCCATACCGGCCTCAGCCAGTGTTCTTCCCTTGGTACCTGTATTTCGGTACGCCTGCATTGCTGTCAACGTCAAGTATCACTATATCTATACATTATGTCTGTATTGCCTGAAATCAAGGCCTACAGTCTCTCTATTTCTCAAATCAGCAGTAATAACTCCTGAACTAGTATAGTGTACCACTTCTGCACCGACTCTTCTACGGTTTCCTGAAAAAACCGTTTGTCATTTTCATCATTTTTCCATAGAGATTCCACTCATTCTCAACATATTTACATACCTTATTCCATTCATTGTAAAGTCGCAGCCAAAGAAAAACCGAAGGTTCTTTACCCCTCCGGCAATTTCTACACATCTATATTGTTATTTAATAAAAGTAAATGAGTTCACTGCTTTTTCCAGCATGGCTGCCTGCACTTGCGTACGGTTCGCATCGTTCAGACCACTCGTGATCGTATACGTAATTCCATCCTTTTCAAACACAATCTGACGACCTGTATACGGCACACCCTTATCCACTTCATGGTACGTGAAGGAGAATGCCGGTACACCTGCAAAGGTCAGTTGCTCGCTACGGATCAGATTGAAGCTTTTTCGCGTTTTGGCTGCCTCTGCATAGGCCTCTCTCAGCTGACTAACCGTCATCTCAATCGACTTGTCCTCTGTAGCTGCAATGGAGAAGTTGCCACCCGTGAAGGTATAAACGACTGGTGAGCTTTCAAACCGATCACTATACGGCGTCCAGTAGCGCGGAATATCCACGCTGTAATGATAGTTTTTGGACGTACGCGTGATTGTTTTCATTTTATCTGTCAGATATGGATCTTCATCCAGCTGACCGAAATTATCTTTTACCGTGTCAAAATCAATCTCTACACTCTTCATAATTCGTTCAAACCATGCTCGGTCTGCGGCCTGTCCTTCAGGGAACGTATACTCCGCGTAGTAACGATATCCGTTCTTCTGCAAAAGCACATCATATTCCGTCTGCCATCCTGACCCGAAGTTATAACGGAATTCATTCACCTCGGCAGTTTCGCCAGAGATTTCCGTTGTAAATGAACCAATTTGCTGATAACTCTCGGCTGTAAAAGTTTCACGCATCCACTTCTCGAGCTGATCACTCCAATCCTTCACCGTTGCACCGGACTTGGCTGAAGTCACTCGAAGTTGCAAATAAGCACCGTCTTTATCTTTATAAACCATATTATTATTGTCCATGGACCAGCCCGCTGGAACCTTTAATTCAATTCCGTAATCATCATTCCATGCCGCACGCATGTCGTCCTCCACCGTGGAAAGATCCTTAATGGTTCGATCTGACTGCGAATAGCTTGGTTCAAAAGAGTTGAGCAATGAAGCATGTTTGCCCAGATCTTTATAATTAATCGCCTCATAATCCGCCAAGTAGACATCATATTGAAGACCGTCATGAATGTACTGGCGTAACTCCCATAACACGCCATCCGCATCTTTGACGACAACTCTTGCATAAGGATTGTTTCCTTTAGATACCGCTTCACGGTCCAGTACCGTATCTCCTGCCTGTTTGGCCACCTGCACGAGTTGTGTCAGCAAGTCATCCGCATCCAGTACTACATTCTGGTCACTCACATACACTTCGAGAAAATAACTTTCATCCGTAGCGCCAAAGGTCATCATGCGTTCCTGTTCATTCGTTTGCAACACCAGAAGATCGGCTGGATAATGAATCGACCAGCCATAATAGCTGTTGCCAATTCTCGTTTTCCCTTTGTCCAGGTCGATGCCCTCCTCATCCACACCCTCACCCTTTTGAAGCAAACGAATGACGATCTCTCCCGAACTGTTCGGCGCAATCGTTGCACCGATTCCTGCCGCAACCGGGCGAAGAGGAACCATTAACACACCATTCACCATTTTGGGGGCAGTCCCCATCTCCACTTTGGCACCGTCAATCCATGCGATAGAACTGTCTATTCTCAAGGCCACAACGTGTGGACCTTCCTTGATTTTGATGACATCATTTTTCTCCAGCCGCACTTCACTGCCAAAGGCTTTTTTGAATACGCCGACAGGCACCAATGTCACGCCTTTAATCGTGAGGGGTTTCGTGATGTTTTGTTTCTTGCCATTCATAAAAGCACTTGTACTTCCTGCTTTGACACGCAGCTCATTGGTGATCAAATCATCAGCTGCCCATACTGGCAGAGCTGTGCTTGCCAGCAACATCCCTGCTAATACGCCCGTGCTCAGCACGCGTAACCATGACTTCTTCATTCCGTTCATTCGTCCTCTCTCAATTCGGGTTGCTTGCCAAGCTTATTGTTCTTCATCCGTTAAAAGCGAATCATCGGACGGCTCCTCAAGAGAGGCTCGATCCACAAGTGTCAATGTGCGGGTAACGATGTCTCCGTCCGTTTGCACCAGCAGCTTTACCTTTTGTCCAGGTAAGTAGGCTTTGAGTAGCTCATTGATATCGACTACCGAAGATACACGTTTGCCCGCAACGCTGTAGATGGCATCCCCTTCCTTGATCTTGGCTTTCTTCGCTTCCGGACTCAATACACTCGTAACCGTTAACGGATCTTCCGCAGGCAGACCTACAATGGCCGACCAGCTCTCTTCCATCTGTAATCCGAGACTTGCCCGTTTGATCGTTCCATATTTAAAAAATTGATTGATGACAAAGTTCACGGTGTCTACAGGAATAGAGAAACCCATGCTCTCGATGCCCACGGCAGAGAATTTCATGGAGTTAATACCGACGACTTCTCCCTTTAAGTTAACGAGCGGCCCTCCACTATTTCCGGGATTAATCGCCGTGTCTGTTTGAATTAAGCGGTAGGACGCTTCCACCCCACGGTTCAGACCGCTGATCACGCCAACCGTAGCTGAGTTACGCAATGAAAAGGAGATCGGCGTGCCGATCGCAATTACCGTCTCGCCCACAGCCGCTTGCGAAGCTTTAGCAAAGACCGCAGGTTTGAGTGCTTTAGCGTTAATTTTAATCAGCGCAAGGTCACTTAACGGATCACTGAACGATTCTGTAATGTTATATGTATTCCCGTCTGTCGTGACAACGACCGGATCTACCAACTGATCAACCACGTGGGCGTTCGTCACAATCCATCCATTAGCGCGAATGATAACGCCTGTGCCATGTGCCAGATTATAACGATCGTTTGCCGATCCGTTCTGGTTTTCCGTCGTCTTACCTATAATCCCAACCACAGACGGAGATACCTTCTCAATCACTTTGGGAATGGCTTCGCTTCCCTTATACGTATACGTTCCTGATTTGGCATCGTATTGTCCACTGCCGCCGAACATCTTCACCAAATCTTTCGTATTCACATACACCTGGCCGTCGATTACCTTGGCTTGCATGCCTGTCTTGGATGCTGCTGCACCAGCCGTCGCCGTCATCACACCAATGGAGAGCACAACAACCATCATCATGGCTGTTGCCCGTTTTACTAACCTTTTCATGACTTCACCTGACCCTCTCTACTCTATACATCCTTCTTGCGCGACTGGACAGCCGATTCCTGGCCGAATCTATCTTCTCTCTCATCTGCAATATCGGTATCCTTCAATGTATCATACAAATTATGGCTATACAATCGTTTTAATTTTCGCTATTTTTCGACATAATCAAACTCTCTCAGTTTCCTCCCTTCGGAGAATACAGACATGAAAAAACACCTTCCATATTCATCATGGAAAGTGTTCGAAATGACTATTGCATGGTCTTATTTCTATGCATCTTAATATTACTATTAACCAAACCAACCTGTGATCATCGCGTAGTCTGTCATCAAAAATACCAGCAGACTGACAACTGTAAACCCGATAGCAAACAAATTTTTCTTCGGTGCCCGAAGGAGCCGAACCAATCCGATAAAAATCAGGATCGTAAACAAGATCACAAAAATATCAAATGCATTAAAATTCGATGTACTCGCTGTGGCAGCCTCTGCAAGCAGCATGGATAGACAGACCTCCTCACCATAGTTAAACAACCAACACATACCCTAAACTCTTCCTCTATGTTATCTGTACCCTGTTAGTAATGCAAGCCCTATCATCCAGAAAAATGAAAAAAATCCAGATTGACCGATTTGCTCGCAAAAGCTTATCCAGTCTAATATGTAAACACTTTCATTAAACATTCTTATTAACAGTCAAGGTATGACAGACACGGGTAGCAACAAGATGTAAAAAGAGCCAGGGGTAGGTGACAGAGCCAGTTACCTCAACCTCCCAGCTCTAACGGTCACCAGGGAGCTTATTTGGGCGATTATCACCTGTATCAAAATCTAACGATCATGAGAAACGCTATTTCACTCACAATCGTCGAAAAACAGCCTATTTCTCGCTTTTTCGATGAAATAACGTCGCTGGTGGAGCTAGAATAAAAAGTGGACAACCGTTAA
>NZ_JACLIC010000005.1:0-105464 GCF_019748695.1 Paenibacillus cucumis (ex Kampfer et al. 2016) | reverse complement strand
TCCTTGTTTACGTTCATCATAGCTAGAATTCGGAGAGCCCCATTGGGGGGGAAATAAGGTCCGTGGTGATCGTTAGATATGGAACCAAACTGATCAGTTCAGGCGGATGACATGTTCACCCAACTAAGCTACAGATATAGACCATGGATAGGAGTTGTACTCAACAATGACAGAGCAATTATTCTCACCTTATCAATATAAAAGCTTAGCGTTACAGAACCGTGTCGTTATGGCACCGATGTGTCAATATTCGGTTACGGCGAAGGATGGCATCCCGAATGATTGGCATCAGGTTCACTATGTGAGCCGTGCTGTGGGTGGAACAGGGCTCATTATTATTGAAATGACAGACGTTGACCCGGACGGACGGATTACAGACAATGATCTGGGGATTTGGTCAGACGAGCATATCCCCGCCTTCGCCAAGCTGGTAGACGGAATGCATGCTTACGGCTCTAAAGTGGCGATCCAGATCGCACATGCAGGACGTAAAGCCGAGGATGCACCCCAGCCTGTTGCTCCTTCTGTTGTCACGTTTCCGGGAGAACAATATAAAGAGCCGCGCGCGTTGACCACCGAAGAAGTGGAAGCGATGGTGCAGAAGTTCGCAGATGGTGTGCGTCGTGCGGTTCAAGCGGGTGTGGATGCAATCGAGCTGCATGGTGCACACGGTTATCTGATTCACCAATTCCACTCTCCGCTGATGAATCATCGCGAGGATGTGTATGGACAAGATCTGTCTCGTTTTGGCGTAGAGGTGATTCGTGCGGTGAAAAAAGAAATGCCTGCTGACATGCCGCTCATTATGCGAATTTCTGCGGTGGAGTATGCGGACGGCGGGTATGATCTCGATCATACCATCGAGATTGGCCGTGCCTATCAGGAAGCAGGCGTGGACATGTTCCACATCAGTTCGGGCGGTGAAGGGCCATCTGGTCAGCGTAAACCCGGGAACTATCCGGGGTATCAGGTTCCTTTTGCCCGTCGTTTTCGGGACGAGTTGAAGGCACCTGTAATCGCTGTAGGCATGTTGGAGGACGCGGCACTGGCACAGGCCGTAATCGGCAACGGAGATGCTGATCTGGTTGCCATTGGCAGAGGCATGTTACGTGACCCATACTGGGCCAATCATGCTGCTCTTGAACTAGGTGTCAGCAAAGAGCAGGCGGCGATTGCCGAGCAATATTCTCGGGGATATTGATGGTGTGGTGGCTGACGCTTCCTATCAGGAAGCAGGGCACCGGGTACTAGGAAAGCCATGCACCAGCTTAGCGGCCGTGAAGAGCGCTAACGATCAGGAGAAACCTTATTTAGGTGATTTCAGCCATTCCTATTTTCTAACGATCACCAGAGACGTTATTTGGCTTATTTTGCTTCAATGGGAACTGTTTTTCAGGTTTTTCGATGAAATAAGCTCACTGGAGATCGTTAGAATTTGGAAAGCCTCGTTTAGGGGCAAATAAGGCCCGTGGTGATCGTTAGAATTTCTGCATCCTATTTTCTTGAATCGTTAGTGTATCGTTGGTAAGGCGTTCGTGGTGGCCAATTTAATGAACCATCGTTATTTGGTGCATATCTTATGGGTGGTTCAAATCGTGCACCAAACTCATATAACTATTTCTTGCGTCTTGCTTCATAGACGAACTTTTGACTGGATTGTGTGGGAGCTTGCTCGGGATCAAAGTCTGCATAGACTTCGATATCGGTGAATCCAATCTTCTCCAGCACAAGACGTAACTCCTCCACACCATACCATCTTAAGGTGAGTTCCTGCATCTCCGTGCCCACGAGTTTACCTTGGTGCCATTGTTCATAGCGAATCAGGTTTGTTTTATACTGGTGCAACAGATTGATTTCGGTCGTTCTCACTTCAATGGTAATCGTGTCACCACCTGGTAAGCGGACAGTAGATGTATCAATGGAAGCAGGCTTCGTCACGTCAGGCAAAAAGAGATCAAAGATTAACCTGCCCCCTGCCTCTAAGTGATCATACAGATTCTGGAGGATTCGAATAGAAGAACGACGATCCTGGATAAGCATCAGTGAGCCGCTTGGAATAATAATGGCTTCGTAACGATAGGGAAGCTGCAAATTTTCAAGATCGGCTACAAACAGCTCAGGCATAGGTAGATTACGTTCGGTGCATCGGGAACGGCAGGACTGAACCATAGCTTCTGAATAATCGACTCCATCAACTTTCAACCCTGTTTCGAGTAATGGAATGAGCATTCGGCCAGAACCTGACATTGCTTCAAGGATGCGTCCGTTGCAATGCTGCAGCAGGTTGCTGTAAAATTCGATATCGCCTCCCAAGGAGTGTCCGATAGGCTTGGTAATATCGTATACCTTGGTGCATAAAGGGCCGTAATAACTGAATGACATTGTATAATACCTCCACTAGTAAGTATGTTTAAAACAGAAGTGTGGAAGGTAAATTCTTGCGGAACTATCCCTTCCGGCAACCGTGTTTGGAAATGGATTTTTCAGAGCAGACTATCATAGGAATCACACACCTTATATGTAAGATAAACCCATTATAGGTTGAGTTAGAAAAAAGCGTCAAGGAGGTAACCCAGGAATGGAATCATCACCAACGGCATTACCAGATATTAAGGAAGAACTTGTATTGATGGCATCTGTTGAAAAAGTATGGCCTAAGGTCTCGACAGCAGAAGGACTGGGGTCGTGGTTCATGCCCAGCAATTTGGAGCCAGTCGAAGGACATGAATTCACACTGGAAGCAGGACCTTTTGGACAATCCCCTTGCCAAGTGATTGAAGTGCAACCGCAACAGAAGCTGAGCTTTCGCTGGGGAAAAGATTGGACGTTAACATTTGAACTTGCTGAACAAGCGGAAGGAACCCATTTTACATTGATTCATAGCGGATGGGATGCGGATAAACTGACTGAATTCGGACAGGCCCATGCGGTGATCCGCGAACGTATGGCTCAAGGTTGGGCTGGTCTTGTACAGAAGCTGGTTCAGGTCGTTAAGTAAAGCTTAAAGCAGCCACCGAATAACACGAAATGCAGGATGTGCGTTGCGTACCCTACGTACCTACGTACCCTACCCTAAGAGCATCTCTAAGCCCCGGCTTCTCCCTGGTTTCCATCTGGCGAGAATAGTTCGGGGCTTTTTGGCCTGTCGCCCTACCATAAGAAAGCCTTAAAAGCATTTTTTTGCTATGAAATGAGCTAAAACTGTTCATGAACTATTTCCGTGAGCACCGGAAACGTGTAACATGGATTTATAGAAAAAAATCGACAAAAAGTGATATCTGTCGCTGTAATGAGGGTGGAAGGAATACATAGATGAGAAAACACTGGATCATGTTGACACTAAGTTTCATTTGTGTCGTTCTGCTTCCACTGGGATGGATCGCCCAGGTATGGATCAGTGAGCGGGACAATCCTCAGGTTATAAAGGGGCGTATAGATTTACGTCAATGGGATTTCAGCCAGGAAGGTGTCGCTAAGCTAAATGGCATCTGGGACTACTATCCTGACAAGCTGCTCGGTCCGGAAGATTTTGAAGCGGATATGTCAGGCCGCAGACCCTTGTCCGCTCCTATGGATGTTCGGGTTCCGTCCAAATGGAATGCAGCACTTGGAAAAGGACAAGGTTATGGAACATATCACATGCAAGTGAAACTCACCCCAAGCCACTTACAGAAACGTTATGGGATTCATACACAGAATATACGCATGTCACATCGCATTTTTATTAATGGAAATCTCATAGGGGGTACGGGTTCTCCTGGGGTAACCAAAGATTCAGACCGTCAAAAGAATCTACCCTTTACAGGCTTTACTTCCATAGAGGGAGATACAGCTGACATTATTATTCAGGTATCCAATTATAGCTATGCCTCTGGAGGTATAGTTGCATCTGTTTTATTCGGGGATGAGGCTAGTATTTTCCGAAGCCAGCAGTTGGACGGGCTCAAGGATCTAATGACCTTGTTTGGATTTATTCTGCCCGCTGTTTTTTTTCTCGTGTTGTTCAGGCTGCGCCGCAGTGAGAAAGAGCTCCAATTTCTAGGACTGTTCAGCCTCTCGGGTGCATTGTATGCCCTCACGCATGGTGAGAAGCTGCTGGCCACATTTATACCTTTACTGACGCACGATGCGATGCTTCGACTTCAACTTCTCAGCGGAGCATTCTCGTATTATTTTTTGCTTCGATATCTGGCTGCATTAGTGCCGGGGGCCGTCCATGGTTGGTTTGTGCGTTTGGGCTTTATTCTGCTTGTTGCTCAGTCTCTGATAGGTCTTACTTTTCCCACCACACTATTCTCGGCCTTTGAAGCACCGATGCTGCTTATTTCGTTCTCGGTGTTATTCTATGCGATACGAACCATGATCTTTTGGTCGCGTAAGAGGACAAACGACAGCCACTTTGCATTGGTCGGCCTAATGAGTATTATCATGGTTGTTGTGTTGTTCACGATCGGGGCATTTGTGGCCATTGATACCGCCTTTCTAGCATTACTTGAACTTCTGTTATTTGTTCTGATTCAGATGTTTGTTACAGCTATTCGTTTTGCGCAGTCATTCCTTGAAGTGGAAGCTTTGTCGGAGCGTTTGCTGGTGATTGACAGCCTCAAGGATGAATTCATGGCGAATACGTCGCATGAGCTGAGGACACCGCTACATGGCATTATTAACATTGCGGAGTCTATGCTGGAAGGAGCGGCAGGAGCTGTTACGCCAAAACAAGCCAAAAATCTGTCCATGATTACTGCTACCGGGAAAAGATTATCTCTGCTAGTCAATGATATTTTGGACTTCTCCAAACTAAAAAACAGTGAAATCGAGTTAAATCGCGTTCCTGTTGATCTGGAGTCGGTCGCTCGAACAGTGGTTGAGGTTTCGGGGTTTACGTTCGATGACAAGCCCATTGTGCTGATTCAGCAATGGCCTGATGCATTACCGTTGGTGGAAGCAGACGAGCATCGGTTGCGGCAGATTCTCTATAACCTTCTTGGCAATGCTTACAAGTTTACGGAGCATGGCGTGATCCGGCTGTATGCCTCTGTGGAAGGGGACAAGGTCAGAGTATCTGTTGCGGATACTGGCGTGGGGATTGCATCCGAAAGGCTGCATGATATTTTCCAATCTTACGAGCAAAGCAATGGAACGATGGAACGGGCTTATGAGGGGACCGGGCTGGGTCTCAGCATCACGAAAAAACTTGTTGAGTTGGGTGAAGGCGAAATATGGGTCGAATCAAAACCGGGAGTCGGATCGACGTTTCATTTTACGTTACCCATTGTACAATTACCGTTACTACAAGAACAGATCAACCCCGTGCCGGCTCGTTATGTGACAACACAAGGGAAAAAGGCGAAGGACTATGTTGCCAGGGATTTGAATGACTCCAGTCCAATGCAGGAACAGGATGGGAATCATGTTGGGGAACCTACGATTCTGATTGTGGATGATGATCCTGTGAATCGACATGTGCTTCTGAACTTGCTCTCTACGGAGCATTACCGGGTCATTGCAGCAGACAGCGGTTTTAAAGCAATCGAGCTGTATGAGCAACACCCATCCATAGATCTGGTTATTACCGACTGGATGATGCCCAAAATGTCCGGTCCGGAGCTTTGTCGCAAGCTTCGGGAGCATCGTTCGTTGTCCGAGTTGCCTATTCTGATGCTGACTGCTCGTGGATTACCCGAGGATATTCGGCATGGCTTCCAGGCGGGGGCAAATGACTTTTTGAGTAAACCTGTCGATGCGGGTGAATTACGGGCGCGGGTTCGAACGCTGATCGACCTGCGTACCTCTGTACAGGATACGATTCGGGCGGAGATGGCCTTTCTTCAGGCGCAGATCAAACCTCATTTTCTCTACAATGCGCTGAATGTAATTATTGCAACTTGTGCTGTAGATCCCGATAAGGCAACGGACCTGCTTATCGAATTGAGTCATTATTTGCGAGGCAGCTTTGATTTTCAGAACAGGGATCAACTGGTTCCGTTGTACAAAGAGCTCGAATTGGTAGAGTCCTACGTTCATCTGGAACAGGCGAGGTTTGAAGACAGGCTTGTCGTTAAATATGAAGTACAGCCGGATTTAAGGTTGTTTTTACCACCGCTCACCATTCAACCGCTTGTAGAGAATGCGATTCGTCATGGGGTTATGGAGAGGGCTGCAGGCGGTACGGTGCGGCTTCATATTTTCCAGGAAGGTGACGATGTCATCGTTCGTGTACAGGATGACGGTGTGGGTATACCTCCTGAACGTATGGCTCAGGTGAAGTCAGGTCGAACAGAAGGTCCCGGAGGTGTTGGGCTTCAAAATATCAATCGCCGTCTTATGTCGCTCTATGGACAGGGACTGAATATTCAGAGTCATGTAGGAAGCGGTACACAAATTCAATTTCATATTCCGCTGAACCAGGTTAATCATTTTACATGAGACTTTGAGTTCATGGATTGGGTAAGTATGGTTAACATGAATAAGCCAAAGCCGATATAGCGGCTATCCATATTAAATCTCTCATGGCAGGAGGTTGGGGAACGTTGAGAGCCATAGTCATTGATGATGAGAAGCCGGCGCAGCTTCATCTGCAGCGCCTGCTGCAGTCAGATGGAAGAATTAATCCTGTTCAATGTTTTTCAACAGCACGCGAAGGTATTCATTATTTGACCATCGATCGTGTGGATGTTGTATTTCTGGATATTGGTATGCCAGAGGTTAATGGTCTGGAAGCGGCTGAATATATACAGCAACTCGATTCAAGCATTCGAATCATATTTGTAACCGCGTATGCGGACCATGCGGTGGAGGCATTCGAGTTGCATGCTCTGGATTATGTATTAAAACCGGTCAGTTCTGCCAGACTTAGCAAGACCATCGATCGTATTGCAGGTACGATGTCTTATCACGCTCAGACAGCAGCGACGATGGAGGTGCAAGAATCGGAACCTGAAGCCCAGGCCGAGGAGTTGGAATTTAAAGCACCTGGTTTGTTGACTTTTAAACATCTGGATATATTCAGAAGTATGGATCATAGCGCCGAGAAGCATAAATGGCGCACCACCAAATCTCAGGAGTTATTTGCATTTTTGTTTCATCACCGGGAAGAGTGGGTAAGCAAGGAGGTTCTGCTTGATAAGCTTTGGGCCGATGTATCTCAGGATAAAGGGCTGACACTGCTACATACTTCTGTCTATCAGATTCGCAAATTATTGAAGGAATGGAACATGACAGGCAAGCTGGAGTACAATATGAACCGTTATCGTCTGCTGACAGGTAACTTGGTGAGCGATATTGAACAATTTGAGCAGGCCTTGTCCTATGAAGCTGTTACTTCGGATAATGTGAACGAGCTGAGACAGGTCGCCCTGCTGTATCGCGGCGATTATCTGGAAGAGCATGACTATGATTGGGCCAGATCCAAGAGCAGGGAGCTCCGTCGTAAGTATATGGGACTTGTCATGGATATCGCTCATTGGGAGATGTCCCACAAGCGGGGCGAGCAGGCGATTGAGCTATTAATGGAATTGCAGGAACGTGAGCCTTATTCAGAAGAAATCTGCCGGTTAATGATGGAGATCTATGCTTCCATGGATGATCAACAAGGCATATTGCGACTGTATCATTCCTTTACATTGACCTTGAAAGAGGATTTGGGTCATCAGCCCGAACCTGAAACGAGCAAACTATACGAAAGTCTGACCAAACAATAGACAATAGATATTTAGGGCGTGTCTGAAAACTCTGAAGAAGGCAGGTTTTGCTGAATTTTCGTTCCAAGCAAGGAAGTTTTCTGCAGGCGTGCTGGGGCACGTCAAGGGAAACTGACGCAGCAGGGGGGAAAAGGCGGTGAAAGATGCACTTCAATAGGTTTCAAGACACGCCCTAGGCAGAAGGGGTGTAGCGCATGAAATTATTCATACACCGCAAAGATCTGCGTACAGATGATCTAAGCGCTTTGGATTATTTGCGTGAGCAGGAAGAAGAGAGCCTGCATGTGTTGATCTATGATCCATTCCTGCTCCGGCAAGGCCGGGAGAAGGAGCATAGCGGTGCAAACTTCCTCCGTCATGCCGCAACACTGGGCAGAAAGTATAAGAAAGCGAAACGGCAGCTGCAAGTAGCTTATGGCAAACCCGCCGAAGTGGTGGATTGGTTACTGAGCCACATGGAGGACAAGATCAGTGAGATTGTCGTCCATCGGGACATGACGCCATATGCGATGGAACGGGATCGAGAGATACGTAAAGTCTGTGAATCCTATGGGATCACATTCACCCAACTGACGGATCATTTGCTGGTTGATCTGAAAGCCTTCGCCAGTTTCACAGGCAAATCAGAACCCTATAAAGTCTTTGCCGCCTTCCATCGACGCTGGGTTGAATTCATGAATGAACATCCTAATCCACCATCGGCAATCACGATTGCAGACGTGGACGTCACTGAACGAATTGTGGATTGGCCGGAGGCTATGAAGGTTCCTCATGCTTTGTTGGAGAATTCGGATGAGGCAGGAGATGAAGAGAATCCACATATGTTGCTGGATCGTTTTCTGTCCGAACGAGTAGCAGATTACGGGGATCATCGGGATGAGTTCGAGGCCTATGAGCCAAGCCATCTCAGCTCATATGTAGCTGTGGGGGCAGTATCTATTCGCAAGATGTATGATGCTGCACAGCGTATATCCGAAGCTGGGGAGTGGATCAGACAGCTCTGTTTCCGCGATTTCTACTTGTACAGGGCAGTCTATGAGCAAGATTATTTTACGTATGAAAAAGTGTATGATCTCTCTGTTCTTCAAGATACTCATTTCGAACGTTGGTGCAGAGCGGAAACGGGCATTCCGATTATTGATGCAGCCATGACAGAACTGAACGAGACCGGGCATATGCCCAATCGGCTCCGCATTCTGACAGCGATGTTTTTGACGAAAAACCTTCAGTGTCCGTTCACGCTGGGTGAAGCATACTTCAGAAGGAAGCTGAAAGATTATGATAACATCCAGAATCGGGGGAACTGGCTGTGGTGCGCCTCGCTGGGTGAAAATGCTGCGCCATATTTCCGTGTGAATAATCCGGTTACGCAGTCTGAGAAGTATGATGCTCAGGGCGACTATATTCGCAAGTGGCTACCCGAGTTGAAGGATTTGCATAGCAAGGAGATTCACCAACCACGCAAGGATGCGATCGTAGATCTGAAAGTTTCCAGACAGGCAGCCATTGACGTGTACAAGCAGATTCTGGCGAGTCGGGAGAAAAACTGAATTTTGAATGATGATGAAGGCAGGGAGGGAACTCCTTGCCTTTTGTTATATAAATTAGGACATGTGCGAAATGTAATTAAATATGGTATTTAATTACAGAATTTGTTACTGTTTTAGTATAAGGTAGAGTTAGAACAGGAAAACATGGCATTGTCGATTTTATTGTTGAACGAAGGGATGAGGTGTATGAAACAAATACAATCTGCAGAGTTGATCGGTAAAGAAGCCGCAACAATGATTGGTCTGAAATGGGAGGGAACGTTCGCTGAGGCAGGGGCTGGAGGTATTCGCAAGGTGCAGACCGAATTTAAGCGTCGCCTGCATGAAATCAAGAATATGATGCATCCGGATGAGCTATTGGGTTTGTCGTATCATATGACAGAAACCGGGTTTGTCCACTATGTTGCCGTCCAGGTAGATGACGTGGCATCTCCGAATGTCCCGGAGGGAATGGTTCAATTTGAAGTTCCGGCACATGATTATGTGAAATACACCCATATCAAAGGAGAATCCATTGAATCTTCTTATCATTTAATCTATGCATGGATTGAAGAACAGGGACTTTTTCTATCGAATGAACCGCTTACGCATTATGAAGTGTACCCTATGAAGCAGGATTCCAATGATCATGAACCTGAGTTTAACATTTTTGTACCGGTAAATAAAAAAAGTTAGAGTAACGACACAACAAGCCTCAGGCCGCGTCACAGCGGTCTTTTTGACATGTCTGACGATGTGAATGATCTGAAAACTTCTTGGAAATTAAAGAAAAATTAAGGAATTGGACTACACATGTTAAGCGATATGCCTTTTAATAGATAGAGAGCTTAATGGACTAAGTCATATTTAACATATTGACGAATACATAAAGGAGAACCTCTAAACCATGAGTCAAACACTGAAAAGAGAACGAATCCCGGAGTTAAATCTCGTACGGGCTGTGGCGATTATCGGTGTGCTATTTGTACATTCCACCTCCAATGCTACGCTGGAAATGACCAATTCCAGTTACTATTGGTTGTACAACTTTGTTAATATTTTCATGAAATATGGTACACCAACCTTTATTTTTTTGAGCAGCTTTGTGCTGTTCTATAATTATTATACCCGTCCGCTAGACAAGAGATTAGTCACGAATTTTTATAAGAAGCGCTTTGTCTACATTTTGTTGCCTTACTTCCTGTTTTCGATTATGTATTTTGTTGTGCTGCATTACCTGTATTACCAGGGACGCCCGTTTAATGAGTCGTTGATTACTTTTATTGAAAGGCTGTTTACAGGCAAAGCCTACACGCATCTATATTTTGTTTTTATTAATATGCAATTTTATCTCATCTTCCCACTCGTGCTATGGCTATTGAAGAAACATCCTGCTGTTGTAAAGTGGTCTATCCCGATCGGGCTTTTTATTCAATGGGCCTTCATCGTCAGTAATAAATACGGGTTCCAGGTGCCCAACAAAGGAAGCTGGGCTTTCTCTTATTTCTCCTATTTCATGCTTGGAGCTTTTATGGGCGTATATTTCCCGCAGATCAAACAATGGTTTGTGATCAGCCGGACGAATGCAACTAAAATGCGCGTAGTTTCATGGATTGTGCTGTGGGTTGTGTGGATCATGGCGGGACTTGCTCACGTATATATTTATTATTTGCTACGGTTGAAAATTGCGACCTATAACACGTTATGGTATGAGCTTTTCTGGAATGTGCATACCTTTGCCTGTGCACTGGTTATTATCCAGATTGCATACTTGCTCTACCGCAAAGGTCCTGCACTAATCGTCAAACCGTTAAATCGACTGGGTGCACTATCCTTCGGCATTTATCTGATTCATCCGTTTTTCCTTTTGTTTTATCGTGAGCATCCACCCCAAACGGGGGTATCCTGGTTGATTCATCTGTGGTACGCCGCCGGATTTGGTATTGCACTGATCGCTTCATGGATTGTGGTTGGGCTGGCGGCACGATTCCTGCCACATGCCTGGATTATCTTTGGTAATCTGCCCAAACCGAAGCCGCGTCTTGTACCGCAACAACATTCGGGGCAAGTGGATGTTTGATCTTGAAGTCAGATCATACCTGTTCAAAAGCCATTTTTCGGTTCAGCCTTAGGTTGAGCTTGAGAATGGCTTTTTGTTGTGCTGAAGTGATTCCGGGGTTCTGCAGATACTATGGGTGTTTATCGTGGGAACGAATGTTTCTTTTTCATAATACAAGGGTAATCATAAGGCGGAAAGATAATAACTACTATATAAGTTGAATTATTTATTTACACAGAAACGGAGAGGACAGAAAAATCCGGGGATAACAGCGATGGGAAGGTTATTCTGTCGTCGTAGTGCTCCGTGTAGACAGCTTTAGTTCAACTTATTACTTCGAGAACAGGATCAAGGTGATCATACATGACAAGATGTGAACAATGCGGGAAACCGATGCAAGATATATTGGAATATGTGGAGCACATTCTCCACGAATGCAGTGAGCAGGCAACTGAATTTAAGTCGGAAGAATACAAGTCTTATAGCTATGAGGGTGTTCGCGAGCAGTTGTGATACAATAGAAAGAAACCGGATTCATACGGAACCGAGGTGACAACCATGGAGACAGGATCAGCCGCTTTCCGCGAAGGGAAGACAGCACACGAAACGCCACAAACGAAGATATGTATGCATTGCGGAGAGCGACGGCCTGCGTCGGAGTTTCGGCGTAGAACGGGAAGGCGTGCGAGTTCCGGAGCCAGACGCGGAGCCTGTCGCCGTTGTCGTCAACTCGGTGTACGAGAGCAACATATGGCCGAAGTAGCTCAATCTGTAAAGGCTGAACAGCGTCGAGATGGGATGGACAACACCCTTCGGGAAGACATGACTTCATCTCCGGTGAAGAACGAACGGGAACGGAATGAGCGGATTGCGCTGCAGGGGTCAGCCGCAGGTAAGGAACAAGGCCGTGATTTGGGGAAACACGTAAATTCACATGCTGAAGCTGGGGCTGTGTTGATCGACCAGATGGAGAAGGATGTAGCGATCGTTTCGGTTAGTGATACGCCCAGCCAGCGGAAAAAACGCCGAAGACGGCGGAAAAAGAAGCCGTCAGAGGTGATACATGCGCATGCCTCTGCTCAGGAAGAGAGCGAGAGTGAGGCATCCACTGATTTGCATGCGGTGGATGGGGGGCCGCCGGGCGGGGAGCATCCGCCCGGCGATGTGCATTCGCCAGGCATAGCCGCTGCGAATGGCAAGGGCAGTGCACAGCGGGCGCGCAAGCGAGCTGCCGCTGCAGTTCCGGCCGCCGAGCAAGCATCGGCGGCCCAAGCCCTGCTGCCGGCTACGCCGGAAGGCCCGGCAGCAGGGCCAGCGCCTGTGGCTGCGGACGAGCCACCCGCAGCCCGGCGCAAACGCAAGCGGCGCCGCAAGCTTGCAGCGGCGCTCGCGCCCGGCGCAGGGCAGGCCCGCAGCGAAGCTGCTGAGGCCCCTGCGCCGGAGCCCGGCCTTGCCCGTGACGAGGCCAGCACGGGCAAGGCTTCTTCGGCGGCGAAGGCACAGCCAGCCGCCGCCGGGCGCGAGCCATCGCATGCCAGCCGCAGTCACGGGGCTGGCATGGATGGCCGACCGCGGCGTCATCACGCGCCGCCGGCAGCGATTGACCCGGAAGATCCGGCTTCGCTCCGGACCAACCGTCAGGGCATGGTGCGCATGCGCGGCAAAACGGACAAAGGACGCCGCTGGCATCAGGAAGTGGATATGGAACTTGCCGTTACACTGGTGAAGGAAAAAGCTGCCGTTGTGATTAATCGCTATACCATTCGCCGATTGTTCAGCAACAAGGATTTCAAGCGGTTTATTCTGGACCGTGACAAGTATACCTGTTACTTCTGCGGCTCCTATGGAGATACTATTGATCATCTTCTTCCACGGGCCAAAGGTGGACATACAACACCGCTCAATTGTGTATGTGCCTGCAATCTGTGTAATCAATCCAAAGCGGCGATGGATGCGGACGAGTTCATGCGTTCGGGCATTCCGGAGTGGAATGCAGCCCATCAGGCAGAACTACTTGCGCTGGAGGTACAGGAAACGGGATTGGAATAAGCGATAGACAAGCTATGCTCCTGAAGTTTCAGGAGCTTTCATATGTAGAGCACACCTGGGTGAATGATCAGGGTGTGCTTTTTTGATGTGCTCTCCTATTCAAATATTTCTTCAAATTGACAACGATGCGACATCCTAATGTACGTTATACTTGGAGGGCGGCAGTCGAATTGTTTTTTAAAACGTACTGCTTTTATAGATCGAATAGATTGGATGGATGCGGATGACACCAGCAGCACTTGATATTATGTCATACATCACGGAAGAAAATATTCGGTTCTGGCTGGAGAAGTTTCGTTCTCTCGGTCCATTGCCGGGCATTTTGCTTACGTTTATGAAGTCTTTTGTACCACCGCTTCCAACGTTATTAATTGTGGGTGTGAACGGAGCGGTGTACGGGTTGTGGGCAGGATTTTTGTACTCCTGGATCGGCATGGTGCTTGGCTGTACCGTGACATTCCTGATCGTGCGAGAGATCGGGAAGTCTGCTTTTGTGGAAAAGTGGGCACGCAAACCGCGTGTACAACGCAGCATGGTATGGATTCGTAGAAACGCATTCAGTTATGTATTCCTGCTAAGCATTTTTCCTGTGGGGCCATTTGTCATTATTAATGTGGCTGCAGGTATCGCCCGTATGCGATTGTTATCCTTCCTGCTTGCGGTGGGGCTCGGTAAAGGTATTATGATTTTCTCTGTAACGTATATTGGTTCAAATGTAGAGCAGTTTCTGGAGCATCCGGTACGCTGGATCGGCGTCGTGTTATTTATTGCACTATCTCTGTGGGCGAGCCGGAAATTGGAGCGTCACTTCACCCGGTTTAACCCTGATCAGGATGAACGACATCCGATACATCAGGCTTCAGAAAAATCGATTTCCTCATAAGAAGACAAGGCATACGATTGGGAATACCGGGTGCGTCAGCTTGTGCTTCAAGGCAAGCTCGATGTGGAGGGTAATCCGCGTGAGATGCGTTTCTATCGTGTTCGAATAGCAAGGGGAATGTAGCTCCAATCGGAGAATCTTCCCCCTGCTTATATGGTTTTCATTAAGACAGCAACTCAAACCCTGCGATTGAGCCACAGCTTGGTTAAAGGCCCGCCTTCCCCATATACCGGGTCTGTGCCTGGTACAGGAACCTCTAGAATTTCTTGTAACACCTCAGGCCGCTCCTCTGGTTTGCCTGTTCGAGTGTTGTAATTCATGCCTCCAGGATAAGCTCCCGCGATCCGAAAATCGGGACTGGCTTCCAGACGTTTATGGCCGGTTCCAGCGGGCAATACAACCACATCACCACTCTCCAGATAGACCTTCTTTCCGTTCTCACCGCCTATAATTAACCTCACAAATCCGCTCATTACCGCAAGCACCTCGTGCGCATTGCTGTGATAATGATGATAATCGTATACACCGTTGATCCAGCTATTGCCCCATTCATTCCGGTTCAATTCGGATTCGGCACGGGTAGGTTCGGTACGCCAGACTCCTTTGTACAGAAGTACTGGCAGATGCGGATGATTCGGAATGACTCCGTCGTCTTGAAATTTCATGGACTGGATATCGCTATAATCTTGCCTTAGATCTCTCATTTGGGTTCACCTCTTTCCATGTATTAACCTTTCAGGGAATAAAGGAATAAAAAAATATTTGTAAAATGATACAAAATGTATCGTTTTCAGGTTATACTCGATACAGACATTCTCTTTAAAGCGCCCGATGAAAAAAAGGAGTAGGGGGAAAATGTGTGAACATTGTGGTTACAGGAGCTTCAGGATTTGTTGGATTTAATCTTTCACAGTTTTTGGAGCAAAAGGGACATCAGGTTACTATGCTCGATCAGGATGACTACTGTCAGAGACTCGTTCACCGCTCTCCATTGCACGACATGCCATTCATCAAGTGTAACCTTGCTAAAGACAATATTCATTTACCCCCGAACATAGATTACATCATTCATCTTGCCGCCATGCCTCACGTCGACTATTCATATCATCAGCCCGCAGAGGTATTTCGCAATAATACCCTCAGTACACAAGCTATCCTGCAATATGCTACCGATCGCGACATTCCTCTTTTACTCGCTTCGTCCGTTGAAGTGTACGGTGGCGAATGGGGCAGAGTTTACAACGAATCAGACCCTTATGCACCTGTCTCCCCTTATTCTGCCTCGAAAGTAGCTTGCGAGACACTAGCCCAATCCTACGCTCAATGTTATCAACTTCCGGTGAAAACATTCCGTCTGACCAATTTATACGGACCATGGCAACTTCCTGATCGCATTATCCCGCGTAACTTCGGGCGCATGCTGGATGGATTGCCACTGGATATTCAGGGATCAGCTGTACGTGATTTCCTGTATATCGATGATGCGTTGCGAGCGATCGAGCAGATTATGACCCATGGCCAAGATGGACAGACCTATAACATCTCTACCGGTATTGGAACAACGATGCAAGAGATCGGGATGTTACTGGAACCACTCGATCGATCAGCAACAGCAAAAGAGATTAGGGAACTGGAGCCTACGCAATCCAGAGGTTCCAGCTTGGTTGTACACTCCGGCAAGTTGCGCGCATCGTTTGGCTGGTATCCCCAGACTACACTGGAGCAGGGTCTGGAGAGAACATTCCAATGGTACCAGGAGCATGCCGACTGGGTTAGACTATTCAACCGGGAGTACCATACAACACGTACAAGTCGCAGCTTTATCATTGATATGGCACGGTATTCCGTACCAGCGTTATAAAACAAAAAAAGCCAGGGAAGGGTGGTTGTTCTACACCTTCCTTGGCTTTTTTTGCGCCCCCGTCATCAGATTCGGATTCAGATGTTCGGCGTATCCGAACGAATTGAGCCCAAACTTCGACGGTCAGGCTGGTTTGCCACTCTTGCGATCTTCACACAAGGTGCGTAAAGATGATCCGAGAATGCAAACCAGAATACATTATTCGTGATGTTTTTTCACATCGGCCACTTTATCTTGAACGGCCCCTTTGGCCTTATCCATTTTACCCTCAGCCTGAAGGGACTTGTTGTTCGTCGCGTTACCGATCTGATCCTTCACTTCGCCTTTGGCCTTGTTAATGCCTGCTTTAATTTTATCGCCAGTTGAATTACTCATATCGAACATCTCCTTCGTTGTCTGGTGTAGTCCTTATTAACCGGGCTGAGGATAATTTAAACGTTCACGATTACACATAGATTTGAGAAGGGGTTCTAACCTGAGGTTGTGAGCGCACCTTCCTAGGGTGGAATTTTTGCATTCTCTTTCGAGAAGGTTCATACTTGCTTGAGTAAGATGTTTGAACGGGGAGAATAAGGCTGAGGCTGTCGCTGCATAATAACCAAAGTGACCAAATTCGTTGCATGAACGGTAGATTTTTGGAAATCCATTCCTGAAAAAACGTTCAACATGCACTTTCATATGTGCTTTTCGTACATATGGTTTGTTGTGATCATGTCTTAATACCACATATGGTAGCTCGTGGCGTTTGGAAAAGAAATATGACCCGTCGAGACAAGCCAACACTCCTTGACAAAAAAATCGATTTTGTTACAATGTTCACAATATCTTCACAAGTGTAAAAAATTTCTTTTTCATGTTCATGTGTAAGAGGTGTAATATAAGGGTATAGAGTTCGATTTCGGCCTGCTTGTCGTTTTGTGCGTCAACATGTGTTGTGCGCAACAGACCCAACATACCATGCATGCGAGAGAGTGGTCTTTCTGGATGCTCTTATCCTAATGTGTGAAATTTGGTACATTTAGTGTATTGATGTATTTGTGGTTCGGCTCAGCTTGACAGGCATCATGAAAGTCGCGGACTTCTATCCCAAAGTAAAGGAGGACTTTCTCTTATGTCACAATCGCCTACTCAACAAGAGGTGCCAGTAACAGAAGGCGCAGAGCGCCAGTCCCTGGACGTACTGGATCAACTGATGAAGCCCGAGGTACAGGAGTCTTTAACTGTATTGGTGGAGAACCTGCCTAAATTGGCTGAAATGGTTACTGCAATGACGAAAGCTTACGACTTCGCACAAGGTATCGCTACAGACAAAGTTCTGATCAGCGACACAATGAGTGCAATGGGTGAGTTCGCTAAACCTGTTGTAGACAAAGCTAAAGGTGTAGCTTCTGCTGCCATCGAGGCAAATGACCGTGCACAAACCGAACAATCTTCGGTTGGCCTGTTCGCTATGCTTAAAATGCTTAAAGATCCAAACGTACAACAATCGCTTCGTTTTGCTCAATCTTTCTTGAGCATCTTGAACGAGCGTCAACAAACGAAACGTTAAGACTTAGAAAGAACGGAGGATGGATATGTCGAAGCAAATTTTGATCTTGGGTGGAGGATACGGCGGTCTGTTGACTGCGCTGACTGCGCGTCAATACTTGACTCCGGAAGAAGCGACAATTACTGTCGTGAACCGTTACCCTACACACCAAATTATTACGGAACTGCACCGTCTTGCAGCAGGAAGCATTGCTGAGCAAGCTGTTGCTCTCCCGCTTGAAAAATTGCTGCGCGGTAAAGATGTGAACCTGAAAATCGATACGGTGGATACAATCAAGCCGGACGAGAAAAAAGTTCTCATGACTAGCGGCTCCACATACTCTTACGATGCACTCGTTGTTGCTCTGGGTAGTGAAACAGCTTACTTCGGAATTCCGGGACTGCAGGAATACAGCTTCACGCTGAAATCTGTTAGTGATGCAAACCGTATTCGTGCGCATGTTGAAGCACGTCTGGATGCATACAAGCAATCCGGCAACAAAGCAGACGCTACATTTGTTATCGGTGGTGGCGGCTTGACAGGTATCGAGCTTGTCGGCGAATTCGTTGATCTTCTTCCAGGTGTATGTAAAGAAAAAGGTATCGATTTCAACGATATCTCCCTCTACACGGTTGAAGCAGGTCCTTCCATCCTGGCAGGTTTCCCGCCAGAGCTGGTTGATCGTGCAAAATCCAGTCTCGAAAAACGCGGCGTAAACTTCATTGTTGGCGTAGCGATTACAGAGATGAAAGAAAACGAAGTTATGCTGAAAGACGGCAGCTCCATCCCTACGAACACACTGGTATGGACAGGTGGCGTACAAGGTAATGCCGTTGTTGCCAACAGTGGAATCGAAGTGGATCGCGGCCGTGCAAAAGTAACGGAAGTTCTGCAATCCACATCTCACAAAGATGTGTTTGTTGCTGGTGACAGCGCAGTAGTCTTCCCTAGTGAAGGCGCTCGCCCTTACCCTCCAACGGCACAACTGGCTTGGCAAATGGGTGAAACCATTGGTCACAACCTGGGCGTAATGTTCAAAGGTGGCGCAATGGAATCCTTCTCGCCAATCTTCTCCGGTACGCTGGGAAGTCTGGGTCGTAAAGACGCTGTCGGCATGATCGGTGGCAACCAGACTCGTCTGAAAGGTCTGCCTGCAACTATGATGAAAGAAGCAAGTAACATCCGTTACCTGTCCCACATCCATGGCTTGTTCGCACTGGCTTATTAATCTATAACACCAACGTTAAAGGGCGCCCATTGGGCGTCCTTTTTTTGTTATGCTTTTCTGGACTTGAACTTGCTTGATATGATCTGAGAAGTAAGAGGAGCGATGCTTCATGCAGATGGTAAGCGAAGCGCGGAGATGCTCACAGGTATGAACACAAGGCTTTATACAGATATTAAACGGAACGTTAGAAACCGATAGGAGCGAAGAAAGGCAATAGTGAAAGAGAGGCAGGGTCTCCTTTATCATGAGCAGGACAATACGTGCGCGTTCCAAAGAATTCTGTTGGTATACCGTATTGTGATATATCAAGGAGCCAAGCGTGTAGCGTTGAGCGACTCAGCTAGCGCTTAAAAGCAGCTGCTTTCGTTTAAAAGATAAGGTAAGGCTTTTACATTAAAAGTCTATAAGATAAACAAAAATATAGCAGACAGGTAGCAATGATATCGCTCTTTTGCGCAACCTGAGAGGAGAATGAACAATGAACGTACTGGTGATTGGAGCAAATGGACAGATTGGTAAACACCTGGTGGAACAGCTGGCACAGGAAGGCAAACATCAGGTTACGGCCTTGATTCGCAAGCCGGAGCAGGCAGACGCACTGAAGGAACTTGGAGCACAGGTTGTCATGGGTGATCTGGAGGGTACCGTGGATGAGATTGCTGAAGCGATGAAAGATCAGAATGCCATCGTGTTTACAGCTGGTTCAGGCGGCTCAACGGGTCCGGACAAAACATTGTTAATCGACCTGGACGGTGCAGTGAAAACGATGGAGGCCGCAGAGAAACAGGGCATTTCCAGATATATTCTGGTCAGTGCCTATGGTGCCGATCAGCGGAGTAAATGGCCGGAAGAGATCAAACCCTATTATGTAGCGAAGCATTTTGCGGATCGTGCACTGTTCGCCAGTGATCTGAACTATACCATTATTCGTCCCGGAGGTCTGAAAAATGAACCGGGAACCGGCAGAGTGGCCGTGGGTACTGACCTGAAACCGGGTAGCATTGCTCGTGAAGATGTGGCACGTGTAATTGCAGCCTCCTTGCAGGAAGAGAAGACGTATCGGATGGCCTTTGATCTGATAGCTGGAGATCATGCTGTATCGGACGCTTTAGGCAAATTGTAAACAGATGTTGTAAACTAGCGGGAGAATGAGGTGAGGGGGAATCAGCATGAATGAAGCTGTGCTGGTCATTGAAGATGAGCCCAAAATTGCACGACTGCTCGAACTGGAATTGCAGTACGAGGGGTATCAGGTCACGAAGGCAGGAAGTGGGACGGAAGGGCTGGAAAAGTACAGTGAAGGACAATGGGATCTGATTCTATTGGACATCATGCTGCCAGGCCTAAGTGGTATTGAGGTTTTGCGGCGGATTCGAGCGAGAGATACAGCTATCCCAATTCTTATGCTGACAGCGAAAGATTCAGTGGAGGATAAAGTGTCCGGTCTGGATCTTGGTGCCAACGACTATATCACGAAGCCTTTTCAGATTGAAGAGTTGCTGGCCCGAATTCGTGCAGCGCTACGACTTGCTGCAGTTTCTACTGCCAGAACATTGAAGTATACCCCAGGGCAGGAAACGGTGCATGAGTCAGTAGGTCAGCAACAGGAAACAGACACAGCGTGGTTAACTGCAGCTGATTTAAAACTGCATGAAGGGACGCGTGAGGTTTTTCGAGATGGACAAGCCATAGAGCTTACCCCTCGTGAGTTTGATCTACTGGTGTATTTGCTACGCAACCAGCGTCAGGTGCTCAGTCGGGATCAGATCGTACAATCCGTGTGGGGATACGATTATTATGGCGATACCAATGTGGTGGACGTGTATATCCGTTATGTGCGCAAGAAGGTGGATAACGGATTCACGCCACCTCTAATACATACCGTAAGGGGCGTAGGATACGTCCTGAAGGAGCAAACATGAGCCTGCGCAGTAAAATCTACGGCTACTCGTCGGTTCTATTTGCCGTGCTGTTAATTGCAGTGAATCTGTCTGTCTACCTTGTATTTGAGCGAGTATCCATTAATAATGAGATTCGCCGAGTCGAAGCAGAAGCCGAATCGATCGTCGCAGGAGTACGTCAGTCCGCTGGCTCGATCCCGCCAGACGATCTTCTTCGGGCTTATGCACCCGTGAACGGCATGCTACGCATTGTACATGAAGACGGCAGCAGTTCACCAGTAACCACAACGGGAGCATCCGAACAACTCAGCAAGTTATCTTACCAGTATGAGAATGAGAAAAAGGCAGAGTATACCCAGGTGGATCAGGTCGGATATGTGTGGGTATCCATGCCATTAATCTGGCCGGACGGCGAAGTGGTAAATCTGCAGGTAACTCAGAGTGTAGCTGAAACAGAGAGTGGACTTGCTACCCTGCGTACAGTACTAGTCATCGTAACTATTGTTGCCCTGATTCCTGCCGTGATCTCCAGCCGAATTTTGGCGAATCGCATGACAAGACCGATCCAGCAAATGACTCGTACAATGAGTGATATTCAAGCGAGTGGGCAGTTCAAGCGACTTCCGCTGGAGGCAAAATCAAAGGACGAACTGAACACGATGGGACAGACGTTTAATCGCATGATGGACCTGCTGGAATCAAACTTTGAACGGCAGGAACGTTTTGTCTCGGATGCATCACATGAGCTAAAAACACCGCTGACGATCATTGAGAGTTACGCCAGTCTGCTCCAGCGCCGGGGGAAGGAGCGGCCTGAAGTCTTTGATGAAGCTGTGGAAGCGATTCTGTCTGAATCGGTACGCATGCGTGAGTTGACCGAGCAGCTGTTGCTCTTGGCCAAGCAGCCGGAGCAATGGAATGTACAGCTGGAGCGTATAGATATTTCGAAGTTGGCTACGGAGTCTACGCGTGCATTCCGCGAAGCTTATCACCGAGAAGTGCGGTATGACGCTTCAGGCTCAATCTGGGCGATCAGCGATGAGAGCAAGCTGAAGCAGCTACTGTTTATTTTGCTGGATAATGCCCGGAAATATAGTGAAGATGCCATCGAAGTCAAACTGGATAGCCAGGGAGAACAGTGCCGGATACGGATTGTGGATACAGGTATAGGTATGCGGCAGGAGGATCTGGAGAAAGTGTTTGACCGTTTCTACCAGGTTGATGTCTCTAGAACTAGAAGCGGAAGTGCCAGCGGGTCTGGTCTCGGACTGTCGCTTGCCAAGGAGTTGGCAGGCGCTGTCGGAGCACAGATTGAGCTAACGAGTACCGAAGGTGTTGGCACGGAGGCATGTATTATTTTACCACGATCCAAATCGGACAGCCGAGGCAACTCACTCTCATGAAATTCTCATTCTTCTCTTCTATACTGATGACATACAAGGCTAGTTATAACGTTTCAACGAGAATACTCAGATCAGTTGTGGAAGAATGTGAGGGGGAAGTGCGTATGACAGAACAGGAACAGAGGCCTGAAATGAAACGAAGTGATAACAAACATGAGCTTAGGCATGGAGATATAAATACCAAAAGAAGTCATACTGGTAAAGGGCCACGAAAGTTACTGTGGTTGGGGACCGGAACATTGGTTGTCGTACTTGTTGTAGCTCTGGTGTGGTGGAAACCGTGGGAACCTGCTCGAGAGCAGTTATCTGCTGATGCAGTCGCGCAATCTGTGCTGGATCAATATCCAGGGGAGATCATTCATTCTACCCTGAAGGACGGTACGTATTTGATGCAGCTTCGTTCGGAGACCGGTTTATACGATGTGCAGGTCGATGCAGTAACGGCGGCTGTTCAATCCATCAAACGTCTGGAGTCGAGTCCACAGGCTGAAGAGAAGACGCTGTGGAGCCGTGAGCAGATGAAGTCGGAGTTGCTGAAAAAAAGAGCAGGGGAGCAACTTATATCGCTGGAACTGGTTGAACAGAAAGGCAGTCCTGTGTACACCGCAGTGGTAAAAGCCAAGGATAACAGCCGCCAAGAACTGACGCTTGATCCATATACGGGCGAGATTATTTCCTCCAAAGCGATCAAGTCACCTCCACCATCGGCAACGGGAGGGACGGATAAAGAGCCACAGTTTCTAAGTGAGAAGCAGGCGGAGCAGAAGGCACTTGCGAGAGTTCCTGGCGAAGTGGATGATGTGGAGCTACGTGGTACGAACAGTGGCAATCCGTATTACCTGGTTGAGATCGACCTGGAAGACGGCCGGGAGGCGACTGTACAGGTGAATGCGATCTCGGGTGCCATACGTTCGGTAACCTGGGATAAGGACGATGATTAAGAGTTGTTTCTATTATGTTATTTTCTGAAAAGGGGTAAGAATACTCTCCTCATTTTCTCATCAAATTCTAATCTTTCTCTCTCTAATCTCTCATTCGTCCAGGTTATTCTAAATATGTAGACGAGAACGAGAACAACAACGAGGAGATGAATGATGATGATGAACAAACATAAACTTTGGATTGGCAGCTTGTCCGCAGCGGTGCTGCTTGGTGGATCGGCTGTTGCAGCTAGCGGTAATATGAACGGGCAACCGGCGCCACAAATACAATCTGAAACTACACAATCCGCACCAGCCTCAGTGACACAATCCACGAGTGCGAACCAGAACAACACAGGTAAACTGCTGACTGTATCCCAAGCTAAATCCATAGCACTGAAAGCAGTGGAAGGTAAAGTGGATG
Source organism: Paenibacillus cucumis (ex Kampfer et al. 2016) (assembly GCF_019748695.1). Classification (NCBI taxonomy): domain Bacteria; kingdom Bacillati; phylum Bacillota; class Bacilli; order Caryophanales; family Paenibacillaceae; genus Paenibacillus; species Paenibacillus cucumis (ex Kampfer et al. 2016). Next base: position 81,979 of record NZ_JACLIC010000005.1, on the reverse strand, counting down.
ATGTGGATCTGGAGCGTAGAAACGGTCAAACGTTCTATGAAGTCGAGATCGACCGAAAAGGTAAACCGGATGTGACTGTTAGGCTCGACGCCTATACAGGTAAGGTTTTGGCCGTTGTTAATGATGATGACTACGATGACGATGATGATTATCGGGATAATGGAACAGGTAACTCTTCGAGTGCATCTGCCTCCAATCAGGTTAAATTGACGGTTGCACAAGCTTCCAACATTGCACTGAAACAAGTGACTGGTGGAAAAGTAACCAAGGTTGAACTGGACCGTGATAATGGTCGTTATGTCTATGAGATTGAGCTGAGAACCGCTCAAGGTGAGGCAGACGTTGATATTGATGCGAACACAGGTAAGGTGTTGTCGTTTGATCAGGATTTTGATGACGAGGATTAATTGATAAATTGCAGCGAAGTATGGAATGGATGGAATTGATTTTCGACTCTGATCACTGTTTGCGGTATATACAGCTTAGACCGATCGTATCAGCAGAAAGACGCTTCGAATGAAGCGTCTTTTTTGTCGTACTATATAGAGTTCATAGATCCCCTAATCCAAACTGTGGTAAACTAGTAGAATTGTAGAAAAAGTATAGACGAGGAGCTGGATAACGAAGTGGCTGGTGAACAAATGAGATCGGAAACGACTAGAGAACAAGTACTGTCAATTGAAGGCTTACGTATGCGGTATAACGGGCGTTATGTATTAAACGGCATCGATCTGGAAGTGAATCGTGGGGAGATGATCGGATACATCGGGCCCAATGGAGCTGGCAAGAGTACAACGGTCAAAATTTTGCTTGGATTAGTGGAAGGTTATGTGGGAAACGTTCGTATTTTTGGACAGGATATCGCTGGCGGCGATGTGGAATATAAGCGTAGAATCGGGTATGTGCCGGAAGTGGCAGAACTGTATGAACAGTTAACTCCGGCCGAGTATTTAACGTTTACGGGAGAGTTATATGGCTTGTCTTATGAAGATGCAGATTATAAAGCAAAGCTGCTGATGGATTGTTTTGGACTGGAAAAATCATATCATTCCCGCATTGCCTCTTTCTCCAAAGGGATGCGTCAGAAAGTGCTGTTAATCTCGGCTCTGCTACATGATCCTGATCTGCTGTTTCTGGATGAACCGCTGAGCGGGCTGGACGCCAACAGTGTAATGGTGGTGAAAGAGATTTTGTCACAGCTGTCCGCAAAAGGTACAACGATCTTCTATTCGTCACACATTATGGATGTGGTGGAGAAGATCAGTAGCCGGATTGTATTGATAGCCGAGGGCCGTGTCGTGGCAGATGGCACGTTCAAGCAACTCCAGCAACAATCGATGGAAGGGTCACTGGAGGAAGTGTTTAATCAATTGACAGGCTTTAATGAACATAAGGCGATCGCTGAGCGCTTTGTGTCGATTGTGCAGGAGGTGAACTAATATGGCGAAACCCTCTGATTTTCGTACGCTCCAAGTTCTGGATCGTTTTCGGCCAATCATTACCAAGACGGGTGCTGATTATGATGTGCTACGCCTTATTTTACGGGTGAAGTTCCAGATGGATCAGCGCAGAGTGCCTACGATTATGGCTGGAAGGTCAAAGAGCAAGGAGAACAAAGAAGGTAACCAGTATGTTCGCTCTCTCTGGCTGTATGCCTTGATGGGAGCAATCATGGTTCCCTTTGTCGTCTGGGATACAGGACAATTCATGCTTCAGATGGGCATTCTGTTTGGCGTGCTGATGTTTATGATTATGACGTCGATGATTTCGGATTTTTCATCCGTGCTTCTCGACATCCGTGATAGAAATATTATTTTGACCAAACCCGTTAATGCGCGAACGGTGGGTATGGCGAGAGCCATTCATGCCGGAGTCTATCTGGTGCTGCTGACAGGTTCAGTGACGGCTGCGCCGCTGATCGCCGGGCTTGTTACGCACGGGATTGGTTTCTTTCTACTCTTTCTGTTACAGATTATTCTGATCAGCATCCTGATTCTGGTGAGCACATCTCTCATCTATCTGTTCATGATGAGGTTTCTGGATGGGGAGAAGCTGAAAGACATGATTAATATGGTGCAGATTTTGCTTTCCGTGGGGATTGCGATTGGATATCAGTTTGTCATTCGTTCCTTCGATATTATTGATTTTAAAGTAGCTTTTACGCCGGAATGGTGGCAACTGCTGTTACCTCCGCTATGGTATGCTGCTGCATACGATTGGTTATTCGCAGGAAATGGCGGGGGGTGGATCTATACGTTAACAGCGCTGGCTGTTGTTGTTCCGGTGATATGCCTGATCGTATATGTGAAGCTTATGCCATCCTTCGAGCTGTATTTAGAAAAAATGGCTCATTCCGGCCAGACATCGAGTCGCCGCCGGGGAAAGTGGGATCGTATGGTTGCCAAGCTGTTCAGTCGCTCTACCGAAGAACAAGCCTGCTTTCGTCTGTCGGCCAGCATGATGCGCGATGAACGGGAGTTCAAGTTGAAAGTTTACCCATCTTTAGGTTTATCGTTAGTTATGCCTTATATTTTCTGGTATACAGCTTTACAATCATCGACCTGGGCAGAATTCAGGCAAAGTTCCTTTGTGTACACCTTGTATATTATGCTGATCCTGTTGGTAACGGTAGTCATTATGCTACGGTATTCGGGTCAGTACAAGGCATCCTGGATCTTTCGCGCCGCGCCGATGTCTGATGAAAATATATTATATCGAGGCGCCCTGAAGGCATTTCTAAGCAACATATTTATACCGGTATTTCTGTTGAATGCGGCCATGTTCACATGGACATTTGGACTTCGGATTTTGCCGGACATTGCGATTATTCTGCTCACAGCTACAGCGCTGATCCCGGTATCCGGCAAGTTTATGCTGCAAAAGCCACCGTTCTCCCAATCGTTCAGTGTGGCACAGCAAAGTGACGGCTGGTATATTTTCGCTGCTTTGCCTGTGTTCGCTTTACTGTGGGGTGCTCATGTCTTTTTCCGTTCTTTCTCCGGAGGTGTCTGGATGTACGGTGTGATCTTGATTGTGGCGAATGTGTTGTTGTGGACGCTGCTGTATCGTGTGAAGAAACCAGCGGTCAAGTCGGCTGTGGTCATTTAAGCTGAAGTCTATCGAGGTATCTTTTCAGAGTTGTTAGCCTGATTGAACTGGTCGCTGGCTTAAGCCGTGTAATTTTAAGAAGTGGGTCTAAGCATGATTGATGGAAGTGAGTATTTATTTTCGCCCCGTGAGCGGCTTGCAACTACCTTAAAATGAAATAAATGAAGGAAATGAAGTAAGTATGCAAACAAAGTAATTGAACTGAATGAAGAAATGAAGCGAACAAAGGAAACAAAGTGAATAAAGAAAACGGAGTAAAAAGCGTAAAAGAAGTAGGTGAACCGAGTGAAACGGGTACAGTAAGTAACCCAATACACAGTAAATCGGATAAGTAAATCATACAATTAGGCCAATGTGCAGTGGTGACTCAAACAAGCAACCTGACGAGTAGTAGAGGGGATAAGTAACTCAAACAAATAATCCTAGGTGCAGTAGATGGATAAGTAACTCAACAAGTAACTCTAGGTGCGGTAGAGTAAAAAGTGTGTTGTGATTCTAACGATCTCAGATGAGCTTATTTGGGTGAAAAGTGGCCCTCATGAATTCTAATGATCACCAGGAAGCTTATTTCTGCAAAAGAGGGTGTTTTAGGCCGAAAGTGAGCTGACTTTTGCAAAATAGCGTGTCTGGTGATCGTTAGCCTGGTACAGCATGCAAAATGGGCCAAATAACGTCTCCTGTGATCGTTAGTGTGTGGTGACAACAGTGGTGCAGAAGTTAGTGTAAATGCAGATACAGATACAGATGCAAGTGCAGGTGTAGATGTAAGTGAAAGTGTAAGCAGGTGGGGAACTGTTTAGAATAAAGAGCTCTGCGAGGCTACGAATAAAAATGCTTAAACAGTACTTTCCTCATACATGAAAGACAGAGATATTGAAGTGTGACTTAATAGGCCTAGTCGTTCTGGCCTGATTCGAGAATGGCCTCGGCCAGACGATCGGCTGCATCTGCTGTGGAGATTACAGATCGCGCAGCCTCGGCGAATACCTTGCTGAGCGTGCCTGCTATCCCCGCCACTTTCTGGCGGATCAGGTCAGGCCCAGCTCCCTGCAGTTCGCAGGCGGTGCTGATAATGCCGCCTGCGCTCAGCACGTAGTCAGGCGCGTACAGAATGCCGCGCGCCTGCATGCGGCCAGCAACCAGCTGTCGTTCACTCAGCTGGTTGTTGGCCGCCCCGGCGACAATGGAGCAGCGAAGCTCCTCCACGGTCGCCGGGGTGATCACGCCCCCTAGGGCACAGGGGGCGAACACCTTGCAGTCAGCGGCGTGAATACGGGCCGGATCGGCCGAAATGGCGCCGCTGAACTGCACAAGGGCACGTTGTACCCGTTCCGGTACAACGTCTGCCACGATCAGCCGTGCCCCGGCTGCATGCAGGTAACGGCACAGGGCATACCCGACCTTGCCCAGTCCCTGGACGGCAACGGGAATGCCCTGCAGATCGGCTACGCCCTGGTGGCGCAGAGAGGTTACAATGCCGATGTACACGCCGTAGGCGGTCATGTCGGCAGTGAAGTCATCCTGTGCACCAAGGGAACCCGTGGTATCCGTCACATATGCCGTCTCTACCCGGATCTGGTCCATGTCTGCAGCCGTTGTGCCCAGATCCAGACCTGTCACGAAGCGACCTTGTAATCGCTCCAGAAACCGCCCGAGAGCCCGAAACTGCGATGCGCGAATTTCTTTATTCTTCGCTGGATCTGCCAGACCTTCGCCAAACGTACCATCTACTGACGATTCTGCCTGCGTCCCGCTAAAAGAGCCATCTTTCGGTGTGTCCATCCACACTTTGTCTTGTGTTTGTGTTTCGTCTTTCGAATTCTCCGCTATGATTCCGTTGTTCGCTTTGCCCGCTTCGTCCATCCCTGAATTTTCCAGAATCTTGCCCAGCACATTATCTTTCGATGAGTTCTCTAGCCCTTTACCCAATGTGTCTCCCTTAATTGATTCGATCAGCGTCCCACCAAGCATATCGCTTATATTCGAGTCTATCAGCAAGCTATCGAAAATATCGCTCTGCAATGAGTCCACCACGCCCCCACCGACCCGTTCCCCTGTCGTCATCTGCTCCGAAGCACCGGTCACATCCCAGACAACAGCCTTACCTCCGCCATAGGGCAAACCTGCCATGGCATTTTTGTAGGTCATGCCCTTGGCTAGCTTTATCGCATCCCGAATTGCTTCTTCTTTGGATGTATAGGCCCAGTAGCGGCATCCACCCAGAGCTGGACCAAGAGTTGTGTTATGAATGGCAATGATTGCTTGAAGTCCGCTGGAGGAATCGTGGCAAAAAACAAGCTTTTCCATACCTTCCTGCTCCATTTCCCGCCATATTTCCATGGAACACTCCTCCTTTGAAGTTCATTCGTCCCGTACTCACCAAAGGCAACGGATTTCCTTATAGAACCTGCATCCCGTCTGTATTTTGGCTCGAATATTTCTCTTGCTTGGCTCGAAAGATAAGGGATCACCCTAAATCCAGTGTGATTTATACATCATATTCGCGCTACGGTTATTACGCCCCTGGGACTATCGCCGGGTTGAACATCGACACAAACGGTTTTATAATGGCAGTTCCGGGATCGTCAGACTGGACAGATGCCTGAAAATTTACATCAAACCGTTTAGGAAGAGGGCATAACGTCCAATGATGGAGATAGAGGAATATGATGGAATACATGAGCCTGGGTTGTTAAAAGCATCTCCAATAAGGTGGAAATGTTCGCCATGCAACACGTAACAAAGGCCCTGATTCATTGAAAAGGTCTAGGAAAGAGGGATCGTCATTGCTTAAAATTTTGTTATTTATCTTTTTGATTCAGATTGTATATGTATCGGCCTACACCCTTCGCATGATCTTAACGCTCAAAGGACAGAAATACATCGCTGCCCTGATCAGTATGGGTGAGATTGTAATCTATGTACTGGGCTTGAATCTGGTACTTAGCTATTTGACCCAGCCGTCTGCGCTGATTGTATACGCAGTGGGATACGGGCTTGGAGTACTGCTCGGAGCATGGATTGAGGAAAAAATTGCGCTTGGTTACGTTACCGTGAAAGTGATCTGCAACCAGATGGACGGAGGGCTTGCAAATGCTTTGCGCGATAAAGGGTATGGTGTAACCTCATGGGTTGGTAGCGGACGAGACGGAGATCGGCTGGTTATGGAAATTTTGGCGAAACGCAAAAACCAGAAACTGCTCTACCAGACCATTCTGGCTCTCGATCCCAAAGCTTTTGTCATCACTGTGGAGCCCAAACAGTTCCATGGCGGTTTCTGGACACGTTCCATCAAAAAGTAAAATCGGGCAGGTCTGCACTAGATGCGGTCCTGCCTTTTTTATTTCATTTATCTGCACACGTGTTATTCTCTTCACGGATTTCCCATTCCTACATCAAACCCCGTTATACAAGTTAACTTGATACGATGCCAGGTTGTTTCGGGTACCATTTGCCTCCTGTCGGCCGTTCTCAAAGGGATGTGAAATCAGGATTATTGTTGTAATCGCTTCCAACATTTACATTGTGAATATGTCACTTGCGACATGACATGCCGCAGAGAGACAGGTAGGACAACTCATCATTCATCATCATACTATCGGGAGGAATCAATTCGATGAAAAAAACAGTACGAAGTTTATGTAGCACGGCTCTGGCCCTTACGCTAGGGTTCACCTTATTATCCGGACCTGCGAGTGTGCAGGCAGCGGGCAACGCGGATTACAATCTGACCGGTTTCTCCCAAGGGAACACAGGCGGCGGAATCATCAGTGAGTCGAGCACGTCTACGTATAAAAAAGTGTATAATGCCACCGACCTGGCGCTGGCTCTGAAAAAGAACTCCGGTGTCAAAGTCGTTGAAATTATGAACGACCTCGATCTAGGATGGAATGAGATTCCTAGCGCGTCTCAGACGTCCCCCTTTGCCAAGCATAACGATGCACTGACACATCCGGTATTGAAGCAGACGGGAGTCAGCAAAATTACGGTGGACGGCTTCAACGGCCTCACCATTTTCTCTGCCAATGGGTCCAAAATCAAACATGCCGCTATTACCGTCAAACGAAGCTCCAACGTCATCATCCGCAACCTGGAGTTCGATGAGCTGTGGGAATGGGATGAATCGACCAAAGGGGATTACGACAAAAACGATTGGGATTACATTACTCTGGAGGACAGTAGCGGTGTGTGGATCGATCACTGCACGTTTAACAAAGCCTATGACGGACTCGTCGATTCGAAAAAAGGAACCAGCGGTGTAACCATCTCCTGGTCCACCTTCAAAGGGGATGACGGCAGCGCGAACAGCTGGGTTTCCCGTCAGATTAACGAATTGGAAGCCAATAAATCTTCCTACCCAATGTATAACCATCTGCGTAGCAGTGCGGTCGGTTTAAGCAAAGAAGATATCATCGCTATCGCTGGGCCGCAGAAAAAAGGGCATCTCGTCGGTGCAACCAGTCTAGAGTCGGCTAACGCTAACCTGTCGATTACTCTGCATCATAACCTATATAAAGACATTCAGGATCGCATGCCTCGTCTGCGTGGCGGTAATGCCCACGCCTATAACATCATCATGGATGCTTCAGATGCCCGTTCAGCTCAAGCGCGCATTACTAACGCTATGGCCACAGCCATTGCATCTAAAGGCTACAAATTCGGTATTACCAGCAATGGGGCTATCTCCACCGAAAGCGGCGCAGTGTTAGTTGAAAAATCAGTAATCAAGGATGTGCAGTATCCTGTACGCAACAATCAGACAGACCCGACCAACGCCACATACACCGGAAAAATCAGTGTGCTCGATACGATTTACTCTCTGGATGGAAGTTCCTTCCGTGGTAATAGTGACACAGCAGGTAGTCCACTTGCACCTGTTCCGGCTGTCATCAAACCGTTCTCGTGGAATGGTTTTGGTTCCCTTCCATACAGCTACCAGACAGATGATCCATCTACACTGAATGCACGTCTCACCGCTTCCAACGGTGCAGGAGCAGGAAAGTTAACTTGGTCTAAAGACAACTGGCTGAAGACAAGCTACTGAGTGAAGTGCTCCGTACAATCTAACGATTAAAAATAAGTAAAAAAAACAAGCGCCCCTGCAGTTGTTGCGGGGTCGCTTGTTTTTAATGTTACTTGTCCATGTTACTTGCCTCAGCTCCAAATGCCTTCAATTTACTGTTCATGGCTTAAAGACTTTATGTTCAGTGGTCTCCTGCTTCATTATTAATGTGTCGTTGTTGTCACTTGAGGCTGAGTCTCTGGTGCAACACTTACTGATTCACGATAGATGATATTGCCCTTTACATGGACGCGACCGAAGCTACGGTTTGGGTTGTCGATCTTTTTGAGCATGGATTGAACAGCCGTCCGTGCCATCTGTTCGATATCTACTTCAACTGTGGTGAGTTTAGGTTCAGACAGCATGGCGTAGATATCATTGTCGAACCCAACGACAGAGCATTGGGCCGGCACTTGAATACCCAGCGAAGTCAGCTTCTGCACGAGCAGATGAGCAACCTGATCACAGTTGCAGACAAATGCGGTGGGAAGCTGTTCTGGTAGATCGATCTCGATAAACGTACCTCGTTCATCCCGATCATTAAGCACCAAATCCGGATTCATGGGCATCCGGTGCTCAAGCAAAGATTTGTAATAACCAAGAAAACGATCCTGAATGCTGCTTGTCGAATACAGATTACCTACATAAGCAATACTGCGGTGTCCCTGCTGGATCAGATAGTTTGTCATTTCATACGCGGCATAGAAGTTGTCCGTCACAACAGAATCGATATCGGAATGTTCATCGTAGAAATCGAGGAACATCTTAGGTACGTCCATCGACTGCACCAATTCAATATACTCCTTGCTGACCTGACCCAGCACAATGAAGCCGTCAACCTTGCTGTCACTGTACAGTTTGGGCAGGGATAGCTCCTCTTCATCCTCACTGTTCAAAATATGAAGAATACCGTAATATCCCTGTTCCTCCAGATGTTTGGTAATGCGTTGGAACACGCGTACATAGAACGATTGCGTAGGACCGGTAAACCGCTCCGGGATAATTACACCAACATTATGAGTTAAGCCTTCCTTCATTGAACGGGCTGTGGCGTTATACCGATAACCCATCTGGACGGCAAGTTGTTTAATCTTTTCCTTTAATTCGCCACTGACGCCTTCTTTGTCATTCAACGCTTTCGAGACGGTCACACTGCTGACCCCGAGCCTGTCGGCGATATCCCGCATGGTGATATTGTTCTTCAGCTTTGGTCGCCTCCTTCAAGCCGGTTTAGGTACAATGTGCTGTCATTATGATGAGCGCGTTCTTCCAACATAACAACAATCCATATTAGTATACATCGTTACCAACCTGGAATAAAGCCATTCCGGGTCTCACATCACTATTTTTCGCAAGTCCCGGAAGGTTGGACAAGGTTGATTGAGCGATGTTAGTTTCATTGATTTTGCAATAAACGTTCGTTCTGCTCAATCAGGTTTCCACGCTGGCTGGAACAGTCCAGGGAACGATAAGGGTCAGCAGGAGTATTAAACGTGTAATCCACCAGTTGATCCAGTGTTGTTGTAGCTACATGACAGCGTGTATCACTGGATGCATAGTAGATAAAGACTTCACCCTTTTCATTAACCACGGCACCGTTGCAAAAAATAACATTGGATACATCGCCTACGCGCTCGTCATCGTAAGGGGCAATGAAGTGCCCGCCCGGCTTGGCGATGATGCGTGCCGGATCATGCAGATCGGTGGCGAAGGTGTACAGTACGTACCTAAGACCTGCTGCGGTGTTCCGTACGCCGTGGGCAATATGAATCCAGCCACGGTCTGTTTTGATCGGGGCAGGGCCTTGGCCATTTTTTACCTCATACACCGTATGGTATTTCCGTTCATCTATAATGATCTCTTCGTGAATAACCGGATTCAGGATATCCTCGCACAGACCGAAGGCAATACCGCCACCGCTGCCTGTGGAGATAAATCCATCCTGCGGACGTGTGTAGAAAGCATATTTACCATCGACAAACTCGGGATGCAGCACCACATTCCGTTGCTGCGGGGAGTTCGTCGTAATATTCGGAAGGCGTTCCCAACGGGTCAGGTCACGTGTGCGAACCAGACCCGCCTGTGCAACAGCGCTGGAGGTGTCGAAGGCAGGCGCATCCGGGTCTTTGCGTTCCGAGCAATAGATGCCGTAGATCCAGCCGTCTTCATGCTGAACCAGACGCATGTCATATTGATTGGTTTCCGCTGCATCGATATCGTCCCAGACAAGCGGTTTGCGGGTGAAGCGGAATCCGTCTACGCCGTTGTCGCTCTCTGCAAGGGCAAAGATCGATTTCCGATCCAGTCCTTCCGTGCGTACGACCATAATGTATTTTCCGTTGTGATAGATTGCTCCCGGGTTGAGTGTTGCGTTAATGCCCAGACGCTCCATGAAATACGGATTCGTTGTTTCGTTTAGATCAAATCTCCAGTGCAGTGGCACATGATGGCGTGTAATGACCGGATACCGATAACGCTGGTAAACGCCATTGTAGAAGGAAGAATCCACCTCATTTTGACGTGACAAAAGCTGCTCCTGCTGTTCCAGTAACGATTTGTATTTTGGGTGTATCATGCTTATCCCATCCTCTCCATGAGTTCAATGCAAAATCGGCTGTTATGATACGGACATTTCCACGGGCCGGCCATTTCATGATGATCAGGTGTGCCATTTTCGTCCACAGCCCAGTACCACTCACCGCCTGGCCGGGAATCCACGATATGCGTTCGCGTATAATTCCACAACCGTTCGACCGTTTCCAGAAATTTAGAATCCCTAGTGCGCTGATAGGCGTTATAGAAACCAACCATCGCTTCCGCTTGCACCCACCAGATACGCGTGGTATCCACATGGTTGCCTTCCTGTTCATTCATAAGTGAACCATCCGCTTGTACGGCCGCGCTCAGGATGTTGTAGGCGATATCCGTGACCATGGCGGCATATTGCGGGTGATGTTCAAGTCCCAGTACCTTGAGAGCATCGTCAATCAGCCAGCTTGCTTCGATGTCATGTCCGAACGAGCGCAGATCAATGATGGATTCCCACTTTTTGTTGAAAAAAACCCCGAGGAACCTGGTGTTCTTGTCATATACCCGTTCATACAGAATTCCGAGCAGTCGCTCAAGGGATGCTTTTACTTGTGGGTCCGGCCACACCCTGTATAGGGTGGTATAGGCTTCCAGCACATGAATATGCGTATTCATCGTGTAATCCGCAATGACCCCGTTTTCACTCAGCATTTCATTGGGCTGTTCATTCCAGAAGCGATCAAACTGCTCTTTATAAGCAGGCGCTTCTGTGTTGAAGCCTTTGCTCTCTATCAGCGCAAAAAGCGTTTTCGCAAGTGTTAGTGCAGAAGCATCATCTGTTGCTCGGTAGTATTCGCTGAGCGCATATATGCCAAAGGACTGAGTATACACATGCTTGCTCGTATCCAGCGTTTCACCAGTGGCATCGACCATCCAGTACATCCCTCCGTGCTCTCTGTCTATCAGGTGTCCAGTGAGAAAACGATAGGCGTGTTCAGCGTGCTCCCGCCAGATATCCTCACCGGTTACCCGGTAGGCTGCGGAAAAAGACCAAAGCTGCCGTGCTGTAGCGATTCCGCCTTTGGGTGCCTGATGATTGATCTGCAGATCGTTGCCAACCCAGCCGTAGAATCCACCATGATCTTCATCTTTTAAGTTAGACCAGAACGGCATAATCTTCGTCTTCCAATGCTCCGCAATTTCTGTTTGAAGCTGATTCATCTTATGAGTCATCCAGAGCGCTCCTTCATCCGTGCAAAATCATGTTTAATTAAATTAAGTTATCGGTAACTTTATAAAATAATATTAGTTCTACGAAATTACCTTGTCAACGAATTGTATATTTTATTTTGCCGGTGAAGTAATAAATAATTGAATTGACAGGTAAGCGTTACCATAATAGAATCTAATTTGTAACCTTAACGATAACTTAATTAAGGAAGGGGTCGGAACAAATGAGGAAAAATAAAGGCTGGGTATTGCTGCTCACGATGCTACTTATCACTTCGCTGCTTGCAGCGTGTTCAACAGGAGGGGGTACGCAGGCAGGAGAAGAGATCAGCACAGATCCGGCAGATATCAAGGGCGAAATTACCGTGTTGACACAACGCACTGATATTGTTGATACCGTATTTAAGGACTATGCGGCCGAGTTCAACAAGGAGTATCCGGATGTGAAAGTGAATTTCCAGGCTTTGGCTGATTATGAAGGGCAAGTGAAAATTCGGATGAGCACCAAAGACTACGGCGACGTACTTATGATTCCGACAAGTGTTCCGATCGCCGATATCCCGGACTTTTTCGAGCCGCTTGGCACGTACGATGAGTTGAAAGACAAATACACCGCTATTGAAGAACGTATGGTGGATGGTAAGGTATACGGAATTCCAACCGTTATTACGTTCTCAGGTATCATTTATAACAAACAAGTCTTCAAAGACGCAGGCATCACCGAGCTTCCGAAGACACCGGAGCAATTCCAGGCAGCACTTCAGAAGGTAAAAGACAACACCAAGGCAATTCCGCTCTATACGAACTATGCATCCGGCTGGGCGCTTACCCAATGGGAGGCAGACCTGCCAACGGTTGCAGGAAGTGTAGACTATGTTAACGTGGATCAACCGAATACGGACGAGAACTTTGTGCCAGGGAAGCCGCACTACGAGCTGTACAAAGTACTCTATGATGCAGCCAAGAATGGCCTGATCGAGAAAGATCCGACAACAACAGACTGGGAAAGCTCCAAGGCAGATCTGGCCAATGGCAAAATTGCAACGATGGCTCTCGGATCATGGGCGATTACACAGATTCAAGGCATGACAGATAAACCAGAAAATATTGGTTTCTTACCCTTCCCGACTAATGCTAGCGATGTAATCGTACCGCTGTCCGCGGATTACAACATCGGCATGAATGTGAACAGCGAGAACAAACCTGCGGCAAAAGCATGGATCGACTGGTTTCTGGCAAAATCCAACTATGCGGTTGAGCAAGGTGGAGGCATGAGTGCGGACAAGAGTGCAGAGCTACCACCGATTCTGGATCAGTATAAAGATGTAAAATTCTCTACTTTAACTCCGGCTAAAGAGGGGCAAGAGGGATTGATGGACAAAATCGATAACGAAGGCGAGATTGGCCTCTGGCAGCCTGACTTCAAGAAACGAATTATTGAAGCAGCTATCGGTAACCGAAGCGAATCGTATGATGACATCATGAAAGACCTGAATGATAAATGGGTAAAAGCCCGCGCAGAGGTTACGAAATAATAGGAAAAACGAGCGTTCATACAGCAGATGTGAGCAGATAAAGCAGATGTAATACGGGTGCCGGTAGTTGTCGGATTTTTGGGCCAGGTTCGCACGGGAGTTAAACCATCAAATGAATTGATTGTGGTGAAGACTTGTTAAACATGTGTATTCACTTGGCCCACCCTGCGGTTACATCCGCGAAGCGATACGGAGCGTTATGAACCAAGGCGGCTGAACCGCTGGGAGGTGTGGGGAGCATGAAATACTGGAGAATTTCAAACTGGAGTTACTCAGCACAACGCATATTTATTATCTGTGCCTTCTCGATTATTCCGCTGGCACTGTTATTTACGTTTGCTTATTTGCCTGTCATTAACATGTTCAAATACAGCTTTACCGATTGGAATGGATACAGTAAAAGGTTCGACTATGTTGGATTTGATAATTACACACGGATTTTTAGCGATTCGGAATACTTTAAAGTGTTTATCGTCAGTTTGTATTATTTTGTGGCAACCTTTGTACAGATGGGTCTGGCCCTCTATTTTGCCACGATCCTCAGCTTCAAAATCCGGGGCAAAAATTTCTTTAAAGGCATTCTGTTCTTCCCTTACTTGCTGAATGGCGTGGCTATCGGTTTTATCTTCCTCTTTTTCTTCAAACCGGACGGTACGCTTGATACGCTGATGCAGGCTGTCGGACTGGGACAGTACACCCAGCTCTGGCTGGGTAACCCGAATATCATTAACGTATCGCTTGCGGGTGCATCGGTCTGGAGATATATGGGCTTCAACTTCATCATCTTCCTGGGTGCGATTTCTTCGATTCCGAAGGATGTGTATGAGGCTTCCGATATTGACGGTGCGAACCGCTGGCAACAATTCCGCCATATCATTTTGCCGAGTATTACCCGCATTCTGCAACTTAATCTGATCTTGGCCATAAGCGGCGCCATCAGTGCGTTCGATATTCCATATATTATGACCGACGGTTCCAACGGAAGTATGACCTTTGTTATTCAGACCGTTCACTTGGCATTTAAATACGGCAAATTGGGACTCGCATCAGCGATGGCTGTCGTGCTGCTTCTGATCGTAATTCTTGTAACGCTTGTGCAGCGTGTCAGCATGAAAGGAGAGGAATGAACGTGAACCAATTCAAATATACCATCGCCAGCATAATCAAATACGTTTCTCTGATTCTGGCGGCGTTCATTGCACTTTTGCCTATCGTAGTGATCCTGTTTGCGTCCCTGAAGACCAATGCCGAGTATGCCAATAGCAGTCCACTAGCCCCGCCCGCCAACTGGCTGAACTTTGCGAATTATGCCAAGGCATTTGTGGATGGCAACATGCTTGTCGGCTTCAAAAATACAATCATTATTCTAATCATATCCATCGTGGGTGCAACGTTGACAGGTTCCATGATTGCTTATGTTCTGGATCGCTTCAAGTTCAAAGGCAAAAAAATTATGGTTGCCGCTTTCCTGCTGGCTACCCTGATTCCGAGCGTAACGACACAAGTTGCCACCTTCCAGATTATTAACGCCCTCGACCTGTTCAACACACGGTGGGCAGCTATCGTCATGTACCTGGGAACCGATATTATCGCCGTGTACATTTTCCTGCAATTTCTCGGTTCGATCTCCAGCGCGCTGGATGAATCGGCTATGCTGGACGGTGCTTCATACTTCACGATCTATTGGAGAATTATATTGCCTTTGTTGAAACCGGCGATTGTCACGGTCATTATCGTCAAAGGTGTCAACATTTACAACGATTTCTACACGCCATTCCTGTACATGCCAAAAACCGATCTACAGGTAATATCCACCGCCCTGTTCAAGTTCAAGGGCCCCTTCGGATCACAATGGGAGGTCATCAGTGCCGGGATTATGATTGCCATTATTCCAACGATGATTATTTTCCTGTTGCTTCAGAAATACATCTACAACGGTTTTGCGCAAGGTTCCGTGAAATGATTGCGTGAAACCATTCCTTGAAATCATTCAATTAGAAGGAGAAATGAGATATGACAGTCACTGAAACGAAAAAGGTACACATGGTTGGGGATGCTTTGCCAAATATGCCTTGGGAGGATAAGCCGGAAGGAACGGAAGGCCCGGTGTGGAGACACTCGGCTAATCCGGTGGTGCCACGTAATCCGGTGAAGGGAGTTGCCCGTATTTTTAACAGTGCAGTCGTTCCTTATGAGGGGAAATTCATCGGTGTATTCCGTGCCGAGACAGTCAATGGCCGTCCACACCTGCACATGGGTTCGAGTGAAGATGGGTTATCTTGGACGATAGAGGAGGAGCGCATCACTTTTGTAGACGAACAAGGCGAACCGTTTATGCCGAACTACGCATACGACCCGCGTCTGGTCAAAGTGGAAGATACCTATTACATCATCTGGTGTACCGATTTTTACGGTGCGGCCCTGGGTCTCGCCAAGACGGAGGACTTCAAAACGTTTGTCCGTCTTGAGAATCCGATGCTGCCATTCAATCGCAATGGTGTATTGTTTCCACGCAAAATCAACGATAACTACGTGATGTTATCCAGACCAAGTGACAGCGGACATACTCCGTTTGGAGACATCTTTCTGAGCGAAAGCCCGGATCTGGTGTACTGGGGAAAACATCGTCACGTCATGAGCAAAGGCGGTCAGGGCTGGTGGCAATCCGTAAAAATTGGAGGTGGCCCCGCTCCGATCGAGACGTCTGAAGGTTGGCTGATGTTCTACCACGGTGTAACCGGAACATGCAACGGTTTTGTGTACAGCATGGGTGCGGTGATTCTGGATCTGGATGAGCCGTCCAAAGTGAAGTATCGTTCCTCCAACTTCGTGCTGACGCCGGAGAAATGGTATGAGGAGCAGGGCTTCGTTGATAACGTTGTCTTCCCATGTGCAACCCTGCATGATGCCGATACTGGACGAATTGCCATCTATTACGGCGCAGCCGATACCTATGTCGGTGTGGCCTACACAACGGTCCAAGAGATCGTGGACTATGTCAAAGAAACGGATGAAGTGATCGCTGGCGACCGCGAGGAAGGCAAACTATAATGGGGTTTTGCGCATCCAGAAATGACTAAATAAATTGAGTATAGATATGAAATGAAAAGGAAATATGCAGAGAATATGCAGTAAATTTGCTGCTATTCACCAAAAAAGCCCCTCATCCTATAGGAAGGGCTTTTTTGGCTATTTAATGGGCATACATATTATGTCGATTTTTGTTGACAAAAGGGAGGCTACTTCATATTCTTAATGAATATGAGAATCATTATCACGATAATGATCAGGTGAAGAATGAGAGAAGAGAGAAAAGGGGTTTGTATCTATGTTAGGACAACAACACAAACGTTCTACTACCCTTATGATGGTGACAACACTGTTGTTGCTGTTATTTATCGTGGGTTGCAGTAATAAAGAGAGCAGTTCGGCGTCTTCTTCTGCTTCGGGAGATCAGGCGTCTTCGGCGAAGTCGATTACGATGTCTTGGCCACGGGATATCGGTACAATGAATCCACATACGTACAATCCGTCCCAATTGTTTGCCCAATCCATGATCTATGAATCACTGGTGAGTTACCAGAAGGATGGTAAACTGGAACCGGCACTTGCTGAGTCATGGACCATCTCTGATGATGGCAAAGTATATACTTTCAAGTTGCGCCAAGGGGTGAATTTCTCCGATGGCACGCCTTTTAATGCTGAAATTGTGAAGAAGAATTTTGACTCCATCATGAAAAATAAAAAAACACATAGCTGGCTTGGCATCGTCAGTGTGCTGGACAAGACAGAGGTCGTGGATGACCATACGTTCCGTATGACTCTGACCGAGCCGTATTATCCTGTACTTCAGGATCTGTCCGTTGTTCGTCCGTTCCGCTTCCTGGGTGCGGCTGGATTCCCGGATGATGGGGATACATCCAAAGGCATCAAAGAGCCGGTAGGTACAGGCCCATGGATGCTGGCTGAATATAAGCAGGATGAGTATGCGGTCTTCAAACGTAACCCGAATTACTGGGGTACTGCACCGGCGTTCGATCAGATTACGGTCAAAATCATTCCTGATGCAGAGACCCGTGTGCTTGCTTTTGAAAAGGGCGATCTGGATCTGATTTACGGTGAAGGCGTGATTAGTCTGGATGCATTCCAGCAGCTGCGTGAGAACGATAAGTATGTAAGCGAACTGTCTGACCCTGTAGGTACTCGTGACCTGTTGCTTAACTCTTCGAATCCGAAGTTGTCTGATGTGAGAGTGCGGAAGGCACTTCAACAGGGCTTTAACAAAAAAGCGATGGTGGAAGGTGTCACATCGGGTCTGGAAGAACCGGCTGATACCGCATTGTCCAAAAACTATCCATATACCAATGTGGATCTGAAACCGATTGAATATAACGTAGAGCAATCCAAAGCATTGCTGGATGAAGCAGGCTGGAAGTTGCCGGCAGGCGGAACCGTGCGTGAGAAGGATGGACAGAAGCTGGAATTCGAATTGATTTTTGATAAAACCGATCCGATTCAGAAAGCGATGGGTGAAACCATTCAGGCCGAATGGAGCGAGCTGGGGGTTAAAGTAAACCTTACCGGACTTGAACTGACGGTACAGATTAAACGTCTGAAAGCCAATGATTTCGATCTATACTTCTGGTACAATTACGGGGCACCATACGATCCGCATTCCTTCATTAACGTCGTAGCAAGCCCGGGATTCGGAATCTCCGAGACACTTACTGCTTTGCCGATGAAAAAGGAACTGGACGAGCAGGTGCATGCAGCACTGTCTTCTACAGATGAGAAGAAACGTCAGGAACTGTATACATCCATCCTGACGACTTTACAGGACCAATCGGCGATTGTGCCGATCTCTTATGTGAAGAAAACAGCCGTATATCAGAAGAAAATTGCTAAATTTGTCTTCCCGGCCAATCGGGATGAAAGTCCGTTTGTGGGGATGCAGTTAAGCAATCCATAATCATAGTTGATGAACGTCAAAAACGTAGCAATGAACACGTAACACATCAGGCAACAAGAGCATGTGTGGCATGGTAAAAGGGGAGGAAAGTTTGGTGATCGGCTATATAGGTAAACGAATGATCGCGATCATTCCTATCGTTTTTATCGCTACACTTGTCACTTTTGGGCTAATCCATATTTCACCGGTCGATCCAGCCGAAGCGTATCTGACAGCAGCACATATTTATCCAACACCAGAACTGTTGGCGGAGAAGCGACATGAATTCGGTCTGGATCGGCCTTTGCTCACTCAGTATGTGGATACGTTGAAGAGGATGGCCCAGCTGGATTTTGGTACCTCGTATCTCACGAACAAACCGGTGATCGATGAGGTCAAGGACAAGTTCCCAGCTACAGCAGAACTGGCCTTGTGGAGCATTCTATTCTCTGCACTGGTGAGTATACCTCTCGGAATTTTGGCGGCGGTATACAAAAATAGCTGGATTGATATGGTGAGCCGGGCGATCTCTTATTTTGGTGCTTCCATTCCGCAGTTCTGGCTTGGTTACTTGCTTATTTTCTTTTTTGCCGTGAAACTAGACTGGCTTCCGGTTGAAGGGCGCGGCTCTTGGGAGAACCTGGTGCTGCCTACGCTTACGCTCTCTATGGTGATGATTGCGTTATACACCCGTATGTTGCGTACCAGTGTACTCGAACAATTACAGGAAGCATATGTGCAATACGCCAGAACCCGCGGCATACGTGAACGTGTTATCATGCTGAAACATGTGCTCAAAATTGCCATTACCCCGTTTATTACAGGAATGGGCATGACCATGGGCAGGCTGTTAACAGGAACAATTATTGTAGAGCAGGTCTTCTCATGGCCGGGTTTCGGGCGTTACTTTGTCGAAGCCATCTTCAACCGAGATATTCCCGTGATCCAATGTTATGTCTTTATTTCGGCGTGTCTGTTCATCGTGTGTAATCTAATCGTTGATCTGGTGCAGCTGTATATGGACCCGCGGATTTCGGCGAAAGGACGGGCAGAGCATTGATGAACCGATGGCGAACGATATTTCGAGGAAAAAAAATAATTTGGATTTGCGCTACGATCATGCTGCTTTTCTTCATCCTGGCATTATTGGCTCCATGGATCGCACCGCATGATCCGGTCAAAGTGAATCTGTTACAGAAGTTAAAGGACCCTTCTGCCGAACACTGGCTCGGCACAGATCATCTGGGAAGGGACAATCTCTCCAGACTTCTCTATGGAGCGCGGGTTTCGATTGGATTTGCAACGATGATCTTCCTGTCGTCTTTGATTATCGGGCTTATTGTTGGATCGATCTCCGGTTATCTCGGTGGCTGGGTTGACAATGTGCTGATGCGTTTATGTGAAGGCATATTGGCATTTCCACAGCTGGTACTGGTGCTGGGCATCGTCGGGATCTTCGGTCCAGGTCTGATGCAGATTCTGCTGGCGCTCATGATGGTACAGTGGGTGCATTATGCGCGGATATGCCGAAACATGGTGGTTAGCTTGAAGGAACGGAACTTTATCGCAGCCGCTCGAATTAGTGGTTCCTCTACCTGGACGATCATCCGTAAACATATCATTCCGAATGTGCAACGTCCCATCGTGGTCATGGGCACACTGGAGATGGGCTGGGCGATTATGGATATCTCGGCACTGTCCTTCCTCGGACTTGGCATTCAGCCGCCTAATGCGGAGTGGGGAGCCATGATTCATGAAGGCACAGGGTATATTCGCAGTCATCCGGAGCTGATGATCTATCCGGGTGTGGCTATTCTGCTAGTGGTAATGACGTTTAATATTTTGGGAGAAGCTTTATCTGATCGT
This sequence comes from Paenibacillus cucumis (ex Kampfer et al. 2016), assembly GCF_019748695.1. Classification (NCBI taxonomy): domain Bacteria; kingdom Bacillati; phylum Bacillota; class Bacilli; order Caryophanales; family Paenibacillaceae; genus Paenibacillus; species Paenibacillus cucumis (ex Kampfer et al. 2016). The sequence continues at coordinate 61,701 of NZ_JACLIC010000005.1, read as the reverse complement.
TACGGCATTTCCAAAAAGTAATGGTGAAAATAAACTGAACAAGGGGGGAATGTGACGATGGACAAGGCAGAGAATGTACTTGAAGTGCGTGATCTAGAGGTTAAGCTCAAGACAGCGAAGGGAGCCGTCCCGTTACTGGAACCTGTTCAGTTGAATTTGAAAAAGGGTCAGGTCTTCGGCCTTGTCGGTGAGAGTGGTTGCGGCAAAACGGTGACTTGTAATGCGCTACTGCGCTTGCTTCATCCCCGCAGAATGGAATCGTCAGGCAGTGTTCGTCTGAACGGACGGGAGCTTAGCAACTTATCTGAAGAAGAGATGCGGCGCATACGAGGGAGGGATATCGGATTTATTATGCAGAATCCGATGAATGCTTTTACCCCCGTATATACGATCGGCTCTCAATTCATTGAAACATTACGAACCCATACGAAGATGTCCAAAGCAGAGGCGCGGGAACAGGCCATTGCCGCGCTGGCTGATATGAAACTTCCAGACCCGGCAAAGTTGATGAAACGATATCCGTTCCAACTCAGCGGAGGTATGTTGCAGCGAGTGATGATTGCCGTTTCCATGTGTCTGCGGCCAGCTCTGGTGATTGCCGATGAGCCTACAACTGCGCTGGATGTCGTGAATCAGTTGAATGTGCTACGTGAATTGGATCGGCTTCGCAAGGAGCACGGTACATCCATTTTGCTCATCTCACATGATCTGGGTGTCATCTCACAGATGGCAGACGAAGTAGCAGTCATGCAGAAGGGGCGGATTATCGAACAGGCAGATGTATACCAATTGTTCGATCATCCACAGCATGAGTATACGCGGATGTTATTGAGTGCTCGGCCGAAACTGTCCATCGGTCGCTAAAGGTGAGAAGATGTGGAGTAGTGCGGAACTGTCTGGATACGTACTATTGAAACGAAGGAAGGGGGGCGGAGAACCGGATGTTACAAGTACATGAAGTAAGTCATCGCTATGGCAAACGGAGCTGGCTGGATCGTTCGGAATCACGCCCTTCTGTTCTAGAAGATGTTTCACTCACGATTGAAGAAGGGGTTTGCCTTGGATTGCTCGGAACGAGTGGTGCAGGTAAAAGCACCTTGGGCAAAGTTATTCTTGGGCTGGAGAGACCCAGCCAAGGTCAGGTGTTATTTCAAGGCCAGGATATCTATCGAGCGGATAAAACGGTGCTCAAAGGGCTACGTCGTGACTTGCAAGTCGTTTTCCAAGACTGTTACTCCGCCGTGAATCCGATGATGACGGCCGCGCAGATTATTGGAGAGCCGCTGGACAATTACGAGCGCCTGTCTGCCAAGGAACAACAGCGCACGATTGAACAGCTGCTCGTGCAGGTCGGACTTACACCGCAGGATGCGGGCAAGCTTCCGCATCAGTTCAGCGGAGGGCAATTGCAACGGGTCAATATCGCCAGAGCCATTGCCCTTAAGCCGAAGTTAATCGTGCTGGATGAATCGATCAGCAGTCTGGATATGGTGCATCAGACACAAATTCTGTCTTTACTGGCAGATCTGCGAGCAACGTATGGGCTGTCCTATCTGTTTATCACGCATGACATTCGCGCCGCATTGACGATCTGCGACAGCATCGCCGTGATGGATCAGGGAAGGCTGGTCTATACCGGGGATGCCACGGATTCCATCTTGGAGTCGGATCAGCCTGCTGTCCGGCAGTTGGTGTCGTCGATTTTGCCTGAGCATCCGTCAGGGAGAATTGTGTTTGAATAGGTGTGAGAAACCAAAACCAATTTGAGTTACCAAAAGAACCAAGTCGAATGATCGGCCTGGTTCTTTTTTGTATGCATTGGATTCGGCTGGCGCTCAGTATTTTATTCTCTGGAAACCGTTCTAACCCTTCACCGCAAACTGATAAGATGAGGCAATAACCTCAACATAACTGTCATATCCGGCGACAAGATAATGCTTCAGATCAAGCCGGTTTCGGGGATCAAATAGTGTTCTTTTCTCCTCTAGAATGGGTGAATCTACGACCTGATAAAAGCCGGGATCGGGATGATACCTGCTCGTCTCCCAGAAGGCGAGCACATCGTCTTGCTGGCTAATCCCTTCAACCTGACCTGCATGTAGCTCGAAGAAATTAACCGTGATGCAGCGCAGTTCAGCAACGGTGTCGAAAGTGAGTTCGATTTCTCGATAATGATCTAGAGGCACATCCCCACGCGTTTGCACATCTACACGTAAAGTGACACCTCCGGATTCGGTATAGATGGCCTTCAGATCGGTTGTGGAGATGCGAAAATCTACTTTTTCAGGTATCAGTACAATGCTCATGGTCGTTCCTCCTATGTAAATGTTCAAGTACCCTCACAATCTGTCGTTCCATTATATCATTGTCTACAGAGGGATCGGAAAGGAACGAATGGTACGGGGGGAATCGCAGTTATATTGCAACCGTGGGATGAATGCACTTGTGATACGTCTCTGCCTCAGTAAGCCCCCCCTTGCAGGCCGTTCATCTGCAACGTATGATGAATAGAAATCCTGTACGGAACGGCCAGACAGAAGGGAGGGTGAGTTTATGAAGAGCATGGAAAAAACAGAGGACGCAGAGAACTTCCAGGACATGAGGAGGCTGGAGAGCACTCGGGACATGCGGAAGATGAATCATATGGAGAATTTAGCGAATGACATGTTTCCAGAGCGCTGGGTGACATCCGAAGGAACAGTGGATGAAAAGCAGGTTAAAGCACGGCAGATTCTCTATAAGGGGATGAACGGCAGGTGTGTGGAACGATTTACTGTTCAATCTGGCCAGACTTATATTTTCAAACCGCTGACGAATCCTGCACAGCATGGACGGGAACGCTGGATGTACGAGCATGTGATGGCACAATTGCCACCCGTATATCCGCAGCTCATTGCGGCTTCGGACCAGGCGGCGGCTCCGGAGCAGAGCTGGATGATCTACGAGGACATGGGACAGCTGGAGCATCACTTGTGCGAATCGACGATATTGAATGCTGCCGCACATATGGCGGCTTGGCATGCACTTCCCGTTGCAACGTGGCAAGACCTGCCGCGAGTCGGGCATAAGCCGCCCATTTGGGATATGCTGCATGAACTGCTGCAGTACCCGTCAGCAACGGATAAACTGCTACGCGAACTGCATCTGACGTTGTCTGCAGCGGACTGGGACAGACTCACCATGTTGATCCTCACGGCAGAGGACGAGCTACCGCTGGTGCTGTGCCATGGTGATCTGCACCCCGGCAACGTAGCCGAGGTGGAGGGTAGATTGGTCATTCTCGACTGGGAGCATGCTCACCTGAATACGCCATTGTGGGACGTATATCATCTGCTGGACTTGTCGCATCCGCTCTTTCCACGTACGATGACGCCGGGGCTTCGGGCGCGTGTGATGAAGATGTATCTGGACAAGCTGAAGAGCCTTGGCGTGCAGGTTGAACCGGTTTCTTTTGCTAAGTGGTACGATGCTTATGCGATTGTATTCTCGCTCTGGATGTTACGTCTGATCGACGGCGATTTACGGAATCCGGACTGTGTGTGGCCGCAGGAACAGCTGCGCAATCAATGGCATGAGACGGCTACCACGCTGGAGCAATGCATGAATCATCTGAACGAGGTAAGATAAAAGATTAGACGGTTGAAGTGCAATATGGAAATAAGGGGTGAAAAGTTTGCGTAAAGTCGGACTGGTTATGCGTAAAATTCAATTCACGGAGGCTCAGGGGCCGCGGGTGTTCGCGGATCGACTGAAGCAGATCGGGCTGGAGCTGGGCGTGGACGTTGTGTTCATCTCGCCGGAGCGCCATGTGAGCGGATACGACTGGCTACCGGGGTACGAGCATGAGAAGGGTGACCTGGTGAACTATGATATCGTGCTGGATCAGATTCATAGCCAAAATATTGAGCATGTGATCTATACGGTATCGGGATTTACATTTCTGAAAATGTTTTTGCCGAAAAGTGTTCTGTTTCCGCACAGTTTCCCTGACCCGGCACTAACCGGGTATGAGATGATGAAGCCATTCTATACGATGGTGGATAAAGCGATTGTGCAGACCGAGTTTTTGAAAAGAGAGCTGGGGCGCAATTTCGGCGTGCATGACGTGAACGTCATTCCGATTGGCTTCAACGAAGAGCTGGCGCACCGCCATTATGACCCGAGTCAGGTCGTGCATAATCGCGTGCTCTGGATCGGGCGGGATGAGGCGAACCGCCGTCCCGACCTTGTGCTGGAATATGCCCGGCAGAACCCGGACAAGGAAGTGTATATGGTGTTTGGCGGTGTGCGTTATAAGGAAAGTATGAAAAAGTATGATATTCCAAATAACGTGCAGCTGAAGTTTGCACTTACTCAGGATGAAATATTTACGCTGATGAACTCGGCCAAGGTGTACTGGAGCTGTTCAGCGTTTGATACGTTTGCGATGCCACTGACGGAAGCGATGGCGATGGGGAAAATGGTCGTGAAACCCGAGCATGCCTGCTATGGTCACATCAGGTCCACGCATGCTTTTGCAGGCAATGAGGATAACTGGTTTGAACTGGTGAACATGGCCGCGGCTGCGCCGCGAAGTGTATCAGAGGACAACCGCGAGTATGCATTTGGTGCCTTTTCAAGAACGATAATGAAGGAAGGGTATCGGAACTTTTTTGCAGACTGGCTCAAGTAGCGGTCGATATGAATATCCAATCATAAGGAGAGGATTTTGTGGATATCGTTATTTTGTGGACAGTTGGGATGTGGGTAGTACAGCTGTTAATTGAATGGATCGTTTATCGGGTGCAGAAGCGCCGAATGACTTGGATTCAGTCTATTTTGCCGTGTCTGACGTTGCTTGGCGGGGCAGTTATTATCCTGATCAGCATCGATATAGGTGGTTGGAACGGTATCGGGTATGCGCTCCTTGGTGCGGCACTAGGTACATCAGGGTTGCTGACGCTGATTACGGTTGCGATTACGGCTTTGGTGCTTCGGCGCCGAGGAAAGGACATATGATGAATAGCTTAATCATGGAACATTGGTCCGCTGAACAGCGAGAGATGCCAGGTATAAATTGCATCGCTTTTCCAGAAGGAACGGTCATTATTTTAGATATCAGCACATATTTTGACCCTAACAGCAACGAGCGAACCATGTATTGTTCTCCCGTTTGTGATACGACGATAGACAGTATTGTGAAATACAATCCGGATTGCTGGACGATGGTAGATGTATGGACAAGTGTGGATTATCAAGGTGGGAAAATCATTGGTGGAGACGGGCAAATGGGGAATGAAGGCTTCATTGCTTGTACCGATGCAGAAGATCATTTGGTGTGGGCGATTTTTTTGGAGGACACCAATCCCATCAAAAAATTAAGTGTTAGCGGTAACTCGTTAATTGCGATCAATGAGCATGAGGAACTGCGCGTGGAGATAAATTTGCACAATGTAGTGGATATTCGAATGACTTATATAGGGTAATTTGTCTTCAGGGTAGAAGAGATGTAGGAAATCTGAAGAAGAGCCGTGGAAGATTGTAGGAATTCAGCAAGAGTACCCAGGGAATGAAAACGGCTGATGGAGAATGGCGAATGAAAACCTTGAGCACAGCATATGACAGGGATGCTAGGCGCATGAGGTGGTTGCAGAGGTGCAACCGTCTGTGATATATTGACATTACTTATGACAAAGGGAGGTGAAGACAGGTGAATCACGAGATGCTTAACAACCGTATTAGCCAGCTGCCGATTGCTATGGCTGGCATTGTTCACACTTTTTCGAACAACGGGAGAAGTCTGTCCAATTTTGAATATACGGAAGTTAACATGTACGAGAAGATGCCTGCCTTGACCTCATTCGGACGATAAGCATATTTGCTTGAATTCTGAAGGGCCGCGGAGCTAACCTCCTGCGGCTCTTTTTGTGTTGCGGTCGGGCTCTTCCACACCATAGGAGGAACCTTATTATGATGATTATTAGCGCGCAACAGTTGAAACAATATCACGGAGCACATCTGGTGCTGGACGGCATTACATTTGAAATTATGGAAGGCGACAAGGTGGCCCTGATCGGCCGCAACGGAAGCGGCAAAACCACCTTGATGCGTTTGATGGCTCGGTTAAGCCAGCCGGACGAAGGCCAGTTAATGCTGAAAAAAGATACACGTGTCGGTTACGTTGCCCAAGTACCCGAAGGAATGGATGACCACACGGTGCTGGATGTACTGGGCCTTGGTTTTCGGGAACTTATCGCTTGCCGCACCCAGATGACCGAATTGGAGCAGCAGATGTCCGATCCCGCCTGTGCGGCAGATCCAGAGCAACTGGAGCGTCTGTTGAAGCGGTACGCAGCACTGCAGGAGCGGTTCGAACGCGAAGGTGGATACGAAATGGATGCACGGATTGACCAAGTCGCAGACGGGCTGGATATTGCGAAGGCACATTACGGCTGGCGGTTCGATTCACTCTCAGGTGGCGAGCAGACCCGTGTGGTGCTGGCTTCGCAGCTGATCGTCAGTCCGGATCTGTTATTGCTGGATGAGCCGACGAACCATTTGGATCTGGAGCGGGTGGAGTGGCTGGAAGGATTTTTACGAGATTATTCGGGTACCGTCATTCTGATCTCACATGACCGCTATTTTCTGGATCGGGTCGTGACACGTACGCTGGAGCTGGAGGACGGAGAGGCCGAAATCGCTACGGGCGGATACACCGAATATATGAAGGTGAAGGAACAGCGGCTGCTGAAGCAGTTTGAGGAGTTCAAGGAGCAGCAGAAGGTTATGAAAAAAATGAAGGAAACGATCCGCCAGCTGGAAGAATGGGGCCGCGTTGGCGGTAACGAAAAGTTTTTCCGTCGTGCAGCCTCCATGCGTAAAGCGCTGGAGCGGATGGAGCAGGTAAAACGTCCTGTGCTGGAACGTCGTCATGCAGATTTTGATGTGCGTCCGACGGATCGGACAGGTAAACGTGTAGCTGTGCTGGAAGACGTGGAGAAACGATACGGTGATCGAGATATTTTACAAGGCGTCTCGGCGTTACTGGAATATGGGGACAAAACGGCCTTGATCGGCCGTAACGGTTCCGGTAAAACCACGCTGTTCAAGCTGCTGCTGGGTGAAGAACAGCCGGATGCAGGCAAGCTGGAATGGGGCGCACGCGTTGATGTGGGATATCTGGCCCAGCAGGAGGAGCCTGAGGATCCAAAGCTGAGTGTGCTGGAGCACTTCCGTCTGGAAGCAGGCGTAGAGGAAGGAGAAGCCCGTGGCATTCTGGCGAGATATCTATTCTATGGCGCAGATGTTTTCCGTTCGGTAGGGCAACTGTCCGGCGGGGAATGGACTCGCCTGAGGCTTGCGTTGCTGGTACATCGCAAACCCAATGTATTACTGCTGGATGAGCCGACCAACCATCTGGATATTGCCTCAAGAGAAGCGCTGGAGGATTCACTTGCTGATTTTGAAGGAACCGTGCTGGCTATCTCCCATGACCGATACTTTGTGAATCGTCTGGCTTCTGGTGTCTGGGAACTGGAGGACGGACAGCTGACGGCATATCTCGGAGATTATGAAGCGTACCGGGAGAAAAAGTTTGATTTGCAGGCTCGTGTAGCGAAAGAAGTTGCACAAGAGCTTGGAGCAGGTCGTGCTGGAAACGGATCGAAAACTGGAAGAAGAAAAGCGGAAAAGGAAATTGGTACTGGGATCGATGGGAAGTCATTGGAGACGGGAGCGAACAAAGGTGCCCGACTGAAAGCCGAAGGCGACGGACCTGATGTTGCGTCTGCAAGCGGAGAGATCATGTTGGAGCAAGCTCATACTGAGCTCGATGCTGGACGGGTGAACATGAATGTTGCAAGTGGGAATGGTGATTACAGTAGCAGTCAAAGCCGAAGCCGAAGTGGTAGCAGTAATGGGAATTGTGACCACAGTAACAATCAAGGCCGAAGTGGTGGCAATCGTGGGAGTCACAGGTCTGCTCAGCAACTGGAGCAGGCGATGGCTCTTATAGAAACGCAGATTCGGGAACTTGATCAGCAGCTTGAATCGTTAGCCAATGATCCGATAGCGCTGGAGCAAACTTGGAACGAGCGTGAGCAGTTATCCGCAGCTTATGATGAGTTATTGGCTCAATGGGCTGAGATGTGATCGTAGAAGTGAAGATGACAGTAAAACGTGCAAGTAAAACATCTAAGACTCGTACCATGGGGTAAATACTAGGCTGATTGTTGAAGGTAAATAGCTATAACTGTAGGGAACTAACTGGAGTGCAAGGAAACTGAATAGAGCACAAAGAAACTGACTAGAGTACAAAGGACGTAAAGGGCTATCTCACGGTTGATGCATTTGGTGTGCATTGACTGACATGGGGCAGCCCTTTGCTGTGTGGTTGTGAATCAGAATATATTCTAACGATCTGAGGAGAGGCTATTTGGCTGATTTTTAGCGATTCAAAATTCTAACGATCACCAGGAACGTTATTTACTAAAAATGTGGAGCTTTTAGCCGATTTCACTGGTTTTTCTCCGAAATAACGTTTCTCCTGATCGTTAGAATTTGGAAAGGTTGTTTTTCCGCCAAATAAGCTCTGTGGTGATCGTTAGCGCATGAGCGGGGGATAAAATTAGGAAAGTATGGAGTTAGGTTGTTAGGTAAGTAAGGGAGTATAGGAAGTAAGGAAGTAAGGAATTAGAGGCAGTAAGGTAGTTAGGGAAGGGAGGTAGATCAGTAGCTAAACATGTAAGGCATGTTAGGTAGGCAGATAAGTAGGTAAAGTAAGTCTGGTGTGTGGGCTGGAGCATAGTTAAAAGAGCACCATAAATTAAATGTGTTTCTTTTTACATGTCTCGGCGAATAGTGTAACTTTTTTCCTCCTCATGCGTTTAATACGTTTGTGTATATTGAATCGGCTCACCTACGAGCTTGCAGATTGGGAGGGAATCACCATCTATTATTCATTGATGTATCGCAGTTGGTCGGAGGATAAACAGGCAGAAACGGGCGTGCTTGAGCAGGCTTCAGTGACGCGGGATGAACTGTTTATGCGTAAGCTGGTGGATGCTACCCTGATGAAAAACAAACTATGGGCCCATCTGTCCAATGAGTGTCAGGATCGGCGGGATCACGCCATTTATGTGACTGCGTATGACCAGCAGATGCCGGAAGGGCACGGTGCTGCTATTGCGGAATCAGCGCTGGGCAGGTGTAAAATGTCTTCCATGTACAGCCCGGAATATATGCTGTGGAATGGACGTTCCTTTGAGGAACTGGAGCTTGCGGAATCCTCGGGTTACACCATGGAACTGGCCGAACAGCTGCTGGATCACTACATGGTACTCGAAGGCAAGACGTACGAGTTTTTGTACTCCGTGCTCGATGCGGATCGGAAGAAAGTACTGTTTTTCATGAAAGAGGTGGATCTGTAATGAAGGAAGAAGAGGTGCAAAAACCTGTATCCGGGCAAGTGTCCAGAAACGTCATCGGGGATGAAATTGCATTCACGTTAGAGTCTAGTTCTGAGACTGTAGTAGCATCTAGCAAAGCATTAGAATCAGAATCATCATCTATTTTAGGCTCTGAAATAGGCTTTGAACCACACTCTACTCCAAGCGCCAAACCAGGCTCCAAAGCGAAACTGGTTGCATTCTCGCTGATGCTGGCTGTGCCTGCGGTGCTTGCGGGATGTGGCAGTAGCAATGACGAATGTGATCCCGAATATGATACAGGCTGTGAGTACGACTCCAGCAGCGGTCATTACTATTACGGCGGATCTTCTTATCGCGGAAGCAAAGACGGCAGTAGCTCTTATAAAAGCTCAACCAAATCCAAATCGAGCGGCTTTGGCAGCTTTTTCCGAAGTTCGGGAGGTTAATGACATCATGAAGCAGGCAAATATTCTCCGCATCATCCGGGGGAGGTCGGTGGGATGAGGGAAATGTACTCATTGCCGTTCAGTCATGAGGATATTTTCTCAGGTAAGGCTGGCGAGCAGATCCCCTATCATCGTATGTACGGCAAACAGTACTGTGTGCCCGCATTGACGGTTTATACACCGGAAGAACTGAAAGAGCTACACACTGCGGCGGAGGCGGTGGACGCGATTTACGGAAAAGTGATGCGTTTTATTCAGCGATATATGCCAGATTCGTTTCTGGAGCATGCACTTGGCATACATCCGGGGCTGATTCCGGCAGCGCGTATGGAGGCTGTTACAGGCGGAATCACTCGTCAAGACTGGATTATTGGCGAAGCTGGTTTGAAATGTATTGAAAATAACACCGACACGCCCACAGGTATTCCTGAATCGGCGGCACTTGAACACATTTTGATCGGACGGACAGAAGACCAGGCATGGACTGCACCCTCTGTGCATATGGATGCACGTATCCGAGATTGCTTCCGATCGTGGTTATCCTTTTATGCTGAGCAAGGGTTGCAGGGGCCAGTCACATTCACCTCTTACGGTGAGCATGTCGAGGATCGTACGAATACCACCTACCTGATGGAACGCTGCCGTGAGGCTGGATATGAGGTGTTATATGCTCCGCTGGAGGAGCTTGAGATTGTGCCGGGAGAAGCGCTGTATCATCAGGGCCGCGAGATTCAATTGTTATATCGGTTGTATCCGCTGGAATACCTGATTGGGGATCGGGACGAAACGACCGGTGTGGACATTGGCGCAGCTTTGATTGAACTGGTACGAGAAGCACAGCTTGGCCTGATGAATCCTGTCCAGCATGTGCTGATGCAAAGCAAAGGTTTTATGGCTGCCATCTGGTCGCTGTACGAGCGGAATGAGCAGACGCCAGAGTACTGTGGATTTACGCTTTTTGACGAGGCAGAGTTGGACGTGATTTCACGGTATTTGCTGCCGACCTACTTCACCGCGGAGCCGTTTGAGCAGAGCGATGCACCTTACGTAGCCAAGAGCTATTGGGGGCGCGAGGGCCGGGGGACTATTTTGCTGGATCATCAAGCAGATTCTCTTTCTAAATTGAAAAAACAACCGGAGTCAGACACCACGGGGGACATCCCTGCAGTCTTGAATAAGGATGATGACGAGGACGAAGAGGTCACTGCTTATTATGAAAACCAGCCTAAGGTATATCAGCAGCTCATGCCGATGGAACAGGCTGTCATTCAGACAGAAGACGGCGAGTATAGTGGTTATTTGCTGACAGGAGTATTTGTAATCGGTGGACGTTTTGCCGGAATGTTGCCCAGGGTCGGGGAGAAGGTAACCGGAGATATGGCGTATTATTGCGCAGCCGCTGTACGTAAACCAATGAATGATGAGGAGGAGAAGGAATGGAAAAGCTAGGGTTAAACCTCGTGAATGTTGCGGTGGGGATCGGCATTCTGTTAGTGGTGTTGATTGTGGGGTATTTTGCATTTAGCAAATTGACCCGGTATAACGACAGTGAGGAGATCGCCAAAGGCAACGAGGCGGCAGGTATGTACATGGGCAGCAAGCTGCTGGGTCTGTGTATTATTGTGGGTATGGTGTCGTTCTCAACGCATGCATGGCTGGATATGCTTCTGTGGTCGGGACTGGGTATCATTATTCTGTGTCTGGTCTATATTATATTTGATTTCCTGATCCCGAAAATGCGAGTGTGTGACGAGATTGCACGTGGTAATATGGCGGTAGCACAGTTGTTACGCTCCGTGATCATCGGCGTTTCCATCGTCATTGGTACGTTTTTGATGTAAAATAAACCCTGACGTTTCGCGTAGATATGTCCGTTGAATAAGTATAGTGATATAAACGAGGGTCGTTTGGCGGATATAAAACGAATACTATACAGAAAAAGGAGCGCGGCAACATGAGAAGAGTCATCATTGATACCGATACAGCAGGAGACGATACGATTGCGATCCTGACAGCATTGCATCATTTTCAGGTGGAAGGCATTACGATAACCGGAGGGAACGTACAGTTTGACCAAGAGGTTGAAAATGCACTGTACACCGTGCAGGTTGCCGGACACGGCGGCAAGGTTCCGGTATATAAAGGCTGCGAGCGTCCACTTATGGCCTATGGTCAGGCTCAGCATCGTACGGTAGAAGATGTGCATGGCGATGACGGTATGGGCGGCGCGCATTTCCCCAAGGCGGATCAACGTCCCGAGAGCGGGCATGCGGTTGATTTTATTATCGAGAAGGTTCACGCACATCCTGGGGAGATTGAACTGCTGGCGATTGCGCCGCTAACGAACATCGCGATGGCGATTCAGAAGGACCCAACGATTATCCCTGAGATTGCTCATCTATATATCATGGGTGGAACGAACAATGCACTGGGCAATATCACACCGGCGGCGGAGTATAACTTTTACGTAGACCCTGAGGCAGCCAAAATTGTACTGCATGCAGGCATCCCTATTACGATGGTTGGCTGGGAGATGTGTACTCAATATTCCGTTATGGATGATAACGATCATGCAGAGATTGCAGCACTCCGTACCTCGGGTTCCGATTTCTTCATTGCAATCAATAAAGTGGTCATGCAATTCAACAAATCGGTACATAAATTGAACGGAACAACCCATCCTGATACCCTGTTAATGGTGGTTGCCGCAGAAGAGTCACTCATGACGAAGTCGGGTCATTATTACGTCGACGTAGAAGCGGCAGGGGAATTGACACGCGGATACAGCGTGGTGGATATCAACGGACGTTTTGGTAAAGCGCCAAATGTACGTGTCTGTGAAGCAATTGATCGTCCGAAGTTCAAGTCCATGCTGCTGGATGTGCTGACTGCCATTCAGTAACCGCATCGTTAAACGCAGAGCAGGAGAAACGTTTGTAAATGGTTTACATAATATGCGTAGACTAGGTTACATCTATTAAATCCGTACCTCTAACCAGGTGCGGATTTTTATTTTGCCTATTTTAACTAAACTACTTCATCTGTCGTAGTAACTGTGCTATACTCAAACTACTACGACAGATGAAGTGATGAGGGGGAATACCTTTTGTGATTAGCAGTGACGTAATACGGGGGTATAATGATACGCTGATCCTCTACATGTTGCTTGAAGGAGAATCGTACGGATACGAGATTTCCAAGAACATCAGGCAACTGACCGATGAGAAGTATGTCATGAAGGAGACTACACTCTATTCGGCCTTTACCCGCTTGGAGAAAAACGGATATATTGAATCTTTTTATCAGGATGAAAGTCTGGGCAAACGCCGCACGTATTACCGGATCACGCCAGCTGGCCTGGACTATTACAGAGAAAAATGCGAGGAATGGAAGGTTACGCAAGAGGTCGTTAATCTGTTTATCAGGGAGCTGTGATCGGACATGGAGACAATAATGGTATATCTGGACAATATGTTTGCGGGATTGCCGAGAAGTCCTGAGGTGGAGCGCATGAAACAGGAGCTTCTTTCGGGTATGGAAGATAAGTATCTGGAGTTAAAACAGGAGGGCAGATCAGAGAATGAGGCCGTTGGCATTGTGATCTCTGAGTTTGGCAACATCGAAGAATTGATGGAAGAGCTCGGAATTCAGACTGAAGATGCTGCGGAAACCTATCCAGTGCTGACCGAAGAAGAGGTTCAGGCCTATCTCGCGGCTAAGCGAAGTGCAGGCTTCTGGACGGGGCTGGGCGTGTGGCTGTCCTCGGCGGGAATAGCTTTTCTCATATTAATGGATACGCTGTTCGAGAGCTTAGGATCTTCATCAGATCAAGGTACGTTCGGCATTGGCTCTGTAATTGGCATGAGTGGTATGTTTGTGCTGGTGGCTGTTGCCGTGGGTATGTTCATCTATAGCGGTATGAAGCTAGGACGGTTTGAGTATATGGAGAAAGGGTTCCAGCTCCCTCGTTCCCTGATGATGACTATTCAGCGTAGAAGGGCAAGCTTTGCACTCACATATCGTGTGGCTCTTATTACGGGCGTGTGTCTGTGCATCCTGTCTCCTGTTTTCATCTTTGCAGGGGCCTATGTGAATGATACGTATGCGGCTTACGGTGTGTCGGCTCTCTTGGCTACAGCGGGGATCGGTGTGTTTTTGTTTGTCTATTACGGTAATATTCAGGGCTCCTATACGACGTTGCTTGAGGATCAGCATCTGAATGCAGCCAAGAGAGAAGAGGCACGAGCAGTGCGAGCCGTTGAGGCTGTGGTTTGGCCACTCGCGACGGCGTTCTTCCTCTTTACCGGTTTCGTCTACCAGCGCTGGGATATTAACTGGGCGATTTTCCCGATTGTCGGCATTCTCTCCGGCAGCTTTAGCAATGTATATCACATGATGAAAAATAAAAAGCCATCCTGATTCCTTAACTGTGTTCTGGATCGAAAAAGTTAAAAATACTAAACCCGCCTTATTCAATCATATAAGGCGGGTTTCCACATGCACAACGTTCCAGGACACGCAGTTATGAGTATGGAGTATGTGCTACCCCTCTAAAAATGAGCGAATGCCTGTGGTGACGAGATCATGATCTTCCTCATCAGGCAGACCCGAAATTGTGATTGTCCCCACTTGCCCTTCCTCTTTTAGGATCAGTGGAAATGCACCACCAGCCAGTACATAATCGGAGTCAGATAGTTGGTAATCTTGCTCCAATATTTTATTTTCGCTCCGTAGTCGTAAGGCCGTATGCCAGGAGCTGGAGCCGAAGTGGTTGACCACGTTGTTTTTGCGCCGAATCCAGTTTTCGTTATCGGGGTGGGTGCCTTCCATCGCATGCAAAAAGAGACGGTGTCCCTTTAGCGTAATATCAATGGTCACCGCTTGTGAGCGGCGTTTCGCTTCCTGAACTAGATACAGGCCGAGTTGTAGTGCTGTTTCGGAGTTGAATGTATCCCATACCAGTTCCTGTTCTTCCTGCTGCATCTGTGCAAGTCTTGCAGTGATTTCGGGATTAATCGGATTCAAATGAAAGACATCTCCTTCGTATGTGTGATGAAGCTCTACATTCGACGCAGGACGGGGCTCTACCTGCCCGTAGTGAATTGCACACTTTATCGAATGTTAGAAGAGACTTAAGATCGGATCATTTGGAGACGTTATAACCGCTGTGGTAGAGTAAGAAGAACGTTATAATGATTTTTCTGCAATTGAACATAAAGAGCGGCTTAGGCAGGCAGGGGGAAAACGATGTTGTTTTATTTTATCGCGTTGCTGGTTACGCTTGTAGATCAGGGTACTAAAATTGCAGTTCGGATGTATATGGAGGTTGGCGAAGTGATGCGGCTTGGGGATTCAGGGATGCAGCTGCAACATTACGAAAATAGCGGTATGGCCGGAAGCATGTTTCAAGGGAATGCACGTTTATTCGGGGTCATTGCTGTGCTGTTTATCGTAGGTATGCTCTATTATCGGCGTAAAGGTGAGATACGGGGATTCTGGATGCAGGCCGGGGCAGGTTTCATGGTCGGCGGTGCACTCGGCAACGCCATAGATCGCTTTGTTTATGCTCGTGTGACGGACTTTCTGGTGTTTCCGTCGGGACGGGGCATTTTAAACCTGGCGGATGTGGCAATTAACATTGGTGTAGTGATGATCATCATCGGCATGCTGATTCGTGCATATCAGAGGTATCGGGAGAAACGTCTACGTAATGCGCTGCCTAAAGGGTAACATTGATGGATATAAGCAATGATTGGTGACGAATGTTCTAATGTATGGTTGCAAAAGAGCCGAAGCAGAGGTTAGTCCTGTTTCGGCTCTTTGTTATGGCGACTTTTAAAAGGGATTTAGTCATTCAATTTAGATAATTCTGCATCAAGCTCGGCTAGTTTTGCAGACGAGGTGGTCAGATCCTTTTGTATGTATAGCCGGGTCATTATTGCCTCCTCGTTTGACAATTGAGCGAAATTTTCATTGATATATTTTTTATAAATGGCTGTATTTAATTGAACGATTTCATTTGCAAGTTTTAGACTCTTATCTAAGCTAGCAGTTACAACTAAGTCAGAAGCTGGTTCTTTTTGCAAAAGAAGTTTTTCAAACATAGCTTTGCTTGAATTAAAGTAGATAAAACCAGGAAGATAATTAAGAGTAATAGGTTCATTCTTGTCCAGAGAAAAAGCCTCTTTCCCATCAGGAGAGTTATAGATCAGCACATAGTTTGCATATTGAATCTGATTTTGATTTAACTGTTCATAGCTCTTGTATAACAATAATAATTCCTCTTTACTAATCTTCTTTTTATCTATAGCGCTCTGCAAAGTTGACAAGATTGAATCTGAAGTGGAAAGAATGCTGCGTTCGTAATCTGACAGCACCTGACTGTATTGTTGATTTAAATAATCTTTTAGTCTTCCATTACTTGAACTATACCCAACAACATTTGCAATTAGAGAGGCTACAAGAGCAAGAGCTAATATAATGATAAGATTTTTTGGGCTCATTTTTTTCATAAGTTAAGGTTCTCCTTAGAAAATTAGGTATTTGATTTCGTTTTGTCATATTGTCTATCATAATGGAATATTTCATAATATTATATATAATTACATATTAAGGAGTTTCAAGGGGTGGAGCTTCCGTTGCTCCATGTTCTTCTCTTATCATGTTCTAATCTATTAAAGATCAATTGAAATCAATTGATCCCCAAACAAAACTATGTTATTTTGAATGAGATAATTTAATGGTTAAACAAAGTTGATCCGCTAAGAGGAAAAGAAACATAAGAGAGTTTAATTTTTCGGCTCTTTTGCAAGCGCTTCAATATAACCTTAACAGAATAACGTAGATGAATCCGGCATCGAGTGTATTCCCGTTATGTAACATACGGGCGTGAGATGGTGGTTTCTTTTACATGCAGAAAGAGGAGGACGTCTAGATAGTGCAGCGGAAAACAAGGCATTTTAACTCGCTTCGTAATCAGATCTTTGTCGGTTTTGTAATGGTCATGCTCATAGTCCTGCTGCTCGCAGGCATCACAGCCTATGACCGTGTAGCGGTTTTGTTGAAAAACAATGCCGAGAAGCATATCCACCAGACCGCGGTACAGGCCAGTGGCAGGTTGGATGCACTGATTGCACAGGTGAATTCCCTGACCGCTCAGGTTGCAGATGATGCTTACGTGCAACGTCTGCTGAATGAAGAGAAGCGAGGGCAGAAGGCGAGTTTTAATCAGCGGCAGGCGCTACTGCAGATTGCAGGTAGTTACCAATCCTTCATTAATGGTGCGCAGAGCATGGAAATCTACACGACAGATTATAGCCGTATCTTTCCGATGGATGATCGTTCATTAAGTCATAGGCTGGAGCGGAACTGGATTGTCAAAGCGGATGAGGGTAAGGGTCGACTGGTGTGGGCTGGCTCCGATCCCGACGATCCGAGCATTCTTCTGGCTGTTCGGCGAATCAGTCTGCTGGAACGTTCCTTTGAGCACGGGGGATACGTGGTTGTACGTATGCAACGCAGTTTTTTTCAACTGAATGATTCGGTTGGGGCAGACGGCTCCCAGGATTCAATCATGCTGCTGGACGGTGACGGTGAAGTGGTGACCTCTAATTTGGATGTGCATCTCGATCCTCAGGCAGTGATGAACAGTGAATCGGTTGTTCAGAATGGCAAAGAATCTTATATCGTGGTGAAGCAACGATCTGAGTTAACCGGCTGGACACTGGCTGTACTGACACCACTACGAGAAACTACCGAAGGAGTGTCAATCCTGAGAACGGCATTGCTTGTATCGGGAATTATCGGCGTTGTGCTTTTCTTAGTCATGTCCTTTTTCCTCTCCACGATGATTACCCGTCCGTTGATTCGACTGATGCGGGCGATGCGCGGGGCACAACCGGGGGCAATGAGACCTAACCTCATGGTGAGTTCTACCTTAGAAATCAATGAACTGAATGACGTGTATAACCAGATGGTGTACAGGCAGAATGAATTGACGCAGGTGGTACATGAGAAAGAAGTCATGCAGTCCCGGGCTGAGATGAAGGCGCTACAATCCCAGATCAACCCTCATTTTTTGTTCAATACTTTAGAGGCATTCTACTGGTCGTTGGAGGAAAAAGGAGAGGAGGAGATGGCACGTATGGTTATCGCGATGTCTCGGTTATTTCGCTACATAATCTCCAGCCCCCATCAGGATGAATGGGTTACGCTGGCGGGCGAGCTTGAACATGTAGAACGGTATCTGAACATTATGCAGATGCGGCTGGGTGACAGGATGCAGTGGGAGATCAGGTTGAGTGAAGAGTTGCGAAGCGTACCCATGCCTAAGCTGCTAATTCAGCCGCTTGTGGAAAATGCCGTTCTGTACGGCATCGAAAATACGTTAAAACCTGGAATGGTAAAGATCAGCGTACAACCTTCATCGATAACAGATATCGTGTGTGTGGAGGTGCGCGATAATGGGCCAGGAATAAACGAGGAACGTCTTCAGGACATTAAACAGGCACTAAATGGTGGTGAGCCTGTGGTTCCCGGAAGAGGAGCAGGTGTGGGGTTGATTAATGTACACCAACGTCTCGGGCTTTATTTTGGCGATCGGCTCGCTGAGCAGGCCAAACTTACGATCGAGAGCGAAGTTGGAGCAGGAACAGTGATCCGATTCAACATTCCGAGGGGAACGGAGGCTACACATGATTCATGAAAAAACGATCCTGATTGTGGACGACGAACCGCGTACAAGAGAAGGCATACGTAAAACACTTGAAGCATGGTCTGCCGGGAAGAACCGGATTCAGACAGTGGCGAGTGGCGTGGAGGCCAGAGAGTGGCTTGCAAGCCAACCGGCTGACCTGTTGATTACGGATGTACGCATGCCAGAGTTGTCTGGCTTGTCTCTCGTGGAGGCTATTCAACATTTTCCTAGCAAACCAGCGGTGCTGATCATGTCGGGATACGCAGATTTCAATTATGCGCAGCAAGCGATTAAGCTGGGTGTGGTGGATTACTTGCTCAAGCCGATTGATAAAGAGCAGCTGCTTCAGACGGTACAGAAGGCACTTCTTCTTCATGAGCAGCAACGACGTATCCAAGCGATGCAAGACATCGTTGACCCGAAGCTGGTAGACATCCGGGAACGGAGAGAGCAACAGGATAATACACCGATTGGAGAAGCTTTGGCATACATTGAGACACATCTGGGTGAACCGATGACGATGCGTGAGCTTGCCGATTCCCTGCACTTGAATTCCAGTTATTTCAGTGTGCTGTTCAAAGAACAGGTCGGGCTGAATTTCAGCGAATATCTCATGCGCAAACGGGTACAGCGAGCAAAGGAGTTGTTAGTGCAGACGAACCTGCCCATCTCCGAAATTGCGGAGAGAGTAGGCTATCAGACCGATAAATATTTTATCAAAGTATTCAAAAGCCTGGAGAATATCAGTCCGAGTAAATATCGTCACTCTGTGAACGAAAAGGATTAACAGATGGAATTAAGCAGAGTTCACTCTTTCAACAAAAAGGGAATGAATACTCAAAATAGTGGAGTTTTTCCAAATCATTCTACCCTTATAGTCGGATGATGCCCATGCTACACTTTTATTAAAGCGGTTACAAAAACCGAAATTCCACTATTGGGGGTTGGAAATATGAAAAGAAAGACACTGGCTATGATCCTGTCATGGACGCTGATTCTGGCTGTCATTTTGTCTGGATGCAACAATGCAGGTTCCGGGGCGGGCAAGGATTCCGGTAGTAATGCAGGCGGCGGTGACAGTGGCGGAGATGGCAAGGTTACTCTGAAATTCATGCATCTATGGCCTGCAGGCAGCTCCGCACAACAGAACAAGCTGGTCAACGATATTATCCAGCAGTATCAGACCGATAACCCAAATGTGACGATCAAGCAGGAAGTGCTGGAGAATGAACAATACAAAAACAAACTGAAAATTCTGTCTGCTTCCAATGAACTTCCCGATGTGGGTGTAACCTGGGCTGCGGGATTCCTGGAGCCTTATGTGAAGGGTAACCTGTTTGCACCACTCGATGATTTGCTGAAGGGGGATCTGGGCGAGAAGTTTATCGCCGGAACGACCGAGGCTTACGCGGTAGACGGTAAAACGTATGCGCTGCCGATTGAGCTGAATATCTCTCCTATTTATTACAACAAAGCGATATTTGAAAAATATAATTTGCAGACACCAGCCACCTATGATGAATTCCTGAACGTGGTGAAGACGCTGACCGATAACGGTGAAGTGCCGATTGCACTGGGGAATAAGGACCGCTGGACGGGGTCACTCTGGTACATGTACCTTGCGAATCGTGTAGGCGGGGATGCATTGGAGAAAGCCATTAACGGCTCCGGTAAGTTTGATGATCCGGCACTGACACAGGCTGCGGCTGAAGTGCAGAAGCTGGTGGATATGAACGCATTCAACAAAGGTTTTAACGGCTTGTCCAACGATGAGGGCAAATCCGAATTCATGAATGAAAAAGCGGCTATGTATCTGATGGGAACGTGGGAATTGCCAAACTTTACAACGAACCCGGACATTCCGCAGGACTTCAAGGATAAGGTTGGATTTTTCAAATTCCCGACGATTGACGGCGGCAAAGGCGACATTAACAGCTGGGTAGGCGGACCGGGCGTAGGCTTGTTTGCGGCTCAGAACTCGAAAGTGAAGGACGAAGCGCAGAAATTCATTCAATACTTTGTGGAAAAATGGGGCGAAAGCTCGGTGACCGAAGCCGGAGTCATTCCTGCGACTAAAGTGGATACGGCTGCTGTACAGCTGCCACAACTATACATCGATCTGCTGAACGAGCTGAATCAGGCGAGCAGCCTGACCCTCTTTGCAGACGTGCAGATGAAACCTGCTGCCGCTCAGGCGCATCTGGACATGATTCAGGCACTGTTTGGTAAAGCAGTAACACCGGAAGACTTTGTGAAGAATCATCAGGCTGCGATCGACAAAGGCAACTGATGTAGACCTCACCGACACGTACACCATATGAATGTTTGAACGCTTGAAGGGAGGAATACGTCTTGGACAAAGTCATGTCGAACCGCCTGGTGGCTGCGCTGTACGTGCTTCCTGCGCTGCTTCTGCTCCTGGTTCTGGTCTACATCCCCATTGTACTTACGGGCTATTACGGTTTGATGCAGTGGGATGGAATTGGGGCAATGACGTTTATAGGTTTGGATAACTACGCCAGATTACTTCAGGACAGTACGTTCTGGCAGAGCGCCAATCATACCTTTTTATTAGCCTTGTTCTCTGCGCTGAGTCTCATCGGTTATCTGATGATTGCACTCGTGCTGTCAGGCAAGATCAAGGGTGCAAACTTTTTTCGCAAAATATACCTGATTCCAATGTTGCTGTCATCCGTTGCGATTGCCCAGTTATGGCTGAAGATCTATCACCCCAGTAATGGTGTACTGAACAGCTTTCTGGAAGCCATCGGATTTAGCAATCCGCCAGCCTGGCTGGCGGAGCCATCACTGGTGCTGTATGCATTGTTCGTTCCGATTTTGTGGCAGTATGCAGGTTTCTATATTTTGATCTATTACGCGGCACTCAAAAATATCCCGGAATCACTCATCGAGGCTGCGCGTATTGATGGTGCAAACCCGTGGCAGATTGCTTTCCGGATTAAGCTGCCGCTCATTACGGAAGTGATTAAAGTGACCGTGGTGCTCGCCGTGGTTGGCTCACTGAAATATTTTGACCTCATCTATGTCATGACAGATGGCGGTCCGAATGGCTCCAGTGAAGTCATGGCCTCCTACATGTATCGTCAGGCGTTTCGCAGTTTTGACTTTGGATACGGCAGTGCGGTAGGTTTCTTCCTGCTTCTCATCTGTCTGGTTGTGACATGGTTACTGCGTAAGGCAACCGCATCCAAAGATACAATTCAATATTCCTGACGCTTACTTACAATGAAAGGAGGTCATCCCGTTGAAGATGGAACCGGCTGTTCGGTTACCCGTTGGCCCGGAGACAGGTCATAGCCCGGTATGGGCGAGAAGGCTTGGATACGCCCTGTTATATGTGCTTCTGTCTCTGGTGGCTTTGCTTCAGATTTTGCCTTTAGTGTGGTTGCTGTTATTTTCACTGAAAAATAATCAGGAAGTATTCGACATGGCTCCTTTTGCGCTCCCGGCTACGCCGCGTTGGGAGAACTATGTCAAGGTGTGGACGGAAGGCAATATCAGCTTATATTTTTTCAACAGTGTATGGATTACGGTCGTTTCAGTGGTGTTCACGGTGCTGTTTGCAAGTCTCGTCACCTTTGCGATCACACGCATGCGCTGGAAGGGACGTTCACTGGTGCTGGGACTGTTCATGGTGGGTCTGATGATCCCGGTACATTCCACGCTGATTCCGCTGTTCAGTCTGTTTCTGAAGTTGAATCTCACCGATCATCCGTTATCGGTCATTCTCTCTTACATTGCATTTAATATGCCGATTACGATTATGATTCTGCTGGGATTCTATTATGCGCTTCCGAGAGAGGTAGAAGAGGCCGCTGTGATGGATGGCTGCTCGGTGAACCGCATCTTCTTCCGCATTGTACTGCCTATGACGGCTTCGGTCATTGCAACAACCGCGATCATTAACATGATCTATGACTGGAATGAATTTATTTTTGTGAACACCTTCATTAGTTCGGATGCATACAAAACGCTGACCGTCGGGGTTCAGAACTTTATTGGACAGTACACTACCGATTGGGGTGCCATTGGTGCAACGTTGATGATCAGCATCTTGCCGATTTTGATCGCGTTCCTGGTGCTGAGTGAACGAATTGTCGAAGGGATCGCTGCAGGTTCGGTCAAAGGATGATTGCTTGTCAGTGCTTCCGCTGATTATAAACGCAAGAGAATATAGCCCTCCCACTAATCGCTTAATATGCGTACTGGGAGGGTTTTGTTATGTCCTGGGAGGCATCATCGAGTGCCATTCAAAAGGAGTAGCCAGACGGGTTTTATGAAAATGGAATAATTCCTATTTCTGGAATTTCAAAAAACTTTCAATTATTTTCGCAAAACTACTGCATTTTCAAACCACCTGTGCTAACATACCCTATGAATTAAAGCAAACGTTGGAAAGGTGAGAAAATGACAGCAATATCCTCGACCAAAGAGTCTCTCCGTTCAGATGCCCAGGATCTGAAGCTGATTCGGTTAACCTGGCCTATATTCCTGGAACTCTTCTTGTTTATGTTGATGGGGAGCGTGGATACGCTCATGCTTAGCTCGGTATCGGATAATGCCGTCTCCGGGGTGGGTGCAGCCAACCAGATTATTTCCATTGCGATTCTTGTACTCGAAGTCATTGGACATGGCGCTGCGATTGTTGTAGCCCAATATATCGGTTCGAAAAAGCTGACAGAAGCAGCTCAGGTTACGGGTAATGCCATCACGCTTAATCTAGCGGTTGGATTGATTCTTAGTGTGATCTTCCTGGTGTTTGGCGGACACTTGCTGTCGCTTTTGAATATACAAGGTGAAATTTACGATTATGCTCGTTCCTATATCAGCATTGTCGGGGGCGGAATTTTCTTGCAGGCCCTCATTAATGCACTGGCGGCAACGATTCGTACACATGGTTATACCAAGGAAACGATGTATGTGTCCGTATTTATGAACGTCATCCACGTGATTGGTAACTATGCTCTGATCTTTGGACATTTCGGCTTGCCGAAGCTGGGTGTGGAAGGGGCAGCGATCTCGACGGTAGGTAGCCGTTTCGTCTGCTTGTTGATCTTTTTCTGGCTCTTGTATCGTGTAAGCGAGGTTCGTGTCGATTTTGAATATTACATTAAATTGTCCAAAAATTTTATTGGCAAAATTCTGCGCATTGGTATTCCTTCTGCGATGGAATCGATGGTGTATCACTCCTGCCAGCTCGTATTCACGCTGTACGTGACCTATTTGGGCGCGGAAGCGATGGCAACCAAACAATATGCAGGTAACATTTCGAGCTACATTTATCTGTTCAGTATGGCGATCGGCATGGGGACATCTATCATCGTTGGCCGGCTTGTCGGTGCGCGCCGCAAGGATGATGCGTACAAACGTGTATTCGACAGTGTAAAATGGGCGCTTCTGGCTACCGTTGTGATTGACGTGATCATTATCATTTTCCGCGTGCCACTGATGAGCATCTTTACGGAAAATCCGGAGATTATCAGGCTCGGCGCACAGGTGTTGCTGCTCAGTCTGGTGCTTGAAACCGGGCGTACGTGTAATATCGTTATCATTGGTTCTCTGCGTGCTGCAGGGGATGCAAAGTTCCCGGTATACATGGGCCTGATCTCTATGGTATGCATGAGTCTGCCTCTTGGCTATCTGCTGGTGTTCCAGTTGAATATGGGGCTGGCAGGCGTGTGGCTTGCTATTGCGGCAGACGAGTGGACACGTGCAGTCATCATGTACTTCCGCTGGAAGAGCCGTGCATGGGAGAGACATGAGCTGGTAGAGCATGATGAGGAAGAGGCTGGTGCACAGCCGGTTCCGGCAGTCTGATCAGGCTGTACTTGGCCGAGAAGCACATTTAAATGAGAGTTATGAAGAGTCGGTTAGGGACATGGTTGTCCCTGATCAGGCTCTTCTTTTTTTATTTTCCGCAAAAATGATCAAAACGGCTCCTTCGTGAACACGTATAGTAAGGATATGGAAGGGGGACATCTTCAATTGAGTCGATATCAGGAGATGATTCAGGACAGCTTGTTCTACATCGAGAACCATCTGCATGAAGAGATTGGGCTGGAAGACGTGGCTTCCAAGGCGGCATTATCGCCTTATCATTATCATCGGGTATTCCGGGATGAGGTGGGCATGACGGTGGTTGATTACATTCGCCATCGGCGGATGAGTCTGGCATCCACCGCGCTGCGTTCTACGGATGCAGGGATTCTGGACATATCGCTGGCCTGCGGATTCGAAAGTCAGGAAGCGTTTACTCGGGCTTTTCGCAAAATATATGGGATGCCACCTGGGCGGTTTCGCAAATTATTTGATCTTAAACTATTTACTGGGAAAACCAGAGGAGGAGAAATAGAGATGAATACTACAACGGCAATCAAAGGTTGGATGTTAACAGGGAGTCACCCGCAAAACTATGAGATGGGACTTGATCCCGCCGAGGTACATCAAGGAAAGGCCTCAGGGTATTTGAAGGCCGTTACACCGATGGAACCAAATGAATTTGCTACGATGATGCAGCAGTTCAGGGCAGATAAATATTTGGGTAAACGGATGAAGTTGACGGGATTTGTTAAAACGGATCGTGTAGAAGCATTCTGCGGACTATGGATGCGTGTGGATAATCAGGTGCAGGATGTGCTGCAGTTTGATAACATGCATGACCGGCCGATCTCAGGTACACAGCCATGGAATCAGTACAGCATTGTACTGGATGTACCAGCAGAGAGTGCAGTTATTTCATTTGGGGTGATTCTGAACGGAAAAGGAAAGGTCTGGGTGGACAGCTTCCGCTTCGAAGAGGTGGATCTAAACACACCTGTGACGCATATGGAGACGGAATATGAGATGTCGGACGAGCCGTTAAATTTGTCGTTTGAGGAATAAGAAATCAAATTGGGAGGTGCTGGCCATGAATGAACCGATGTTGAAGAAAGCGATGGATACGCTGGAATTTCTGAGTCATGATGCCGCTACCCGTATGGCGTATGATGCCCGTATGAAGGCTCTGAGTGATGAAAAGTCGATGATTGAGGGGGCGCGGGCAGAAGGGACGGCCAAAGGCAGGCTGGAAGGTTTACGAGAAGGTAAACAAGAGATGGCCCGTGAGCTGTTAGCCCTTGGAGTGGACATGTCCACTATCGTGAAGGCCTCCTGTCTTTCCGAAGAGGAAATCCGTAAGTTGCTACCTTAGCAATAGGTACCAACAAAGATGATTAGCGTTTAAATATTATCAGTCAATTTCACATGGTTACAGTCCACATGTAATAGAGAAATTTTGAGCCAATCCATCGGTGGAACGGCTCTTTTTGCCGTCTTTGGGGTATAAAAGAAGAAGAGCAACGTACCTGCTGCGAGGTATCCATAGGGTAATGAAAACGACCAAAGTTTCATGGCGTAATGATCGCGATCTTGATAACATAAACGCATAAACCAATGACACAGATAAAGAGGATGAATCCGATGAATAGAAAAGTGCTTGTTGTGGATGATGAATCCAGCATCGTCAGTGCCATTGCGTACGCACTGCGGCGTGAAGGATATGAAGTAGAGACAGCGAATGATGGCGAAGAGGCCTTGGAGAAGGTGGCTTTGTTCCATCCTCAAGTCATGATTCTGGATGTGATGATGCCCAAACTGGACGGATATGGCGTCTGCCGCAGGCTGGAAGATCGGGAGGATATCGGCATTATTTTGCTCACCGTCAAGAACGAACTGGTGGATAAAATTGTCGGTCTTGAAATGGGCGCAGACGATTATATGACCAAACCGTTCGAAATCCGCGAATTGCTCGCCCGCGTGAAGGCACTGATGCGTCGGGTAGAGAAAAGCAGTACCCCACCGCAGGACGACTCCAAGAGCCAAGCAATTGTCAATGGAACCCTGCGTATTCATGTTGCTCATCGCACTGTGACGGTGGGTGAAGAGAAGCTGGATTTAACGCCCAAGGAGTTCGACCTGCTGACCATTCTGATGTCCAATCCGGAACGGGTGTACACACGGGATGATTTGCTGGATCGAGTGTGGGGCATGGAGTACGCAGGGGGGACACGGACGGTAGATATTCACATCCAGCGTTTGCGCAAAAAAATCGGAGATACCGATCAGCAAATGCTGCAAACGGTATACGGTATTGGGTACAAGGCAACTGCTCCTGAAACAGGCGGAGCAGTATGAGAGTCAGCATCAAGCTAAAATTCAGCGTGTTTCTGGCCGCATTGCTCATCCTGACGGTGGTTGTGCTTAGCACCCTCGTACTCCGAGGCATTGAGCTTAATCAGCAATCACAGGTAGAGCGTACTCTCGCGCAACAGACGCGTCTCATTAATCTGAATGTGCGCCAGGCATATTATACGGAGGCCATTCGTCAGGAGCCGGAACAGTTCCTGCAGCAAAATGGACGTAGATTGGCGCAAGCTCTCTCTGACTCAACAGGCTTGCCAATTGCACTATATGACATGAGTGGCAAACAAGTGGGAGCTTCTTTTGCGCCAAGTGAGAATGAACTCGTTCAGGAGACTCTGAATTACGCATTGAAGAATAAAATTGCCTATCACGAGCAGGGAGAGACATTGCTTTATGCCGCTCCGCTGGACGGACCGGAGGGACAGATTGGTGCCATCTGGATTCAATATTCCGTGCAGAGTTATCAGGATTTCTATGCCCGGATTCAACAATTGTTCCTATGGGCAGGCATCACGGTGGTTGCGCTTAGTTTCATTCTAGGTTATCTGTTCTACAACCGTTTTGCTGTAGCGATTACCCGATTGAAGAAATCAGCAGCCTCCATTCAAGAAGGGAACTATATTACCGAACCCCCGGTCAAACGTAAGGATGAACTAGGCGATTTGGGACAAGGGATTTATTATATGAGCACGTCTATTCAGCAAAATATTGCAGCCATGCATGTTGAGCAGCAGAAGCTGCAACTGGCAATTGAGAAGCTGCAAGCATTGGAGCAGCAACAGAAACAATATATCGGCAACATCAGTCATGAGTTCAAGACACCACTGACGTCCATCAAGGCATACGTGGAGCTCTTAAATATGTACAAGGATGATCCACAACTGCTGGACGATGCGACGAATAATATCGGGAAAGAAACCGAACGATTATATGAAATGGTAGAGAAGGTGCTACACCTGTCTGCGCTTGAAAAGTACGATTTCGAGAATCAGGCGGAGGATGTGGAAATCAGGGCATTGCTTGCGGACGCTTGCGGACGAATGCGAGGCAAGGTTGAAAAGTTTGCACTGAACATGGAACTCGATCTGGAGCCCGCTATTATTCACAGTGACCGGGAGAGTCTGATGCACATTTTCATCAATCTGCTGGACAATGCGATCAAATATAACGTTGCTGGAGGCATCATTCGAGTGGAGAATGAGCGGCGTACAGAGGAACATCAGGCGGTTATTCGCATCTATAACTCAGGTACGCCGATCCCTGAAGAGGCACGGGAGAAGATTTTTGAACCTTTTTACACCGTCAATAAGGACAGAGCTCGCAAAACAGGCGGAACCGGACTTGGTCTATCCCTCGTAAAACAGTTTGTTGAAAAACAGGGCGGAACGATTACGTTACTACCAAGTGATCCAGCGCATCAAGAAGGCGTGACATTTCAACTTGTATTCCCGCTTGTAGATCAAGACATAGATACAAGTTTACAAGTTGGAAACAAGTCTGAATAACTTTGGAAGTATGCCAGCTTTATGATAGGTGTATAGCATAAGTAACCGAGGGGGATCACGACATGATGAGATGGATGAAAGTGACGTTTGGAGCACTGGGGGCAGCTGCGTTATTGACCACTGTTGCCTGTGGAAGCACCACAGAGCCGTCAGGCAATATACAAGGTGCAAAAACAGGTACAGATATTACGGTCAAAGATAACACGAACACGTCCGTTTACCAGAATTTCAAACTTGAGAAAATAGATAAATTACCTAATATGCGCGGAATCGCTTGGTTGAGCGAGAGCTCGATTGTGACGGATAAAGAAAACACGTCCATGAAACCTGTTAGTGTAGAGGGAGAGGAACGTTATCCGCACAACCTGTACATGTATGATCTGACGAAAGGCACAGATACACCGCTTATAGAGAGCGAGGTTAACCTGGGAGCACCGCAGGTATCGCCGGATGGACAGCATCTGTTCTACTGGCAGACGGAGGAAGCGACAGGCTGGCCTTTCATTCTGAACCTGAAGAGCGGAGAAGTGGTTGCTGCGGGTAAAGAGGATGGATTTGTTCAGGAAGGTGCCTGGCTGGATAATGAACATGTTGTTTTTTCCAATATGAAAGGAGATCTGATCTTGGCTGCACTGGACGGCACCACTAAAGTATTGGTAGAGACAGGTAACTTTAACGTGCGCAGTATCAAGGTGTCGGGCAACATGATCTACTACATTACGGGAGAGGACGGTCAACTGAACACCTATGATACGAAGACGGGCGAAGCCAAACAGGTGCTCAAAAGCGTGGAGTGGGTTATCCCTTCGAACGACGGAACGAGGCTTGCGATTGTAAAAAGAACAGCGGATACCAAACGGGCGCTGGTGCTCACCGATCTGGAAGGCAATGAGAAGGCCACACTCGCCAGAGGCACGCAGATTTTTGGCACAAGCTGGTCGGGTGATGACTCCAAGATCGCTTACACGATTAATTCCGATAAGGATAACGAAAAAGGATTGTTTGTTTCCAACACGGAATCGGCAGAGCAATTCCAGATCTCCGCAGAGATGGACAATGTGGCTGATTCGTTAGCCTGGAGCCCACAGGGGAACAAAATTTTGCTGTCACAATCCGTGATGGAGAATGAAAAATATCACTTTGTGACCTCAATCATTACGATTTCGGAATAGTTGCCCAATCAAAGGATAGTGGCGGCATGGAAGGCGTGTTCCATATCTTTCATGCCTTTCTATACATTTATATTGACTAAGTCCTTGCGCTTCCGATAAACTAGTATGCAGGAATATAAAGTCGAATGGTTAGACAGCAGTTCGAGACGATGTTTCGGGCGGCTGTTTCTTTTCTTTTTCTGCAAGTCAGGGTGCAATGTAGGTGGCTCGCCGGAGGAACCGGCCAACAACATGGAAGAGGAACAGGTGATATACATGTGTAACAGCGCGTATCGCGTGCTTTTATATTATAAGTTCGTGAAGATCGAAGACCCCGAGACGTTTACGCAGGAGCATCTGCAATACTGCAAGGACCTAGGGGTGAAAGGCCGTATTCTGATTGCTTCCGAAGGCATCAACGGCACAGTATCAGGAACGCCGGAGCAGACAGAGCAATATATGAAGGACATGCATGCCAATCCGCTGTTCAAGGATATGGTGTTTAAGATTGATGATGTGGAAGAGCATGCGTTCAAAAAAATCTTTGTGCGTCACAAAGCAGAACTGGTGACTTTCCGCGTAGACGATGAACTTGATCCGAATGAGATTAGCGGTAAACGCCTCTCGCCGAAGGAATTCCACGAGCATTTGCAACGGGATGACGTTATCGTCATTGATGGACGCAATGATTATGAGTATGAAATCGGTCATTTCCGCGGCGCCATCCGCCCGGATGTCGAATCGTTCCGTGAATTCCCCGAGTGGATTCGCGAGAATCTCGGTGATATGAAGGACAAAACAATCATTACGTACTGCACAGGCGGTATCCGTTGTGAGAAGCTGACAGGGTTTATGATCAAAGAAGGTTTCCAGGATGTTGCCCAACTGGAAGGCGGAATTGTAACTTACGGGAAAGACCCTGAGGTGCAAGGGCGTCTGTTTGATGGAAAATGTTATGTATTTGACGAGCGGATTTCCGTACCGATCAACCGTACCGATGAGGATATTGTTATCGCCAGCTGTTATCACTGTGGTACGACACATGACCGATATATTAATTGTCCGACATGCAACCTGCAGCATGTCTGCTGTGAGGATTGCGAAGAGACGCATAACCGCTTTTGCTCGGATGCTTGCCGGGAGGCAGCGCCCGTACAGGCATAAGCAGGAGAGCAGGTGCTGAACATGAAGCGTGAAGAAGAACGTACAACGCGTGAACGGATTCTGTTCATGCTGAAGCAGCAAGGAACGATGACGGCTCGTGAAATCACGGCGGAGCTAGGGCTGACCGGAATGGCGATTCGTCGCCATCTGACAGCACTGGAGCAGGAAGGATGGATTGAGGTGCGTGAGGCTCGTGCAACAGCAGGGCGTCCCTCCTCGGTATATCATCTGACGGATCGCGGAGACAATTATTTTCCGAAGTCGTACTCTTCTCTAACGCTGGAACTGCTTGATGAACTGTCTGATACGGCAGGCGGCGGAGTCGTGGATGCCCTTTTCGAAGGTCGCCGTGACAAGTTGCTTCGCAGCGGCTTGCCGCAGATGGAGGGGCATGACCTTGCCGGACGTGTCGAGGAACTGGCACGAATCCAGAATGCCAACGGGTATATGGCTGATGCATCTATCGAAGAAGATGGTACGTATGTCATTACCGAGCTGAACTGCCCGATCGTGCAGGTTGCGAGTGTGTACAAGCAGGCTTGTCGTTGTGAGCTGGAGCTATTTCGATCCCTATTGCAAGCGGACGTCGAGCGCACTGAATGTTATGCTGATGGCGGCAAGAAGTGTAAGTACCAGATTCGTGAGGTATCGGGGAAGTCATCATAGCGGGTCATCTATAAGATTGTTTCGAATTGTCGAAGCAGTCTTTTTTTTATCTAAAAAAACACTTGTACATAGTTTTTATACACGTTTATTCACTCTGATATGAATAAACACACCCATATCTCATTATGAACATATGTGAGTTGAATTACTTGTTATATGAATTCTGATCCAAATTTTTTTTTAAGAAGCGGTATTTTTCGGATTAAAAACACTCGTGATTATACCGATATATATCATATAAAAATTATAGCTTCTAAAAAAAAGGGGATAGGTCATGGCTCGGAAAAAATCAGGTTTTCTTCGTTCAATACTCACATTTTGTTCATTAAGGCAAACGGCAGGACAAATCATGCTGTCTTCACTGATCATCGTTATTGTCTGTGTTGCGGTCCTTTCGGTTACCTTCTATGTTCCTACATCGAATCAAGTCAAAAGCTATTCAACGAAACAGCTCGTATTAGATACGAAATTGCTGGCCAAAGAAATGGATATCAAAATGAAAGAGCAACAAACCGTCGTTAGAATGATTGCCGAGCAAGGTGCGTCAATTGGGGACAATAAAGAGCAACAGATGCAATTTCTCTCCAGTTTAAAAGAACAACATCCGGAGTTTACTACGGTTCTCTATTCACCGGATGTAACAGGACAGTTTGCGATGGACGCGACAGGTAAAGAATATGACTTATCGAGCCGGCCTTATGTAAAAGAAATTCAGGCGGGTCGTCCGTATGTCTCTGAACCGTTGATTTCTGTAGTAGATAATAAACTTGGCGTTGCCATTGGGTCGCCGATTATGAAAGATGGTCAACCGGTTGGTTTCTATACAGCTGGATATCAGATTAATGAATTGGTCGAAGATGTAATTGCATTTAAGCACGGCAACACGGGACAAGCAGTGTTGACGACAGCGAGTGGAATCTTTATCTATTCTCCAGATGAGACGAAGATTATGAATAGTAATATTACGGATATGGGCAACACCCATATGAATGAGGCATTTGCTGAAGCGGTAAAAGGCAATTATCTTGCATTTGATTTTCAAATAGATGGTGTTAAAAGATTGGGATACATGACTCAAACAGAACTGAACTGGGTTGTTGTTACATATATGGATGAGAGTGAATTTTCAAAACCGGTTAATGATCTGCTCGTACTTGTACTAACTGTAGGAATTATCATCGTTGCGGCAGCATTGTTACTCAGTATTTTAATCGCGACAAAAATTGTAAAGCCCATTCGTCAACTCACACACGGAATTGATCTACTGGCACAAGGCGATCTGACGTATCGCATTCCTGTAAAAGGGAAAACGGATATTAGCGCAGCCCTGCATTCATTTAATAGATCTAGTGAGCAACTACATCAGTTGATGACGAATGTTTCGGATCTATCCGGACAATTAACCGATTCTGCCAAACAGCTAGCCGTAGGTGCTGAGCAAGGTTCCAATGCATCACAGAGCATTACGGAGGCTATTATGGTGGTTGCCGAGGGCTCGGAGCGTCAAACGTCGAGCGTACAAGATGGTAGCGATGTAGCGGAAAATATTGCGATGCAGATTAATGGCGTCGCAGAACATAGCTCTCATGTATCCACCGTTGCTTCGGAAGCGAATGTACTCGCAACGGATGGATCTACAGCGATGCATGATCTGGGTAGGAAGATGGATGAGATGGAGTATGGAATTCGTGAGTTGTCCGGTACGATTCAAAACCTCAGCAGTTTGTCCACCTCTATTGGTGAGGTTGTAGGTGTAATCAGCAACATCGCCCGGCAAACGAATATCCTCTCTCTGAATGCGGCAATAGAAGCATCACGTTCTGGTGAGGCTGGCCGAGGATTTGCCGTCGTGGCCGATGAAGTTCGTAATCTTGCCGGACAGTCGATTGCATCCGCAGAGCAGATTGCTGGATTTATTGGGCGCATTCAGGTGGAGATTGAGCGTACACTTCGTGCTTCTGAGCAGACCGTTGAGCAGGCTGCTCAAGGCAAACAGGCGGGCGAAGTGGCAAGTGAGCTGTTTACGAATATTCGCTCGTCCGTGGAACAGGTCGCTGACAGTATCCGTAGTGTGACAGCGGCGGCAGAGGAGATTGTCTCTGGAACGGGGAGCCTGGTGGGCTCTATTCGCCTCATTGCTGATTCGGCTAGCGAGACAGCAGCAGAGACTGAAAATGTCTCCGCAGCGGCACAGCAACAAATGGCTTCTATGGAGGAAGTCGCTTCCTCATCAGCGGAACTTGCTAATATGTCAGAGCAACTGCGGTCACAGATTGAGAAATTTAAATTGTAGATCGATATAACGTATTAGATCGATGCTTATGGATTAAAGTAGATATAAAAAATGAGGCAACCCATTATTTGGGGTTGTCTTTTTTGATAATGTAAAGTTTTCTATCACGAATCTGAGTGAAACAAAAATGGAAGCGGTTCAACCATTGACGGAAGCCGTGATGCCCTTTAATATTAGGAAAACAATAAAAGAGCATCACAGCATGGACTTCAGTCGCATGCCAAAAGTCTAGATTTGTCTGCTTTTGTCGATCAAAGCAACAATGCGTTGAAGCGTTTGTTTTGTTCCGCTCTATCGTACCTGAGGGGATACAAGATGGAGTGTAACCGGAAGACCACATTTTTAACATTTGGAGAGGGGTTCTTACAGATGAAAAAGAAGTTTTGGATGTCATTGATGATGGCTGCTTCGATGATCGTAGCGGCAGGTTGCGGAAATAACAGTGGTGCAGGCTCGGAGTCCAAAGGTTCAGACAGCACAACAGGGGGCGGAAGCGCAGAGAAATCCTACCAGATTGCCATCTCCCAGATTGTGGAACATCCCTCGCTGGATGCTACACGTGAAGGTTTCATCGCTGCTCTGAAGGATGCCGGCATTGAAGAGAACAAAAACCTCAAGATTGATTATAACAATGCGCAAGGGGATTCCACGAACAACTTGTCTATTGCCCAGAAAATTGCCGGTGATTCCAAAAACGACCTCGTGCTCGGGATTGCGACGCCATCTGCACTGGCTCTCGCACAACAAGTGAAGGACAAGCCACTCTTGTTTGCAGCTGTGACGGACCCACTGGGTGCGAAGCTCGTGAGTGATATGGACAAACCGGGTGGCAATGTAACCGGTGCATCGGATACGAATCCAGAGGCGATTGTGCAATTGGCTGATTTTATCGCTAAAAACCTGCCGGATGTAAAAACAGTAGGACTGGTCATTAACGAAGGTGAGCCGAATGCAGTTGTCATGGCGAATAATGCCGAGAAGGCTCTGGCAACACATAACATCAAGCTGGTTAAAGCACCAGTAACCAATACATCGGAAGTCAAACAAGCGACAGACTCGCTGGTTGGTAAAGTCGACGCATTCTACATTACACTCGACAACTCCGTTGTAAGTGCGGTGGATACGATCATCCAGACGGCAAACAGCAACAAAATTCCGTTCTTCTCCAGTGATCGGGATACGGTAGAGAAGGGTGCTTTTGCAACCGTAGGATTTAAATATTATGACCACGGCTACCAAGTCGGTGAGATGGCTGCGGACATCTTGAAAAATGGAACCAAACCGGGCGATATGAAGGTGACTGTTCCGGACAAGCTGGATCTGATCCTGAACCTGAAGGCAGCTGAAGCTCAAGGCATCACGGTAACGGATGAGATGAAGGCCGAAGTGAAAGATCAGGCAAACAATATTATCCAATAAGAACCAATGGCCGGATTCATTTATTGATTAGCTGAAAGGTTGACATTACTTCGGCAGACGGAGGCGAGGCGAACGAGCAGGTGGGTTCGCCTCATTCTTTTCCGGTAGAGATAGACAGGGAGGAAGCAGTGTGAGTATAAGTTGGAATTCCATTGAAGGGGCCATTGAACTGGGACTGTTATATGCACTGATGGCACTGGGTGTTTATATTACGTTCCGTATTCTGGATTTCCCCGATCTTACCGTAGACGGAAGTTTTACTACAGGAGGCGCTATTGCGGCGGTCATGATCTCCAATGATTACTCCCCTTGGCTGGCCTGCTTGGCAGCTATGGCTGGCGGCATGATCGCTGGAGCCCTAACGGGTCTGCTGCATACGAAAGGCAAAATTAACGGACTACTGTCCGGGATTCTGATGATGATTGCCCTGTATTCGATCAACATGCGTATTCTTGGCGCACCGAATAAATCGATTATGGGCGTGGAAACGCCATTTTCAGGCGAACATGTCATGATCATTATCATTATTGTTGTGCTGGTATTTAAAATCATGCTTGATCTGTTCATGAAAACAGATATCGGACTCGCGCTTCGCGCTACAGGGGATAACAAACGCATGATTCGCAGCTTTGGTGCGAATACGGATGTAACGACCATTATTGGTGTCAGTCTGTCTAATGGGCTGGTAGCCTTATCTGGTGCGTTTATTGCTCAGCAATCCGGGTTTGCTGATATTACAATGGGCATTGGCATGATTGTCATTGGTCTGGCCTCCGTCATTATTGGCGAAGCAATTCTGGGTGCCAGAACGGTATTCTGGGCGACGCTGGCAGCTGTCGTTGGTTCCATAATCTATCGGATTGTGGTTGCACTTGCCTTGCAGGTGGAATGGTTTGATACATCTGATCTGAAGCTGATCACTGCCGTTATCGTTATTATTGCACTCGTCTTCCCGACAATGCAGCGTTCCATGAAACAGCGTAGCCTCGCTCGCAAACGGACCGAAGAGCTGATGCGTTCCGGCGGCCAACAGGCAAAGGGGGGCATGTAGCATGTTAGAGATTACACAAGTCACCAAACTGTTCAACCCGGGCACAACGGATGAGAAAACAGCTCTGGTTGGTGTGAATCTGATTATGAATCCGGGTGATTTTGTAACGGTTATTGGCAGTAACGGCGCCGGGAAATCAACCTTGATGAACATTATCTCAGGTGTGATGAAACCCGATATGGGTGACGTGCTCATCAACGACCGTTCAATCAGAAACTTGCCGGAGCATAAACGTAGTAGTTGGATCGGTCGTGTCTTTCAGGACCCCATGGCTGGAACCGCCCCGCATATGTCCATTGAAGAGAATATGGCAATGGCGTACAAACGCGGCAAGGGACGCGGACTTGGTTTTGGTGTGACCCGTGCGAGACGTGAAATCTTTAACGCGCAGCTGGAGAAACTGGGAATCGGGCTGGAGAAACGCCCGAATGCGAAGGTGGGTCTTTTGTCGGGCGGTGAGCGCCAGGCGCTCAGCTTGTTGATGGCAACCTTCACTCAGCCGCAGATTCTGCTGTTGGATGAACACACAGCTGCGCTTGACCCATCTCGCGCAGAGCTGATTACCGAACTGACAGAGACCCTTGTCCGTGAGATGAGACTTACCACGTTGATGGTAACGCACAATATGGAACAGGCCATTCGTCTAGGCAACCGCCTGATTATGATGGACAAAGGACGAATCATCCTCGATGTCAGTGAAGAGCGTAAGCGCACACTTACGGTGCCGGAACTGCTCGGTGAATTCGAGCGGATCAGCGGTAAAAAAATGGCGGATGACCGCGTGGTATTGGGATAAGGTTGAATTCATGTGAAGTCACATCCACAACTATCGCTTGAGAAACAGGGCCCTTTGCGTTATCGCAAGGGGCTTTTTTTATGGTATCTTGAAGAGGTGTGAGTTGGAAAATACTTGAGAGATACATAGATACATTAGAAAAAAGATAAAGCAGATTGCTGATCTGCGTATGGCATATATGAGGGCACACAAGGGAGGAACGAGAATGTCTCTTCAATTTGATGAGGGAACCTATACGGTATCTCAGCAAATGGATTCGATTCGCTTGCTGGCGAAGGAGTTTGCGCTTTTGCATTTTCTGTACGAAAACAAAGATAAGGCCTTCACACGTAGTCAACTGCTGGATCGAGTATGGCCGCTAGAATATCCGGTGGAGCGCACCGTAGATGATCACATCTATCGTCTCCGTAAGAAGTTGAAGCGCTGGGATGAAGTCAGTCTAGATACGGTTCGTGGTTATGGATATCGGCTTGCTTTACGGGAGAATAGGGCCGTGTTGCCCCCGAATCCGTCTATCCATGATCCCGAGATGCAGGAAGTTGTGCATGGACTGCTTCGGAAATATCATCTGTTCGGCCAAGGGAATTCAATCCAGATGCTGATTCGTCAACAAGAGGCACTCGGCGTACGAATAGAACCGTATTATCAGTTGTACCTGCATTTCATACAGGGAGATCTGGATTGGCTAATGAACACAGCGGAGTTTCCCTTGGAGGAGCGTCTGTATTGGCTGCTGATTTATGTCCATGCTCTCGTTGAACCTGCGGAAAGTCTGATGTTGTACAAACAAGCGATTCATTCATCTGTTTTGCCTGCCGAGCACCGCCAGGAATTAAGGATTCTTAATATCATTGATATCTATGCCGAGACGGGTCAGTATCAGGAAGCCAAGAAGCAGTTGGAAGAAACATATCGGGTGATGGAAGCAAATCAGTTAATCTATTTCAAGTTACCTGTGAGTATAACTGCACTGTCTGTTGAACTATGGGGTGGGAGCGGTGAGGCCGTTGAGGAACAGATGGCCGTTCTGCGCACGCAATTAAAAGACGCTCCTTATCTGCGGGAGATCGGCCGTTTCCAGGTGATGGAGGGCTTATGGCTACTGCGGCAGGGACGGGTGCGAGAAGCTGAACTGCGAATGGATGACGGTCTGGAAGTATTGAAAATGTCGCTCCATGCACCGCTTTATCTTAATTCAGCGTATCAAATTCTCCTGTTCATGGATCATCACCGAGTTGAAGGGAGACTCCGCAATAAATACCAACAGATTTATACAGAAATCAGTAAATCCTATGGCGTGTCCGTATACGGGCAGCAGATCGTGAAGACGATCCGTCACTTTTTATCCGCTAATTCCTTATCCTCTGATCTTCCTCTGACATAGCTCACCTAAGATTACAGCTAAGGACATCATGTTCGCAAAACCGCTGTAATCAAGGGAGGAAGTACATGTATGACAGCTAATTCATCAAGAAACGACACATCCGATTCATCTACACCAGATAATTCATCTGGTAAATCTGCTGCAAAAACCTCAAAAAGCCTCTGGACTAATCTTAAGTTTGTGCGTCTGTTTGTTGCTTACGCACTCGCCACCTTTGGCGATTGGTTCGATGCGCTCGCCATCCAAGTCATGGTGGCTTACCGATGGGGAGCCGATCCGTTGATTATCGCGCTGATCCCTGTCTGTATGGCTGTGCCAGGTATCTTGTTTGGGTCGGTAGCTGGTGCTCTCGCTGATCGACTGCATAAAGTGAGAATTATGATTCTCTGTGATGGCATTACCATTGCACTAACGGTGGGCATTTTATTCGCACCAAGCCCGGCATGGCTGCTGCCACTTCTGGCTCTGCGTGCGATGATGAGTGTGTTTCACGTTCCTGCCCAGCAGGCGTTGACACGGCAGATCGTGGCAGAGGAGCAACTGTTTCAAGCCTCGTCACTGAACGGGTTTGTG
Organism: Paenibacillus cucumis (ex Kampfer et al. 2016); assembly: GCF_019748695.1. Classification (NCBI taxonomy): domain Bacteria; kingdom Bacillati; phylum Bacillota; class Bacilli; order Caryophanales; family Paenibacillaceae; genus Paenibacillus; species Paenibacillus cucumis (ex Kampfer et al. 2016). The sequence continues at coordinate 22,949 of NZ_JACLIC010000005.1, read as the reverse complement.
AATCAGTGTGCGAAAATAGCAGGTCCCCTTCTGGGTGCAGTTGTATTGGCCTTTTTTTCTCCACAAATCTGCATTCTGATCAATGCGTGTGCTCGGCTGTTATCGGGCGCTGTATTATGGCCTTTGCGACGTTTGGTAGAGAAGAAAGAAGCTTTAGCAACCGATGAGCATAACGAAGAGAATCGGAAGGAACCCGAGACTTTCTTCAAGCAGTGGCAACAGGGCTGGAAGTATTTACGCCACACCCATACAGTCAGGAATACCATCGTGTTTGGCTGTCTTGGCCTCATGTCTATTCTGATGGTCGAATATCAATTTACGACCCTGTTTCGGGAAATCAAACCAGGTAATGAATCTATGCTCGGCTGGCTCGGTTCATCCGTAGGTGCGGGAGCAGTGTTTATCATTTTGCTGTTAAACCGATTGCCGAGATTAGGGTACGGATGGGGTCTAGGCGGCGGATATTTCCTCATTGGCGCCGGAATTGCAGGACTCGGCTGGGTTGATCCGGATACGTCGACGGCATGGATTATTATGTTGGGCCTGTGTACAGGTCTGGGGAATGGACTGTTTATGGTCACGATGAATTATTTGCTGCAAAAAGAGACCTCTCCTGACTATGTAGGACGTGTATTCGGCATTCAAAACTCGTTATACAGCGTTGTGCTGGTCGCTGCCCCGCTTGCTGGCGGTGCGATCATCCGCTTGGCGGGACCGAGTCCGACTTTTCAAATGATCGGTCTGGCTACGCTAGCCATTGGTCTGACAGGCATCCTGTTCCAGCGTATGTTGTGGTCGCTTAACAGAAGATCCACTTCGAGTGAAAAGGTGGGATCTGCACAGCAACAGCAAGGCGTCTCCTAAATTGCTTGTTTGGATCGTTCCATATCCTAACATACGAAATAGCCGCATTCGGTCCTTATCCGAACGTGGCTATTTCTGTTCTTTGGCCTGCACAGAGGCAAGGCTATAGACCATCATACTTCCCACCAAGTGAAATACGTCGTGGAGGCTAACAAACCAGCAACGGAGAGTGATCCGGTTACGGACAGGTTTATGGCCTGACCCGGAGGGATCACGTATTTACCGAACTCGTTGGATTGAAATGGACCAACTTGCAGAGGCATGGACATTATAGCGGTAGCACCGGATGGGGCTGCTGTAGAAAATCGAACAAGAGCAACACTTGTGTTACTACTGGACAGATTACTGTTTACGGCTGTAAGTGTGCTGGGCGATGAGAGTGTACCGTTTGCAGTTAGGGTCAACGTGCCGCTGAACGAAGACAGCAGATTGAGTGCAACAGTAATTCCACCAGACAAACGGGAAACATACAATGTTCTGCCGCTTCCAGTTGGATTGGCGAGTTGCAAAGTGGCCGTTACGCTCCCTCCAAGCAAACCCAGTGTGGTGGAGTTAGTGGAACCTGCATTGTACAGGTTACCTGTGCTGCCCGCATTATTTTCAGGTGGGGCAACAATGCCAGGTGAGATATATGTGTTGGTATTGGAGGTGTAAACGGGTTGGTTCAAGGGATTAAATACATTATTGTTCGGCATGATTCGCTCCACCTTTACTCAAAATACAGGTTAGAATTCCCACCAAAATAGATTGATAGATCCCACCTGGCTTCCTGTTCCCAAGCTTATGGATAACGATTGACCCGGAGGCACAACAATAGATCCATTCAAATCGAGAGCATACAGACCTGCGGTGAGCGGAATGCTGAGCAGGCTGGTGAAGGTACCTCCAAGTGTCCCTGTATTCTGTCTTGTCGTTACGATACTGGTGTTGGCATTGCCTAGCAATGTATTGACAGGCACGGGTGTGCTACCGACAGTCACGGTTCCGCCGGAATAGACCACGAGTGTGGCTGCTGCTGTTGTGCCCCCTGCGAGGCTCGCAATGCGTATCGTTCTGCCGCTACCTGCTGCATTCAAAATTTGCAGAAGTAGATTTTGGTTGGAGGGGATCGATGTATTGTTCGTGGTTAGGGCGAAAAAACTGCCTGCCGCAGCCGCACCGGTGTCTGGAGCTGCTCCGATTCCCGGGGCCGCAAATGTGTTGGTCAGCTGTGTGAATAAAGGGCCATTGGACTGGTTGAATACATTCGTATTGGTCATCCCGCTTGACCTCCTCTGAACCATGGAATAAATGGAAAAAAGCCTATAGCCTGCGTTATTTCGCCTGTCCTCATTACTAGCATGATATGTAAAAGGAAGAGAAAGCGTTTGGGGATTACATCCGAATTCCCAAATAACGGCGGATGCCGTGCCCGTATTCTCCTTCCGGGCATACGATGCGTAAGCACATTTTTTAAGGGGAAATCGAGATGAGTCGAACAGCCAAGCGAAGCAGGAAGAGAACGAAACCCTCAGCCCAGCAGACAATGAAACCAAAAACTAAATATGTCAGCCGCCGCCCATCCCGTTGTTCTCGCCGCGCCAAACTGCTGAAGCCCCCTTGTTCCCGGATTACCCGTCCTAGGTTCAAACAGGGTGTTTTCTCACGCACGAAACTCCCTGGTGCTACTCACTGTTTTACAGGGCATACCTACACTGGAGCAGAGACAGGTCGTGGTGAACATGCCCTCCCGCCGCAGGACACCTCATCTCTGAGCATGTACAGTTATGGCGTGGTCAATCGTGGAAAACATCCAGCGATCGTTCAAGTTCAGGTTAGTCCGAATGCCGTAGATTATGCGGTGGATAGTCAGGAAGTCATTGAGGGGGGACAGACAAAGGCGCTGGTTCCGTTGCGATTTCTACACTATACCCGGCTTGTGCTCCTGCCTGTAGATCCGGCTCAGCCTACTCGGCTTGATGTATATTTTCAGGCACAGCGTATGCTCGTAAGGTAGTTTAATTACCCAGATTGTCCAGGGAGGAGGACGAGGCTCATGCCTAACTTTACAACGTTTAATACGAATCCGGATAACTTGAGAACATTGATTTTTGGTCAGGATAGTACAGGTACGGCTCAGCCCGTCAGAACGGATACAAGCGGGAATGTGGTAGGTATCATTCTAGACGGGACGATCAGCAACATTTCAGGTCTGACCACGGTTACCATTAACGCGGGCACAATCACCAACATTCTGAACGGTACCATCACGAACGTACTCGGCGCGACGATTACAGCCGGAACAATCACCAGTGTGCTCGGAGCAACGGTGACTGCAGGGACCCTGACGAACTTGCTAAACGGTACCATCACGAGTGTCCTCGGTGCAACAATCACTGCCGGAACATTAACTAATCTGTTGAACGGTACAATTACCAGTGTGCTCGGAGCAACGATCACCGCAGGAACAATTAACAGCGTACTCGGTGCAACCATCACGGCTGGAACGCTGACCAACTTGCTGAATGGTACGATCACGAACGTGCTCGGCGCGACGATAACAGCTGGGACAATCACGAGTGTACTTGGAGCAACGGTGACTGCGGGGACCCTGACGAACTTGCTAAACGGTACGATAACCAATGTGCTTGGAGCAACGATCACGGCGGGAACCATCACGAGTGTATTGGGTGCTACGATTACCGCCGGAACGATTACCAGTGTGCTCGGAGCAACGTTGACGGCAGGTACCTTAACGAACCTGTTAAATGGTACGCTCACCAGTGTACTGGGCGCGACCATTACCGCAGGTACGTTAACGAACTTGTTGAACGGAACGATTACGAATGTCCTCGGAGCAACGATCACAGCAGGTACGATTACCGGTGTGCTTGGTGCTACCTTGACGGCCGGAACGCTGACGAACCTGTTAAACGGAACGATCACCAGCGTGCTCGGTGCCACTGTGACGGCTGGCACATTGACGAACTTGCTGAATGGTACCCTCACAAGTGTTCTCGGTGCCACGATCACAGCCGGAACGTTAACCAACTTGTTGAACGGTACAATTACCAGCGTGCTTGGCGCAACGATTACGGCCGGTACACTGAGCAGCGTAACCTCCATCTCGCAAAAAAGTTTTCAGGAGAACCAACTTGTCGGCACACCGACTGCTAACACATTCACACCGCTACCTGCTGTGACCACGAGTGTATTCGGCACATACTCCTTTTTCGTGTATAACAGGGGACCAGGTGTGAACAGGGTGGATGCCCAAGTGGAGATCAGTGCGAACGGAACCAACTGGTACACCGATGTGACTACGGTAACAGGGATTCTATCCGGTTCTGTAGATGTTCTGGTACCGCAACGTTTCCTGAAATACACACGTCTTTCTTATCGCTCAAGCTTGCTCGGTGCACCAAGCACGATTGACGTGTTCTTCAATGGACAAGGCACATAACCTGCTCTGCTGTCATATAGGTACATGGAGTTCACTTTAGTGGGCTTCATGTATTTTTTTGTATTGGAGGTCACTGCGGATGCAGAACCGGTTACTCGGCATTCATATGATTGTGCAAAATGAAGAGCATCACCTGCCCCGCTGTCTGGACAGCTTGAAGCAAGCGGGTTCGGAATGGTTCATTACGGATACAGGCTCGTCCGATCGGACAGCTGATATGGCCAGAACATATGGTGCGACAGTACTGCACGCCAGTTGGGAAGATGATTTTGCTAAAGCTCGAAATATTAGCCTGCCCCTGGCAACGACCGAATGGATTCTCTGTCTGGATGCCGATGAGTATGTCATCGAAGGTCTGGATCAATTGATGAATGTTTTGCCAAACGTCCATAAAAGCATCACCCGATTACGCATCACGATCGAAAATCAATACGGCGAAGGGATAGAGGACAAGATCCTGTCCCATCCTGTACGGCTGTTCCGTGCTCAGCAAGGTTACCAGTACACAGGGCGAATTCATGAGCAGTTGTTTCGCCAAAACACGGACCATCAGAGCGATGCCGTTACACCAAATAAGTCCATAAGTAAGAGCGATATACACTTAGATTCACTGGAAATAAGTACAGTAGATCATTCAGCAGCTGTTGAAGTAGAAATAGATGTAGAAGTCGAAGAAGAGCCGCTTGCTCCTTTGCGTCTGGGGCATGATGGTTATCTTGCTACCGTAATCGCCAAAGGGGATAAGAGCAAGCGTAATTTGCGCCTGATTGAGCGGGAGCTTGCCGATCATCCTGCAGATCCTTTTCACTTGTATAATCTGGGCGTAACACGCTGCCAGTTGGGTGATTTGGAACAGGCGGTGGAGGCATTTCGTGAGTCACTGAAACAGGCCAAATGGCGAGCTCCCTATCGCTCCACCCTTGTGAGAGATTTGGCCAAAGTGCTAGTAGAACTGGAGCGTTACGAAGAAGCACATCTGTTGCTTTCCGAAGAAACTCAACGTTACCCTGCATACGCTGATCTGCATTTGATATACGGTGAAGTGTTGGAGCGACAAGGCTTGCAGGAACGGGCTTATCGTGCCTATGCACGGGCGTGCAACTGTGGCTCTAGTCCGAATGATCACGGAAGGTCTGGCGGCGGTGAAGCCGTGGTCAAAGCTTTTTACGTGACAGAAGCAGGCTCTTGCAGTTACCGGGCATATACATCGATGGCTCGGCTGGCACAGCAACGGGGATTCGGGCAGGAAGCGGTTCGGCTATATGAGCTTGCCCTGGAGCATCTATCTACCTACAGACCGGCTTGGATGGGGCTGGCGGATGCACTGCAACAACAGGGAGTTTCGGACGAATCCATTGCAGATCGGTTGCTTCATCTAGCTCATCGATTACATCAGATCCATGTGACGACAGATCATGCAGATCAAATGAACCGGCCACATCCCTCTTTGGGAAAGGAAACGGAGATTGTGCTGATGCATATGCTCTATGCCCTCGCTAATTGTGGAGCGTATAAACAAGCACTACTTCTTCTGGGTGGTGAGGCATCCCATATTCATATTCCAGTAGGTGATCAACTTCACTGGATGTTGTGTGCAGGCCAAGTTACCGATGCATGGAATCTCGCTCAGAGTAGCTGGGGAGAAGCGGATAGAGAGGATCATAAACGGACCTCTTTCTCGGCTGTCATCACGTCAGGAGTGGAGGATGCTGCTGATATGAGCCTTCAATCGGATGAGCGAAGTGATTGGGCGCTAGCGTGTTGGGCGAGTGGCAGGCGGTTGCCTTCATCTTTCTTCGCTAAAGTATCTCCTCTAGAGAGGGGAATGTGGAAGGTAGCGGACCGATTACTGTTTGAGTATAAGCCTGCGGCTCTATCAGCTAGTTCTTCTATCGCTCCTGTACCTGCTGTATCGGATGGGCAGCTTCTGCAATGGAGTGAACCTGTGCAAATGATCGCAAGGCAGTTAGTGGCTCGTGCGATTCAGAGCGGGCATTTGGTCATCGCACAGCAGTTGCATGAGCGACTGGTTCGTATCATGTCAGATCCTGAGAGGACAGAAACAGAAATTCGGCGGAATTATGCGGGTCTGTTGCACCAGCATGGATACACGATGATTGCCGCCGAGATGCTGATTCAGTGTATGACGGAAGGAGAACTGGATGCGGAAGGGCTGTTCTGTCTGGGCGAAACGCTGTACTCCAAAGGACATTTGGATCAAGCACTGTCGCTTTTGGAACAGGCACTGGAGCAAAAACCGGATTTCAGTGAAGCCCGTGCTGGAGCGGCTATCTGTTACTTGCAGATGGCCCTTGGTTTAATTCGTCAGGAACGGAATCGTTCTTCCGAGGTTAGGGTGCTTGCGGATCAGCAGCTGGTTTTGGAGAAACAGTTACGAACAGCGGAGGGGATACCTTGGCGGACAGTATATCATGCAAAAGAAAGGAGGAATCATCATGCAGGCACATCAGCATCAGAGACAGCGGAGTCAGGCCGAGCGGATCTCTCTGTGCATGATCGTCAAGGATGAGGAAGAGATGTTGCCACGTTGCCTTGAAAGTGTGCGGGATGTGGTAGATGAGATCATTGTAGTAGATACTGGATCATCTGATCTCAGTGTGGCCATTGCGCGGGAGTATGGCGCGTCGGTGGTTGAGTTTGCGTGGTGCGATGATTTTGCCGCCGCACGAAATGCTGGCCTGGAGCAGGCTTCCGGCGACTGGATTCTCTTTCTTGATGCGGACGAGGCGCTGGAAGCGACAGCTCGGGAGCAGATCAGGAGCTGGACGGAAGTCAGCGGATGCGACGGATTGTTTTTAAATATTCATAACTATACGGGTTCGGGTCAGCAGGGCGCAACGGTCAATCCGGTGCTACGTTTGTTTCGCAGTCATCCTGAGCATCGGTTCAAAGGTCGCATCCATGAGCAGATTGCGGCGGCGATCTGTGAGCGAAATCCGGAGGCCGCGTTTCATATCACGGACATGGTGATTCACCATTACGGGTATCAGACGGTTGTTGTGGAGCGCAAGGACAAGGTGAATCGCAACGTGCGTTTGCTACAACAGGCGGTGGAAGAAGAGCCAGATCAACCGTTCCATCACTATAACTTGGGCGTGGAGTATTTGCGTGTGGGTGAAGCGGAGCAGGCACTGGAATCGTTCGGTAAAGCCCGGAAGATGATTGATGATGCTGCAGTGACCAGTTATGCTCATCTGCTATTGAAATACGAAGTCCGCTGTCTGGAGCATTTAGAGCGCTGGCAGGAGGCGCTGGAACTTATGGACGCGGCGCTGGAACTTTTTCCAGAATACACAGACCTGATGCATCATCGGGCGATATGTGCGGATGCTGTGGGGGATACGGATGCTGCTGAGATGTGGCTTCGTAAAGCCGTTCAGCAGGGGCCACCGCCAGCGATTTTTCACACAGAGGAAGGCATGGGCACATACCAGACATGGTACACGCTGGGCCGCTTGCTGGAAGGAAAGGCCGATCTTGAGGGAGCGGTCGATGCTTATGTGGAAACGGTGCGGGCAAAATCCAGCTTGGTACCGCCACTGTATCGCCTATTTCGAATCATGCGGGTATCCGGGCAGGAGGGGCAAATTCCAGCGGTGATGGAGTCGCGTTTTGCCATGAGCTCGGAGGAAGCTTTATCTAAAGTACTAGGTATTCTGGAACAGTGCCATTGTTACGATGCGGCGCTTGAACTGCTCGGGGAGTTACCATCTGCTTCTTCCGGCGAGCAACGGGAGAAACGTTCTATAGCTGAAGCTGTTCTGCATGTACAGCGAGGGGACTGGAGTAGCGCGCGTTTGAAACTCGAAACGGTGAAGCGAAAAAAGGGCTCATTTGCACCTATGGCTGCCCGTTGGCTTGAACGCTTGCAATGGCTGAGTGGGAAAGAGAGGCAGGAAATGAAATTCCAGGATGCCTTCACCCGTTGGCTGATGAACGGCTCACAGGTAGGCGAGGGCAGGGAGAGTGCATCTGAGGAAGAGTCAGGGTCTACAGGATGGGGAAAGGTCGCAGTAGAGATGGGGAACAGATCGAACATGGAGAATGCAGCTACACTTGAGGGTGTGGCGGACGCAGATCATGCAGAGTTGTACGACGGATGGCAAGCTCTCGGGCTGATGCTGGAAGGGTGTGTTCAGTCTGGAAGATGGCAGGCACTGCATGGATTGATTCAACGGGGGAGGCAACTGCTGGATGAGGTGCATGATGCAACTGAAAAAAGACTGGCGAAGGAGAGAAGTCAGGGAGAACAAGTTGAACGGGATATAATCGATGCCGAAAAGTTGATTCGAGAACCTTTTACAGGAGCTTCGGATACGCTTAGCGGAACGAGCTGGCTAGTTAAAGGACTAATTCGTGCCGCAGATCACCATCTGGCGCAACTGACGTCTGATACGGAACAGGTGGAGCCTGGGAAAAGGCAGCGTCTTTCATACTGGCCTGTCATTCAGCATATTCGGCTGGAGTTGCCTGGAGCAGACGGATTCGAGGGCTGAGTCGGAAGAGCGGCGGACAATACATGGAAGGCGAAGGATATGCAGGGAGGGTTTTGACGGAAGGAGGGCAGGGTACGGGTGAAGGAAGGTATTAGCTTATGTATGATCGTGAGGGATGAAAGCGAGTTTCTGGAACGTTGTCTGGCTTCTGTACGTGAAATCATAGACGAGATCATTATCGTGGATACAGGTTCAGCGGATGATTCCGTAGCTATTGCTCAGCGATATGATGCAACCATCATTAGTGCAGAGTGGAACGGAGACTTTAGCCAGGCGCGTAATCTTTCACTTGCTGCCGCAAGTTTTACATGGATTCTGGTACTGGATGCCGATGAAATGTGGATGCATACGTTATGGACAAAGTCAGAGCTAATGGAATGGCTCGAAGCGGGGAGTGAAGAGAGCTGGGGGTATTGGGTTAAGGTGACGAGTCTGCTGGGTAACTCAGGCGAAGAACGTGTAACGGACGAGGTGTGCCGTTTATTTCGAAATGACCCCCGAATTGCTTTTCATGGGAGAATCCATGAGGAAGTCGCTTCTTCTATTCTTGCGTTGATGCCGCAAGGGATTCGTCATTCGGACATCGAGGTTGTTCATTACGGTTATTTGGATAAAGTGATTGCTACTAAACGAAAAGATGTGCGTAACATGAGATTGATTCGGCTGGCTCTGCAACAGACACCAGATCAGCAGGAACTGCTCTATGCGCTGGCTGCAGAGTGGTTTCAGCAAGCGAAGTATGATGAAGCAATTCGATTACTGCTGCCGCTGCTGGCAAAGCTTGATCCGACGTGTGGATATCATTCGGATGTGGTACTAAAAACAGCATATACGTGGAGAGAGTTGGGGCAGATTGAGCTGGCGCTCTCTGTGGTGGAGAACTGGGTAACGGTATATGATGATTTCCCGGACCTGCTTGAACTTGCCGCTGTGTTGGAACTGGATCAGAACCGTGCAGATCGTGCATTAGAATGGTTAAAGCAGGCGAAATCCGCCGCATCGACAGCAGGGAGATATACCTCGGTGTCCGGTGCCGGAAGCTACCGCAGCCTAACGTTGGAAGGCATGGCACATGAACAGAATGGCCGCTGGGCAGAAGCGGAAGCGTCCTATACGGAAGCGCTGGGCATACAGCCCGGCAACGGGGCGGCATGGCAGCGAATGTTGCTGCTTGGGGCAGCCACGGGACGGCCGCAGGCCATTGCTAGCGTAGCCGAGGGGGTGAGCTTGCCGCCAGCGGCATGGCAAGCACTGGTCTCTGTCGCGCTGGCTGCGCATCGGCCGGAATGGTTGCTGCGCCATGCGGGGGCACTGGTCCCGGCGCAGCGCGCGAAGCCGCTTGCCGCTGGGCTGGCGCTGGCCCAGATCGGTGAGGACGCAGCCGCGAGGGCGGCACTCCGGCCGTGGGCAGTGCATGCGCAGCATGGGCCAGAGGCTGTGCTGGCACTGTGGGCGCTGGGCTATAAGCAGCGTGAGCGCGGCGTGCCCAGGCGTGCGGCGGCGACGCGCCAGCATGTAGCCGTGCCGGAGGTGGCGCGTGCGGCCGAGGCGCTGCTGCAGGGCGAGGGCGCAGCAACGTGCGGCGCTTACGCGAGCAGCATGGCGCTACCCGCGCAAGCGCTCGCCGCCGTGGGCGCCTGGCCCGCATGGCTGCGCCTGCTGCAGGCCCTTCCGCCAGCCGGCGCGCTGGCGCTGCTTGCAGCGCTCCCGCCTGCGGCCCGCTGCGGGCTGCTGCGCGCGCCCGCTCACGTCCGCGCAGGGCTGCTCGCGCTATGCGGCACGCCTAGCGGTGCGCAGCAGCCCTGCGCGGACGAAGTGCCCGCCCCGGCGCTCGCAGCGCATGCGCTCCTGGCGGGCACGCTCGCGCTGCGAGCCGGGCGGCAGAGCCTGGCGCGTGATTGGGCCGATTACGCGGCCCGGATCACGGCACAGCATGCTGCCGCCCAAGGCCGCCCGGCGAAGACCCCGCCGCCGGGCCTACAGACCCTGCTGCGCCTGACGGCCTCTGGCGCAGCCCATGCCCCAGCCTTCCAGCAGCAGTGCAACATGCTGCTGGTATACCTGTAATCCGGCGTACCCATAGCGCCGGATGTCTCCGGGATGCCCCGACTTCACAGCACAGCAAAAAAGCCGGGGTATCCCGGCACACACTGCATTTACCACAAGTTTGGCCTGCTGTTTCAGACGGATAAACATATAACTATGCAATTCGTTATGCAATCCGTAACACTACCGTTTCCTCATATTACGTTTGGATACCCGATCGTTTTCTTATCAAAAGCCTCTATGAGAGTGCTTATTTAGATGCTATATAAGTTGAACTATTCTTTTACACAATAACGAGAAGACAGAAAAAACCTGGAAAAGCGGAGCTAAAAGCTTTCTGAAAGAAAGCTAGCATCGGAAGCATACGCTTCGCCTTTATCACCGGATTTTTCCCTTTGGAAAAGGGAATCCAAAAAATCTGGGGATAACCGCTACTCTCCAGGTTCTTCTGTCATCGGAGTGGACTATGTAAAATCTTTAGTTCAAATTATATAGATCAGATGAAGTACTGTATAACGTGTGTAAAGATAGGTGCATTAAAATGTTGTGCCTCACTAACGTCACTATCCCTTTCCCGTCTTGCATATCACAGCCCTGAAACAGCGGATCGGTGCGCCATACATCTCCGAGGAGATGGCGTCCGCAGGCTCTTCCACGGTTAACTTATCTTCAATCGTCAGCCCTGTGACAGCCATGATCGTCTCCAGTAAATCCGGTCGCATCTCGGGCACATCAAAAGTGGCGATTAACTGTCCGCGTGGCTTCAACACCCGAGCGAATTCGCGAAAAGCCCGCAGCATCGTGCCCGTGTCGAGATGTTCCAGAACAGAGATGCAGAATACGCGGTCAAACTGCTCGGGACGATACGGAAGCTGAGCCAGATTGGCCTGAGCGCGGTGAAGCCGAGTAAGGTAATGCTCGGGCAGATGGAGAGCCGCCTGTTCGCCAAAATCAGCCGCAATATCTAGACGAATCGCCTCATCCGACAGGATGCGTTCATCCCAATCACACGCGTGAACTTCACGACAATGCTCCGTGAGCCAAAATTTGAACGGGTGTGAAATGCCGCAGGCTGCATCCAGTACCACGTCGCTTGAACGTGCAAACTGCCGCGCCCACTCATACTCATAAGGACGGCTCCACCATGCGGGATGAAGCGGGAAAACGAGCGTATCTGTTTTCGGATCGCTTTGCCGGATGTACCTTGATTCCATCATTGCCGTGGTGTCGGGTGTGTCCATCATGTTTGAATCGCCTCCTTCACTCCTGTATCAGCCAAAAAAGATTCCAGTACCCTGCTCCACCGGCTACGCCATATGGACAGATCATAAGACAGTGCAGTTTCGCGGGCATAGATACCCAGTCGCTCCCGCTCGGTGCGATCTTGAACAAGCCTGATGAGCGCAGCAGTCAGTGCCTGCTCACCCGGAGGCACGAGCAATCCGTTGAACCCATCCTGAATCAGATCATTGAGTCCGCCGACATTGGAAGCGATCACCGGAAGACCACAGCTCATCGCTTCCAAGCATGCGTAGGAGGTTCCCTCCGAGAATAGGGTAGGAATGACAACGATATCTGCCTGATGATAAGCTTCACGAATATCTTTGAAATCGTACGTATGCTGGTGGATACGGTCCATATGCGGATGTGTACGCTGCCAATAGCGAAAGGCTCTGCCCACCGTACTGCCTTCGACCAGTTCTCCGGCGAATTCAACCTCTACATCCGGAAATGCCCCGAGCAGCTTATCCGCGGCAAGCATCATAGGGATGATCCCCCGCTCGCTACTGATGCGACGTGGATACAGAATACGGATTGGACGAAGAGCGGGCACAGGTACAGCGTTGTTCATATGATCGTAACCTTGATGAGAGGGAGGTTCGGCTAATTCATTTTCGAAAGAAAAAGCACCTACACCGGGGAGTTGACCCTGCTCTGGCTTAAAACTCTGCGTTCTGGCTTTTTCCCCTGAACTGCGATATAAATCTGAATCATTAAGGCCTGCTGTATGATGATCTGCTGCATCCTCTCTGTATCCCTTAACAAGAATGTCTTCATGTTCATCCTGAAATGCAGTGTCTCTTTTCCATGCCGTCAACCATTCCTCTTCATGTTGCGGTGTGAGCATCCTGCTTGGCGGAGCCGGGATGAAATAAGAGGTGTCCACTGCGTTGGGAATCAGCACAATTTGTTCTGAAACGGTATACATACAAGCTGCTCTGCAGAAAGTCTGGAAATGAGAGTCTACCGAAACGATGCGAACCAGTCCGTCCAGCGCGAGCTGAATGTGATCGGCAACCTGGCGTTTCGTCTCAAGCGGCAGACGGGGGCGATCCCAATTAATGCCATGGCATATTCCGAGACTGCCAGGTTTATAGGTGATGGGTTGCCACAGGCAACTGGCATAGATGATTGGACCGCGAGCGGCTGCGGCCATCCGGTCAAAAGCTTCCGGTACATTTTCCATGTCGTAATCGTAACCATAGACGTCGATCTGTTCGGTTCGGGTCTGGAATGCTTCGAAATAGGACAGCTGGTGTACCTCGGGAATATGTCCGAGTCCGCGGATGACACTGCATAGATCGAGAATATAACGTTCCAGCCCGCCGCCAAATACCCGGCCAAACTCCCGGTTGTAACCATCGGTGAAACTATGGGTCAGTATGCTGACCACACCCATATTACGACTCCTCCTTCCAAGGGAGCAGGCGCGGTTCAGGGTCCAGAATGGACTCATACTGCGCTGGGTTGCCCCATTCCCCATGCGGATCAATACGTTTGTAACGTAAATATTTGCGTACCCGATCCTCCAAACTTCCAGCCCAGCCGAGATGCTGAACTTTCAGTTCAGTGCATACCCCTGGTAACACGGTGCAGGACGCGGGGAGACGAGGAACATGGTGATTCTGTTGCGGGTAAAAGTAAGGATAGCCCGGCATATAACGGACAAGGGAGGCAGTGTGACGTTTGTGCATGGACCACAGCTCATCTTCCCGATAATGTGTTCGGCAACCCCACATATCGTAGAATCGGAAGGCAAACCAGTCTGCGTAGTCCTGATCAATGAGTTTGCGCATTGCCTTTTTGGCTTCAGCACTATATAGTTCATCGGCATCTACCGAGAGAAGCCAGTCTGGATCTGTACTGACGGCAGCTTGCCATAACGTGTTGCGAAGGCGCCATTCTTCGGCAAACAGTGGCTTCTCTAACACATCAAGACGAACTACTTTTGGGAAAGCTCTGCATATTTCCGGTGTTCCATCTGTACTGGCATCATCCACAATGACGATTTCATCCACGAATTCACTCAGATTTTGCAACACTTCTTCCAGATACCGTCCTTGCTCATTACGTACCTGAAGCATGGCAGTCAGCTTGTTGTTTTTATTTTTGCGCACCCGACGTACGGGAGAGTTTTGTTCGTACGCGTCTACCTCTACATCACGGCTCGCGGAAGAATTCGTTTCCTCTTCGATCCGTGAGTTAATGATGCGATGAACTTGACTTGAGAAGTTTTGGCTTTGGGCTTCGGAACTCGAAGACGATTGAAGCGAATCATGCATAACGGGCCTACTTCCAGGGGTTCTGCGCTTCTTCGGGTCTATCATTAAGGCACCTCCCCAAGCAACTGTTGTACGGCTTGATCGAGCAGCTCCAGTTCCATAATCCGAGCTAAGGCCTCTTCATCCTCCACAGCTGTCTCCAGAAACAGCCTTACCGCACCGTGACGTTCCCCTCGAAGAGCCAGTGCCGTCCCGGATAGTTGTCGATATTGCAGAAGGCTGGTCGCATCCTGAATATCACTGGCATGAACGAGCGCGAGCGCATCCTCCACACACTCTGTTTCCTGATAGATACGGAACTTCCAATGCCTTGCCGTTTCCCCGCCAAGCTCATCCAGAACGCGCAGAGCACTGCCGTAATCATCATTGATGCGCAGCAGTTCCGCTCGAACCAACTGTTCCTCTCCGGCTTCAAGCCAGCGGCACAATTGCTCATAATGATGACGTTCCTGCTCGTTATTTGCACTGATGCCAAACACCTGTAGAGCTTCTTCAATCTGACCTGATCTCGCATAGATGGCGGAGAGGAACCGGTAATGAGACACCACACAATCCTGCCTTCCGTTGATGACAGCATGAGTGAATGCTTCCTTGAGTGAGGCGGCGGCACGTGAATCTTCCAGTAAATACTCATATGCGGACAGAAGAAACGAGATGGTTTCATGAGCACCTGTTTTGGCTCGGAGCTGTCTGTAGTAGTCGGCTCGCAAACGACATTGAAGCGTGGTAACGCGGTCTGGTTTACCAGTCAGTACCTGCTGAAGTGCATGCATAAAAAATATCTCATAATCGCGCAGTGGAATACGTGTACCGTCATAATGGATGTAACCGGCTGGTGAAGTGTCTTCTCCCCCTAGCCAGATGGCACGGGTACCTTGAAAGAGCAGCTTCATATACCGGGTTTCCGAGGATGTGGCCACTAGATCGGCAATGCCGACAAGTCTGGAGATATTGCTCTCCCAGAGTGGAGATGCAGCTTCATCTCCTACGGGTTCAGGCAATAGTGCAATACATAATTCAGGTTGTAGTGAAGCTACCGCTATAAGCCAGTATGGGTGTGCGACGATTGCAACTGTATGTGGTTCCTGTAATCGGTTCTCCGCTTCCGAAAGAGAGATCACCTGAATGGATTTTGGTAATTCTTCTTCCTCAGCCGTACGGCTACTGACATATAAGATCGTGCCTTCTTGAGCTGCAAATAAAGCAACGATGTCCGGGTAGGGGAAGGATAACCAGCCTCCTTTTCGCGGGAAAATCACATATTGAACTGCAAGGTCTGTGGACACAGACAGGTCCATTGTTGCCTGTTTTATATCCTCTTCTTCCCTCTGTTTTGGCTTTGGATCCGCATCTGTTAACGGTTCAGCATGTTTCATTTGTAACTCACCACACTTTGATAAGGGATTTTTGGTATGTAAAAAGCCGCTGTAGCACTTCAAATATCTCCGTCTGACACTAACATATGGGCATTTGTCTCCAAACATGAACAACTTCCATGAATACGTGCATCAGTCAAGACCAATCAGGCAACGAACAAGCCTGATAAATAGGCTTAATTTTATCTATTGTGTGACCGAGGTCACTTTTTTTACGTAAGAGGGACGAGTTAGTGATAATTATCACATGTGAAAATTAGGTAATCTGGCACAATACGTTCATCAACGTATTTGGAGGACAGACAGCGAAGAAGCCCGCTTCAAAGCCATTTACGTATCTTGCTAAAGCGAGCAGAAAGAAGGGGTAAAGGTATGGATCCGATTATGTTATCGCGTATCCAGTATGCACTTACAACGATTTTCCACTTTTTCTTCGTACCGCTATCCATTGGCCTCGTGCTGTTGGTAGCCATTATGGAGACGTTGTATGTTGCGAAGGGAAAAGAGATTTACAAAACGATGGCCAAGTTCTGGGGCAAGTTGTTCCTGATTAACTTTGCCGTCGGTGTGGTCACCGGTATTTTGCAAGAGTTCCAGTTCGGTATGAACTGGTCGGAGTATTCCCGCTTTGTTGGTGATGTCTTCGGTGCGCCGCTGGCGATCGAGGCTTTGCTGGCATTTTTTATGGAGTCCACATTTATCGGTTTATGGATATTCGGCTGGGATCGACTGTCCAAAAAAGTACATCTGGCTTGTATCTGGCTTGTATTTGTCGGCACATTCCTGTCAGCGGTGTGGATTCTGGCAGCGAACTCGTTTATGCAACATCCCGTTGGATTCGCCATCAATAATGGCCGGGCGGAGATGAATGACTTCTTTGCACTCATTACAAATGGACAGTTTCTCGTTGAATTCCCGCATACGATTTTTGGTGCGTTAATGACGGGAGCCTTTGTCGTGACGGGCATTAGTGCTTATAAGTTAATGAAAAAGAAGGATGTCGAAGTATTCCGCAGATCCTTTAACATCGCGGTTATTATCGGTCTTGTCTCCTCGCTGGGCGTGGCCTTCTCAGGGCACTTCCAGGCTCAATATCTGGTGGAAACACAGCCGATGAAGATGGCTGCAAGTGAGGGAACCTGGACAACAACTGAAGACCCGGCACCGTGGACGGTTATCGCTTCCATTGACCCGGATAAACAGGAGAACTCCGGTGAGATCAAAATCCCTGGATTACTCAGTTATCTCTCTTATAGTAAATTTTCCGGTAGTGTCAAAGGCATGAAAGAACTGAATGCCGAGTACCAGCAAACGTATGGACCCGGAGATTACATTCCACCAGTGCGAACCACATTCTGGAGCTTCCGTGTCATGATTGCTGCAGGCGGCTTGATGATTCTGCTTGCGATGTATGGTACATATCTGGCTTGGCGCAAGAAGCTGGAAGTGGCGAAACCCTGGTTTATGCGTCTGATGGTCTTTGCGATCTCCCTGCCGTTTATTGCGAATTCAGCAGGATGGATTATGACTGAAGTCGGAAGACAGCCATGGACGGTGTTCGGGTATATGACGACCGAGGCAGGTGTGTCACCTAATGTTTCCGCAGGAATGATTTTGTTCTCCACGATTGCCTTTACTGCGGCGTATACGGTTCTTGGCATCGTGATGGTGTATCTGTTTGTACGCAAAATCAAAGCAGGTCCATATGCCGTCGATAAGTCAGACGAGCATGATGAGCCGGCTGATCCGTTTGGCGTAGATGGGGGGTATTCCGTTGTTACTAAGTGAGTTGTGGTTTGTACTGATCGCCGTATTGTTTATCGGTTTTTTCTTTCTCGAAGGATTCGACTTCGGGGTAGGGATGTCTACGGGTCTGATTGCCAAAACAGATCGTGAACGTCGTACATTAATCAATTCGATTGGGCCATTCTGGGATGGAAACGAGGTCTGGTTGCTGACCGCAGGCGGTGCCATGTTTGCGGCTTTCCCGCACTGGTATGCAACGCTGTTCAGCGGATTCTATCTGCCACTGGTGGTTGTGTTGCTGTTGTTGATTGGACGCGGCGTCGCCTTTGAGTTCCGCAGTAAAATGAAACAGCAGCGCTGGCGTAAAACATGGGACATTATTATCGTAGTGGCAAGTACTTTACTGCCATTCCTGTTTGGGGTTGTTTTTGCAACGTTGATGAAAGGTCTGCCCATTGATGAGCAAATGCAAATGCATGCCGGTTTCCTGGATATTGTGAATCCGTACACCGTTGTGGGTGGCTTGAGTGTAACGTTATTGTGTCTGGTTCACGGGCTGTTATTTGTTTCCTTGCGTACCGTAGGTGAATTGAGAGAACGGGCACTTCACCTGGCGAAAAAGGTAATGATGCCGCTGGTTGCAGTGCTTGCGATATACGCATTATTGACCTATCTGATGACCGATGTGTTTGCTGTTCGTGGCTGGGCGCTCTGGATTATTGTTCTGCTTGGTGCCATGGCACTGGCTCTTGCGGCTTACTTCATTCGTCAGCAGCGTGAAGGTTGGGCTTTCGGGATGACAGGTGCGGTTATTGCCATTGCTTTTGCCTCCGTATTTATCGGATTGTTCCCACGAGTTATGGTGAGTTCCATCAATTCGGCATTTGATCTGACCGTATATAACGCAGCATCGGGACCTTACTCATTAAAAGTGATGACTATTGTTGCGTGCACCTTGTTACCGTTTGTACTTGGATATCAGATCTGGAGTTATTATATTTTCCGCAAACGTCTGAACGAACAGCACCACCTGGAGTACTGACATGGGACGCGGGCTAATGAAGCTGCCGGGCATCCGGCCGGTACTCGCACTGGCATCTGCGCTGGTGCTCTTGCAGGCGATGACGATTATTATGCAGGCCAAATGGCTGGCACAGGCGATTACGGCGTTGTTCGAAGGTGCCGCGGTTTCGTCACAGTATCCGGTGCTGCTGCTGTTTCTGGCTGCTTTTTCCGCCCGCTATGCCTTGTCATTCTGGTTACAACTTGTCACTACGCGGTATGCGGAGAGAACCGGAACCGATCTGCGTAAACAGATGACGGAACAATGGTTTAGACTCGGGCCACGTTATGCCAAGACAGAAGGTACGGGACATCTGGTGACACTGGCACGTGAAGGGGTTTCCCAATATAAAACGTATCTGGAGCTGTTTATCCCGCGTATGTTGGGCATGGGGTTTATACCTGTTGTCCTTCTGCTTTATGTATTCAAACTGGATACGATGTCCGGTGTGATATTAATGCTGACGCTACCGATTCTGATCGTATTTATGATTCTCATTGGTCTGGCGACTCAGCGTAAGATCGATGGACAATTCAAGTCCTACAAAGCGCTGGCGAATCATTTTGTGGATACACTGCGTGGACTGGAAACGTTGAAAACGCTGGGGCAAAGCAAAACACACGAAGGCTCCATCATGCAAGTAAGCCAGCGATACCGAAAAGCAACGATGTCCACACTACGTATGGCCTTTTTGTCCTCATTTGCGCTGGATTTCTTCACCATGTTGTCGGTTGCGTCCGTTGCAGTAGGTCTCGGACTCCGGCTTACGGAAGGACATATGTCACTGTTTCCTGCTCTAACGGTATTAATTCTAGCACCTGAGTATTTCCTGCCCGTACGCATGTTGGGTGCGGATTACCACGCGACTCTGGATGGCAAGGAAGCTGGCGAAGCGATTAATCAAGTGATTGAACGAGGCAAGGCCGCAGAACAACGTCAGACAGAGGCTTGTGCAAGTGCATTGGATCAAGCTGAAGTGTTGGGTGAAAATGAAAATGGTTCTGTCTCCTCTTCACAACTGCGAGTGGTATTTAACCGGGATAAACATGAGATGTATGATGTGGCAACTTCATCATCTTGGGGAGAGCATAGCCGATTAGCGCTGAAGGATATTCAGGTTCAGCATGAAGCAGAGGGAGCCTACTCCCTTCAGGATGTTACTTTCCAGCTGAAGGGTCTTGGGAAAATTGGAATCATTGGCGCTAGTGGAGCCGGAAAATCAACGCTCATCGATGTTCTCGCAGGTTTTCAGCTTCCAACAGCCGGACAAGTTCTGGTCAATGGCCAGCCTCTAAGTCTGGAACGGCTCAAGGCCTGGCGTAGCCAGACGGCGGCGATTCCGCAGCATCCGTATATTTTCAGTGGTTCCATTGCGGATAATATTCGTTTTTACATGCCGGAGGCATCCGATGCGGAAGTAGCTCAAGCGGCACAGGTAGCGGGGCTGACAAAGCTATTGTCATCTCTGGCAAATGGACTGCATGAACCGATTGGTGCAGGGGGCAGACAGCTCAGCGGCGGTCAGGAGCAACGTGTAGCGCTGGCAAGAGCTTTGCTGAGTGAACGCAGTGTGCTGTTGCTTGATGAACCTACGGCACATCTGGATGTCGAGACCGAATATGAATTGAAGCAGACGATGTTACCCTTGTTCGAAGGTAAACTTGTCTTTCTGGCAACGCATCGTCTGCACTGGATGCCGCATATGGATCGCATTATTGTCATGGATGGCGGTACGGTAGCGGAGACAGGCACACATCAGGAACTGCTTGCACGAAAAGGGGTATATTATCACATGATTGAAGCGCAGATGGAGGCGATATGAGATGAGATCCGGACACCCAGGGACAGAGACCGAACGAGGCGCACAAGGTGAGAAAAATAGCTGGATTACTCCATACGCGGTACAGTACCGCTGGCGATTGATCGGTGCGATTGCACTGGGCACTTGCGCGGCTCTCTGTGCGGTGATGCTCCTTTTCACCTCTGGATATCTGATCTCCAAGTCTGCGCTGCGTCCTGAAAATATTTTGATGGTCTATGTTCCGATTGTAGGTGTACGTGCCTTTGGTATCTTCCGGGCGGTGTTCCGTTATGTCGAGCGGCTGGCAGGACATGATGCTGTTTTGCGTGTGCTCGCAGATCAGCGAGTGAAGCTCTATCGCATTTTGGAACCACAGGCTCTGTTTCTGCGTTCGCGAATGCAAACCGGTGACGTGCTCGGTGCACTGGCCGATGATGTAGAACGTCTGCAAGATATATATCTTCGTACCGTATTCCCGGCTGTTACAGCACTTGTGATCTACGGAGCGGCTGTACTGGCATTCGGCAGTGTAGATCCGATGTTTGCACTATGGATGGCACTGTATATGTTGTTTATTGTTGCATTGCTTCCTGCAATTTCTTTAAAGCTGACCTGGAGATGGCGTGTGCAGCTCAAAAGAGAAAACAGCAAGCTGTACACACGTCTGACCGACGGCGTACTCGGGCTGGGAGACTGGATTGCCAGTGGCAGAGCGGCAGCGTTCGTGCAATGGCAGGAAGAGGACGAGGAGCATGCTGATCAGATTCGCCGTAGATTGCGTCGCTGGAACCGCTCGCGCGATTTTATTGCGCAATGCTTCATTGGCGGGATGGTTGTTTGGGTGACCATGTGGGCAGGACAAACGACTACAGCGGCCCAGCTACCTGCGGTTATGATCGCGGCATTTGTGCTCGTCTTGTTCCCGCTTACGGAATCACTGCTACCTGTTAACGATGCACTAGGACATATTCCGGATTACCGTGAATCTCTAGATCGATTAAGCAAGTTGGAAGGCTCGGAGGGTAAGGTGCGTCAGAATGGGGAAGAGCAGAAAAAGAAGTCTCAAGTATTGGAGTCTCATAACAGACATCGATCTGGTTCAGTTGCGGTGCAATCGACCGATGATATAGCCGCAGCGGATCGGGGAACGACTGCAGATGGACGAATCCGTCTGCGCATTCCGCCGAAACTGCGCGCGGATATTAGCATTGAGCAAGTGAGTTATCGGTATGAAGCAGAGACAGCATATGCCGTTCAGGATATCTCTCTGCATCTGCCTCAGGGCAAACGTATGGCTATTCTTGGACGTAGCGGTGGTGGTAAATCGACATTACTGAAGCTGATTCAAGGTGCTTTGTCTCCCTCATCCGGCAAGGTTCTAATCAATGATCTGCCTGTAGAGATGCTTGGCGAGAGTATAACCGAAGTGATAGCAGTACTCAATCAGAGTCCACATCTCTTTAATACGACGGTTGCAGGCAATCTGCGGATTGGTCGTCCAGATGCAACGGATGAAGAGATACGTCAGGTCGCTGCACAGGTTGGTCTGGCTG
Organism: Paenibacillus cucumis (ex Kampfer et al. 2016); assembly: GCF_019748695.1. Classification (NCBI taxonomy): domain Bacteria; kingdom Bacillati; phylum Bacillota; class Bacilli; order Caryophanales; family Paenibacillaceae; genus Paenibacillus; species Paenibacillus cucumis (ex Kampfer et al. 2016). Next base: position 978 of record NZ_JACLIC010000005.1, on the reverse strand, counting down.
AACTGATCGAGTCTCTGCCACAGGGGTATCAGACACCGATGCTAGAGACAGGACTGCGCTTCTCCGGCGGGGAGCGTCAGCGGATTGCACTAGCCAGGGTGTTGCTACGGAAGACGCCCGTTGTTATTTTTGACGAGCCTACTGTAGGGTTAGATCCCGTGACAGAACGCGAACTGATGCGCACCATGCTGGACAGCCTGCAAGGCAAAACATTAATCTGGGTCACTCACCACCTGATTGGTGCAGAGAAGATGGACGAGATTGTGTTTGTGGAAAATGGAAACATCGTCATGCAGGGTTCTCACGAACAACTGCTGGCTCGGGAAGAACGATATCGCCGACTCCTTGAGCTGGATCGGCCCGGATGGCTGGAGCGGCAGCGTAAATCCCCGCTGCCTCCTGTCGCTACTCTCAAGTAACCGACTGTGGCAGGAGATTATGACCTGTCCGTGAGTGAAGGGATTCCGTCCCTCCACTAGTCTTGTAGATGTCACCGAGTAGCAGATAGGATGCAGGAAAATGACATAATGCAGGTGAATAATGTGAAAAAAGACGAAGCAGGCGCAGTCCTGCTTCGTCTTTTTGTTGTTTGTGCCCGAAGTCGACAATCGCCCGAAGTCTGTCCATTTAGCTCTCATCATGTGCTGACTCGTATCCAATGAACACCCTCGCGCCTGCTTAAGTACTCTCTATCTATTCACTGCCAAGCTACAATGGAAAGGACGTGTATGCCCTTATTGTTATGAAGGTTTCGTTGAGCCGTCTCTATCACCTTTCAGTGTCAGTTATACATCTTTGCCTTGATGACAATGCGGCTAACGATCACAGGTGACCCTATTTGGCCCGTTTTAACTCTTTTCGAATTCTAACGATCACGAGGAACGCTATTTTCTCATTTGTGCCCGAAAACCGTAGTGAACAAGCCGTTTTGGTTCAAATAGCGTCGCTGGTGATCGTTGCTATGAACGTTTTAGTCAA
>NZ_JACLIC010000049.1:0-80777 GCF_019748695.1 Paenibacillus cucumis (ex Kampfer et al. 2016) | reverse complement strand
GTAGGTGTCGCACTTCATATTACAATCCGTCAATTGATATAGGATTAGAGAAATAATAAATAGAAAATTATCACATTATTGAGTCGCTTTTGTCGAATCTATCCCGATAAAGACTGCTTATAGGATGTTAACTTTGGTGAGAGCTAGAAGACCATTTAAAACAAATGAAATGGTATAATGGAAAAGGATTAATTTTACATAAGGAGAGGAATAAGAATGAGGCATTCTATAACAATTTTTGGTCGGATACAATTTCAGGGGTTAACAGACGACAAGTATGACCAGTTTAAGTATTTAGATATTTTTTGTGAAGGGAAAATGCATCGTCTTAATTATATTTTGGATTGGGAGGGTGTAGATGGACGAAATAAGCCGGGTAAAGAAGAATTGGCTTCAGAAATTTTACAAAGAACACATTTGGCTTCATGGAAAAAAGGAAACAGCGAATATGTCGAACCCATTAAGGAATTAATTGAGAGTAAAGGGATGTCTTTAGAACAATTACCAGTAGATATGATACATGCTGCGTATAAGCTCTTGCTAAATGCCAGAAATAGTGAAAAGAATATTCAAGAATACCTTGATGAACTTGAGATCTCTACCCCGTCTGAATTCAGATTGTGGATCAGAGAGAACAGAAATACTAGGCATTTGAAATTAGGATCTACATATCTTTGAATTTTACTATAACAAAGAAAATAGAAAGAGATGGTGAATATGCCCAAAATTTTCATAAGTCATGCATCAGTAGATGAACGCTTTGTAACGCCACTCGTAGATTTCCTTCAATCGCAGTTTTCACTTGTAAGAGATGATTTTTTCTATACTTCAGATGAAGAATTAAACCCAGGAGAAGATTGGGTAAACGCAATTGAGGTAGGGATGAAGGAAGCGAATTTAATTATTCCAATCATTACTCCGAATTATATGGAAAGCCAATTTTGTTTATGTGAACTCGGGGCAGCCTGGATAAATAATAAAAATCTTGTACCCGTTGTGATACCTCCGCTTGATTACAGAGCCCTTCAATCTACGCCTTACAGATCAAAACAAGTCATTACTTTAAATTCTCGTGATGGTCTTAACAGGCTTTTTGATGCATTTACCCGTAGGGAAATTGGAAAGGGAGCTCTGTTAGCACGGTTTTTAAAACGTACTGAACGCTTCCAAAAGGATCATCTTGAGCCATTTGTTAAGGAAATGGAGAAGCGGAAAACGCTCACAGCAGAGATGTATGGAAGCTTAGAGCGAGAACTTGAGTCTGCAAACCAAGCTTTTTCAGAGGCTGATGACGAGGTTATGAGGCTTAAAAGCGAGAATGAACAACTTCGTAGAATGAAAGATGCAGTTGAAATACAGGCATTGGATGACGAAAGAATGGACGAGTGGGATACATTAATACAACTTGCAGACGAAGTAAGAAAATCGGTAAAGTCTCTAAATAAATTAACGAAAAGTGTTCTTTTCTATTCTTATAATAATCAAGGGTTTACCCTAATGGATCAGAATGAGAACAGTAGATTAGATGCACTAAAGAGAGAAGGAAAGTTGAAATGGGAAGATGAAAAAGGCTGGATCGTAGATGAAGAGGACCATACTATGAGTACAGCCCTAGAAAATTTGAATAAGGTTGATAGTCATATCTCAAATTTTGATTATGTGCTAAAATCCCGTTTTAACCGCGAGTACCCGGGTACACGTTATGGTCTTGAGTTTTTTCCTTTTTGGGAAGTGATGTTCAAAATCGAGATATATACATCAGAATAATTTATATATGGCTTCTTATACGGAGCAGCTTTCGAGCATATGCATTCTAAAATTTATTTTTGATGGAGCAATCTGGAATATTGAAAAATTCGTCAAAAGGAAATCAAGAGGAGCAAAACACAATGTACATAAGTAAACGCAGCAAGAACGGAAGACCGCCAGGCCAGTGGGTAGCCAGTCTGCTCGTCACAGTCCTGGCATTAACGGGCGTCGTACCGTCTTATCCAGTTGACCGCGCATCGGCGGCTACGGATACGATGGCATCACAAGTTGGGTTCACACAAGATCAAGTTGACGGATTAGCCTGTCTAAACAAAATTCGAGCGAAGGTAGGTGTAGGCCCATTGGAACTGGACGTTAGATTGACGCAAGCGTCTCAATCACATGCGGCTTACTACAATGCCACTAAGTTCGAAGGATTGTCAGCCCATCGGGAAGAGCCAGGTACGTAGGCTTTACTGGAGAGAATGCAGGTGCTGTGGGGTAAGGCAGCCGGATGGCCAAACATTTCGGTTGCTGAAGTCATGTCTTTTAAAAAGGAAACCACCAAGGAAGCAATTGACGCTTGGCTAAGCACTGCTTATCATCGCGAGATTACATTGGATGGCCAATACACATCGGTTGGAATCGGGTTGCAAGGGGGTACTGCCGTCATGGAACCGGCTTTCGTGAAATTCCAGAAGAAAGACCCGGAAGTTAAAGTGTATCTGTATGAAGGCATGAAAGGAGCAGGCATCGGATTCTATGGACGGGAGATTCCGAATCCACTTGATCGCTTCGGTGTTGAATATTCAGGGGCATCATCTCAGCTACGGCAGGCCTCGACATCGATTCGTTCGACGCCAGCATCGCGTGGATTCACAAGGACGAGAAGTCTCGTATTACAGCGAACTGAAAGGTGATATGGTTTTCTTGTTTCTGAAGGATGTACTGGACGGGTACAGTGTCTACACGTTGAAGCTCAATTATACTTTGAATAAAGAAACGCAAATTCGCAGCAAGACTTGGTCGTTCACGACGGGCAAAGGGCGAACGATACAGTGGCTATTCGCCCAGTACGACGAATTCATGCTGCATCCCGGAAGCAAGCTGCCGATTAAGCTAGTAGCCTCTTATGACGACGGCACAAGCGGAACCCCGAATTCACCTATTGCATACTCCAGCAGTTCCCCTGCCGGTCTGAAAGTTTCGGCAGATGGAATGCTTGAAGGGAGAAAGCCCGGCAGCTACAAGCTGACGTTCATCTCTGGGAAGTGCGTAACACGGTGCCAGTAAAAGTATTTGAGCGTCTCAAGAGTAAGAACTATCCGGCAACGAATACGTCCAAGGTCAAAGATATCGCTGGACGCTCTGATCAAGTAGCGATCGAGTGGGCTCTTCGTTCAGGCATCGCCGGGACGGATACTAAGGGCAAATTCCATCCAGAAAATTCCTTGAGCGAAGCGCAGTTCCTTTTCATGCTGTTGCGAACCTATAAAGTCGATGACGAATCGTATGCTTCCAAAAAGAAGAAGCACTGGGCGGAAGGAGCCTACAACGTGGCGAAAGCCCGCAACCTGTTATTGTTTAGTGAAAGTCCGGGAAAAAGTGGCTTTAAAGACAAGCCCATGAACCGCAATCGAGTAGCTGGACTGATCGCTTCGGCAGACGGCGTGAATTTTAATTTCCCGAATGCGATAAAATACGTGCTGGCTCATGATGCGGGGAACCGAAGGCAACCAGGTCGGTACGTTTGGTTCCAACGAAACCGTTACTCGGCCACAGGCAGCGGTGATTTTGATGCAATTGCAGTCCCGCATGAAGTATTCGGTCGGTGCACCAATCAATCACGTCCGAGAAGAAGTCACCCGAAGATCTTTTTCCGGAAGTATATAACAAACCTATTCTTGAAAACAAAATGATGATTGCCGAATTCTGCGCGGATGGTACGTTGCATGTGGAGGGACTATTCGCGAATCAGGCGAACAAGAAGTTGGTGATCTAGATCAATCAACACCAGAACACTAAACGAAGCGGGGAGATACTAGATAATATTCCAGTAAAGACCGATTCATCAGGGCGCTTCTCTGTTACCTCCACAGGTACGTATGAAGATATTATTCTGGATGTGGATCTAAGAACTGAGGAGGTCATCTATTACATTGGGGGCAAAAGAGGCGCAATGAACGCTTCCCAGTTTTCAAGCTAAGAAAAAAACGTCAAAGCGTATATTCGTAACATTACATAAAATCCCCATTTGAAACTCAACATTGAAAAGGGAAATAGCCTCCGTATTCGGATGGAGGCTATTTCGTGTCGAAAAATCAAACTTAGAGCAAAAATGAAAACCTTTCTATATTCATTTCAACAAATCAGCTAGTGGATTTTTATAACTGTGAAAATTTTGGACATGTCGCAATCTGTATGGAGTGCGTGGATTGAATTAACTTGATCTAGGCAGGGTAATATCCATACATTTGTTTAGTATCATAGAAATGATAGAAACACTCAAACCCATCTTGTATCTAATCAGATGGGTTTGAGTGTTTCTTGTGTTTAAAAGTGTACTTTTCATGTTCATTGTTACGTGTGTAATGCAGTTTATTTATCTTCTGGTCCGTACACAAGCACGTCCGTAAGAGAGTAATCATTTCCTGTCATTGAACGCAATGTGTTTATAATATTGTTTAAAGTATCTAGGTCAAGCCTCTTTGTTTTTCCCTCGCACAAATCATAGATCAAGTTAGGTCGAACTTTTGCTTCTCTTGCTAATGCATTTTTAGTGATATTTGCTGTATCTAAAGTATGGCCTAATACAATTTTAATAGACAAAGCCAATCCCGCCTTTCATAGTAATCATAACCTAACGTTAATTGTTTTTAAATAATCACTTAACGTTTATCATTTAACGTTATATTATTCTCTTTATATCATTAAACGTTAAACTGTAGTCGTTAATTTCGAACGGGGGTATTGCTGTGAATTCCAAATTGGAGCTAGCTACGTTATTGCTCAGCCCTTTCGGTCAAGATGAAGAGGTATATGTTTACCGAGGATATGTGTTAAGTTGCAGCTATATATTTTACGTTGATGAAAACACACTCCTACTTCGGCATGTCCAAAAGGTTGAAGGTGTGGAGCATATTTATATTGATGGTCATTCTGGAGGAATAATTCTCGCTGAGAATGTTACAGGAAATACACAAGAGATAATTAAATCCATCGTGAAAAGATTGAGTGGAATGGATGGATTGTAATTTCTTACGGATATCCTATTATGGACTCCAGAACGGATCGACATGAACTTGAAATTGATCAGTAGTATACATTTATTATTTAGTAAAATATTTACAAGTAAAATATTGCTAATTAACACAATCTTATAGTATGATTTTATTGACCGTTGCTTAATTATTGATTGGAAGGTGGTGTTCCCGTTGAACTCAAATACCACAATACGTGAACATTTAGAAATTTATTTGAAAACAAATCATATGACTCTTAATCAATTTTCAGAACTTTCAGGTGTTAATTCTGGTACGTTAAGCGGGACGTTGAATGGGAGCCGCCCTATCGGTATGCAACAACTAGATCGGATTACGGAAGGTATGGGGCTGGAGGAAGGTTATTTTTACGATTTATACATACAAGAGTGTTTTGTGCATTCAAGTCCGGATTGGCGAAGGTTAAGACCGTTTTTGTATCGTTGTGCGGAACTTGATAAGGTTAAATATATGGAAGAAGCTGTTAATCTAATTATGGATAATCTGTCTTATGCTCCTCTCTTATTTGAGTTGGCAGAGCAGTTATATCATGAAGGGAGGCTGAAAGCAGCTAGACCTCTCTATCGTTCTGTAGCTGAGAGCGAGAAGATGCAGCATTCGGAACGGTTAGCGCTGAGTCAGTATCGGTTGTTTACGATTGGACTTTCCAAAGATCAGATGAGTAACCTAGCACTTGCCACACAGTTTGAATTCTTTGTGGATCGTTTAGACGAGCCTTATCAACTTGATGGATTAAATGATCTGATTAATGTATATGCATCCTTGCGTCGATGGGATAAGGTTAGGATATTTGCTGAGCAATTAAAAATAAAAGCAATGATACAGTATGAGCTTAATAAGAATGCAAAAGTTGTGGAACATAGATCCAAAAAACAGGTGCTATTTTACGTTCTTTATGCTGACTTGGCTTTAGGAGAAGCTTGTTTTTTTTATGAAGAATACAGAGAAGGACTCCAATTTGTTTCTTCCTATGCTGATGCTAGCTGGGTAACTAGGCCTAAAGAAGAGGAGATTGTTGTTATCCGCCAATTCGAGGAATGGGCAGAGGGGAATCGTTACCTGTACGAATTGATGTCTGGTAGGACAGAGGTCATACAAGATTATCTGAATTATATCTCCAAAAAAGAGAAAGAGATTTTCCCCGCTCTATGCGCAATAGTAAGTGCAGCAAACCGTTTTGATATTAACATTGATCTTGTTCTCGACCAGTATGAGTCTTATACAACGTATCAAGAACAGAATAGCAGTATAGGAAAAATCAGTGAGCAATATACAAGTGATCAGTACGGAGCTTTGCTTATCAATCTAGGGAAATACTACTTAATGCGAGAAAGATACATTAAAGGTTTTGGGGCAATTCTCAATGGGTTGGATTTTGCAATTAGAATCAGAAATAAAGATGGAATTTTGGACTGTATAAAGGAGTTTGAGAAATTCAGGAGTTATGCAGTTGAAGAATTTAAACTACAATACAGTCAATTAATTCAGGAGGTCTGAACATGAAAACAAAGCTGGTAGCGATTATTGTTTTATGTAGTATCACCTTAGGAGGAGTCACTCCTATTACTCCAGTTGTTCCTATTGAGAAACAACCTCCTGTAATTATAACAACGAATGGTCACGGGATGGGAAGTTAGACATTTTCCTAATGATGATTTCGAAAATGATGTTAGATGTTTCTCATTATACTAGCAGTTCCAACTCCAGTAAAAGAAGGTACTGAAAATCAACCAGATACCCGAATGACAACCAATTGTCATGGTCTTGGAGGTTAGCTTGCAAGTATCTTGAATAATAAATCTTCTGAGTAACTCCCTGAGTAGAAAGTAGCTTTTCTACTTCGAAGGGGGTTTTTTGTGTTCCATCTGTAGTTTGGAACTTCATATTATTTCAAAAGTAAAATATTCCCTGTTGGAGTTTATTTGAATTTATGTTAATTAGCAGGATGTCCTACAATGGTACAGCAGGGAGGGGTGTTATGGAGCGGGACGAACTCAAACTGCGGATCGAAGAAGCGAGGGAGAGACTCCATCAGATAAAAACGGAGTACGGCGAGCTTCTTCACCCTCAGGTGATCCACCAATCTATGGTGCTGGATGAACTTATTAATATGTACAATCAGGTTAAAAGGATAAAGCCGATGGAGTAATCCATCGACCTCTGGGCGAGAAACTTTGGCCGGTCGCTCGCCCTTCTATTTTAACATAGGTAGATGTGTAGAAAGAGAAACATGACCTCATCCGAGTATGTCTCATGTAGTAGCTTTATCCGAAATCTTTTGTTTACTTCTTAGAAGTCTTATTTAAGGAATTATAATTAATCCATTGATCCAGGTTTGAACGAGAGAAAACTAAGTTTTCGTCTAAAGTTACATATGGTATAAGCTCATAAGCGTTAGCATAATCATTTGAAGCTCTGCGTTCATCATCTTCCTTAATTATTTTTTCTAAAGAGCTAACTGAGATTCCAAGATAGCTTGCAGCTTCGTTTGTGTTCATTACCTGATTTTCAGAGCTATTAGATCTTGATGGATTAGTGGTAGTTGAATAAGAATTTCCACCATAGTTAACATAAATGAGCGTGCAGATAATTAAAGTAATACACAAAGGAATGGTTAGTATAATTGTTGATAAATTTTTATTCAAAACTGTACCTCCTTTTTTCATTTTTTAACATTATACTACATAATTATGGATAATATATAGAAGATTTTAGTAGAATTTAGTCGGGATATAAAGTATAATATATTTGAATAATTTCAACATAATTACATTGGAGGTTTAAAAATGAAAAAAAGTAATAAGATTCTTACATCCTTATTGGCATTAAGTATTGCTATAACGGCCACAAGTCTTCCGGTTACTGCTGTACATGCAGAAGAGTTTACAAATGTTGGTGTGAATGAAAATTCTCTTCCTCAAAGTTTAGCTTCAGAAAATGAGATTCAGGAGGAAATTTCAAGTTACAGTTCTGATTCTTACGAGATTAACCCGAACTATACAGTTGAGTTTGTGGATCCAGTGTTAGTTCTGAAAAATGCAAACTCTCAAGTTGCAAAACAAAAAGATGCCGTCGGTCCTTTAGCTGGAGATCGAAGAGTCTATGAAAAGACGGGCTATGCAATTGGTAACATGAAAATAGCTGGTTACAGTGTAGGGCCTTTAACTAATCAGGTTCATTTAGTAAGTGTAGCAAAAGGTAAGACGGAAACAGTTTCTAAGGCAACAACAGTTACGGGTAGCTTACAGGTGACAGGTAGTTTTAACACTGCGATATTAAAATTAGTTAGAGGCTCTTTAGAGCTCAGTGCAACGGGAACAATATCGAAAACATATACAACATCAACTACTTATCAGGGGCCACCAGAATCATCAGGTTTTAATACGCGTGATTATTATGCAGCTATTGATTACGATCTATATAACATCACAGTAGTAAGATATGATTACTATAGAGAGTACATTGGAAATACTTATGTAGGTACTGTGGCTGATAATATGGGTTATACCTATCTGAATAATACTAAGAGACCTAAGAATATTGAATATAGCAAGGATTTTAATAGAAGCTAGTTTGCCTCACACACATATATATACTAAAGGTTAAAAACCTAACTAAGCGTAGGAACGGATCGTTTAAATAACTTATAGTGTAGTAAGGGTTAAGAATTCTGACTTTATTACACTCTATGTTAATAAGTTAGATTTTTTTCCATCTCATATGGATATCAAACAGAGTGGGCCTTTAAATTATAACTGTGCAGTCAATCTCATAAATGACTTAATAATACTAGGATTTACAGTCTATCATACTGTTAATATAGTTCTTTATTTCTATTTATTGTATGTTATTTAATAGAAGTTGTATTTGACTCCAAGGCAACAAAAGGTTATGCCAATTGGCGGGAAAGAGATTAGAATCACTAAATCCCGATGCATCCTCCGTTCTGAAACACTTTTAAACAATCTTTATCGATTGTCCAAAGGTGTTTCAGAAAAGGGTGTTTTTTTGTCGTTTTCACTGTTGGATTTTATTTGAATTTATGTTAATTAGCAGGATGTCCTACAATGATACAGCAGGGAGGGGTGTTATGGAGCGGAACGAACTCAAACTGCGGATCGAAGATATGTACAATCATGTTAAAAGGATAAAGCCGATGGAGTAATCCATCGACCTCTGGGCGAGAAACTTTGGCCGGTCGCTCGCCCTTCTATTTTAACATAGGTAGATGTGTAGAATGAGAAACATTCAATTTAAGTACAATTTTCCTTCACAGTTATATTCTCATTAGTTATCGTGATGAGGGAAGTTCCTGACACAGATTCTGTATATCCACAGGCTGTTTTTGTATAGGTTTTGCCGCGACTGTCCTTAAATATGACGTAGACGGAACTTTCGCCTAAAAAATGCAATTTTGGAGTATACTTTATTTTTTCCTTGCTAACGATTTCTTCGCTAAAGGTATAGAGCAGATCGGAATCTTCTGTTTTATCTGCTGTGCTCGCATCGAGAACGGGTTGATTCAAATGGGTTATGCCTGTCTTAATCTGAGTAATGTCATAGTCTGACTGATTATCAATCGTAATTCTGAGTTTGCGGAACGGATCGATGGCATTTAGAAAGCTCATCACTACAATGGTACCCAGTGCAAGGAACAGGCCAAGGGCAATCATTAGTTTTAGTTTGGAAAAGGGACGATGTGGTTTGGTGTGCATGGTTAAACCTTCCTTTCTATTCGATTGTTGTATACGGGTGTCTCGTATTAAAGATATAAACGCAGGGATGCATGCAAAAGTTGGTGCAGGAGCATTATTTTACAGTGTAAGTTCAAACAATAAGGTACAATATGAAGGAGAACGAGCAGAGCAATAAGATAAATGCTTGGAAACGTGTAAAGTCGATTAGGATGAGTGCTCAACATAAGAAGTTGAAGCGCTTGGAATAAGGTTCATTTAATGTGGTTCATGTAATGAGGTACTTGAAGAGGTGCTGATTTGTAAGTGTACTAGACTGTACATAAAGTTCATACGTAGGCCATCGTAACAATCACACTCAAGTGATCACAACTAGATCAGGAGGGAATAACATGGAACTGTCTCCCATGAATACGGAACAATTTTCGAGTTTTCGCAGACGTTCAATTGAAGATTTTGCACAGGAAAAAGTAGAAGCAGGAACGTGGGCGCCAGAAGAAGCGCTACAACGGGCGGAGGAATCGTATGAGCGTTATCTGCCGGAAGGTTTAGAGACGCCAGGGGCATATGTGTTTAATCTGATGCATCCGGTGGACGGCATTGTCGGATACCTCTGGTTTAATATTACGGAGAATCGCCGGGGGAAAGAAGCTTTTCTGCTGGATATCGTGGTGGAAGAAGCATATCGCGGCAAAGGATACGGCACAGAAACGATGGATGCACTCGAAAAGACCGCGCGAAGTCTTGGGGTGGATCGCATCGGGCTGCATGTGTTTGGACATAATGAGCGGGCAAGCAGCCTGTATCGCAAGATGGGCTATGAAGTGACGGACTTGACGATGTACAAGGAAATCAAAGGCTAGCAGGAACCAGGGATTTGAAGATGGAGATGGCTGCGGGTGAATCGGCGAAGTTCCTTGATGCCTTGGGGTTTGTCATATATAATGGATAGGATTATCCATACCGAACAAGTAATGAATGAGGAGTTGTCATATACATGGCTTTGAAAGCAGGAATCGTTGGTTTGCCGAACGTTGGTAAATCTACATTGTTTAATGCAATTACACAAGCAGGTGCCGAGTCTGCAAACTATCCGTTTTGTACGATTGACCCGAACGTGGGGATCGTTGAAGTACCGGACGAGCGTTTGGACAAATTGACAGAACTCGTTGTACCGAAAAAAACAGTGCCTACCGCATTTGAGTTTGTTGATATTGCTGGTCTGGTGCGCGGAGCTTCCAAAGGTGAAGGCCTGGGTAACAAGTTCCTTGCCCACATCCGTGAAGTGGATGCGATTGTGCACGTTGTTCGTTGTTTCGTAGACGAGAACATCACTCACGTCGATGGCAAGATTGATCCTGTAAGTGACATTCAGACGATTAACCTGGAGTTGATCCTGGCGGACATCGAGAGTGTTGAGAAAAAAATCGACCGTTCCAAGAAAAACATGAAGGGTGGCAACAAAACGGCTGCTCAAGAAGTGGAAGTATTGGAGAAAGTCAAAGCGGTTCTTTATGAAGACAAGCCTGCACGTAGCATGGAGCTGACAGACGAAGAGCGTCTGATTGTACGTGACTTGCACTTGCTTACGCTGAAACCTGTTCTGTATGCGGCCAATGTGGCTGAAGACGAAATCGGTGATGTAGCGAACAATGCATATGTGCAAAAGGTACGTGAGTTCGCAGCTGCTGAAAATGCTGAAGTGGTGCCGATCAGTGCAAAAGTGGAGGAAGAAATCTCCGAATTGGAAGGCGAAGATAAACAAATGTTCCTGGAAGAGCTCGGGATCGAGGATTCCGGTCTGAACTTGCTTATCAAAGCGGCTTATAAATTGCTCGGATTGTATACGTACTTTACAGCGGGTGTACAAGAGGTTCGTGCATGGACCATCCGTAAAGGAACAAAAGCGCCTGGCGCAGCGGGTGTCATTCACACCGACTTCGAACGCGGATTCATCCGTGCAGAGGTTGTTTCTTATGACGATCTGGTTGCTGCAGGTTCCATGAACGGTGCCAAAGAGCGCGGTCAACTGCGTCTGGAAGGTAAAGAGTACGTGGTAAATGACGGCGACGTTATGCATTTCCGTTTCAACGTGTAATTTTTAAAAAATAGGATTAAAGGCGGGTCAGTCTTCTGAGGCTTACCGGTTAAAATAAAGAACAGCACCTCTCTGGTTTCTCAGAGAATGGTGCTGTTTTTGTTTGCATTTTACTCCGAAACAACGGTCAGTATATGCAAGGTTGATTCCGTTTTCACTGGATTGTTTACCCATGATGGATATAATAAAAGAAAGAAGGACCTTTGGAGGAGGTGGCAAGAGTGGATATAACGTCCCGGTGTGTTCGATACGATCCTCTGCTTGTAGAAAAAGCGAATTTAACCGAAGAAACACAGGAGTTACTGCTTCATTCTGGCTTGCCACAGCTTACGTTGGACGGTGAAGATGTACTTGGTATTAGGTTCAACCCATTGCCGGATATGGAGTTAATGAGGACATCGGATGATCTCAAAACGCTGTTACCCATCGGTTATGAATGGGATGAGCAGACGGCCATTCTTGGGGTGGAAGCTGGAACGGGCATACTGTATAGAGTCGATGTGCAGAGTGGAGAGTATGCTGTAATGAACAGCAGTCTCCACCTGTTTCTGGCGTTTCTGAGCAGGTACACGGCAATCGTAGAGGAGCACTCCAAAGCCTATGAGCCCACGGTCATGACACTGGAACAAGCGGAAGCGAAGCTGGAAGCATTTCGACGCGGAGAGATTAAACCTCGTTTAACGCAAAAAGAGCAGTCCGGAAAAGATGAAGCAGTGAAGCAACTCCGTTTATTTTATACAGAGAAAGACCCTGTAAGTTTGCTTGATGAAGAAACATGGTGGAGTGTTGTGCTGGAGCAGTTGGAGGACGAATTGCTCTAGCCAGAGGCATAAGCATATGCTATAATTAAGAGTCGTATACCCATGATAAAATCTTTGTTTTAATCGATGAGATGAGACAAGGGCTTTTGGCGGTAGGCGATTTCTTTATATCACTTTAAAAGTAAAGGATTTGATGACGTTGTAGCGAGGTTATACGTCGATCATATAACACAGAATTCGAATGAGATGCTGCGGTCAGGGGATTCAGAAGAATCCTGTGGTTTGTGGAATTTTGAATGATAGATATATACAGCAGGTGTGCATGTTGTTTCGTTATGAAATACGGCATGTGCAAAGACAAAATAAAACGTGAGGTGACTATACATGTTGGATAAATTGCAGGCATTGGCCGATCGTTATGACAAGCTGAGCGAGCTTTTGTGTGACCCGGATGTAGCTAGTGATAACAAAAAGCTGCGTGAATATTCGAAGGAGCAATCCGATCTTCAGCCGACATACGATGCGTACAATGAGTACAAACAGGTAAGCGAGGATCTGGAAGCTGCGAAGGAAATGCAAGGCGAGAAGCTGGATGACGAGATGCGCGAGATGGTCAAAATGGAGATTGAAGAACTGTCCGCTCGCCAGAAAGAACTGGATGATCTGATTCGTGTACTCATGCTACCCAAAGATCCGAATGACGACAAAAACGTTATTGTGGAAATTCGCGGCGCGGCTGGTGGAGATGAAGCGGCATTGTTTGCGGCGGATTTGTACCGGATGTATACCCGTTATGCAGATGCACAAGGCTGGAAAGTCGAGCTGATGGATGTGAACACGAACGATCTCGGTGGATTCAAAGAGGTTGTATTCATGATCAACGGACGCGGCGCGTACAGCAAAATGAAATACGAGAGCGGTGCACACCGTGTACAACGTATCCCGACAACGGAATCCGGTGGACGGATTCATACATCGACTTCGACCGTTGCGGTAATGCCTGAAGCGGAAGATTTTGATATCGAAATTCATGATAAAGACATTCGTGTGGATACGTTCTGTTCCAGTGGTGCCGGTGGACAATCGGTTAACACAACGAAATCGGCAGTACGGGTAACTCACGTGCCAACAGGTATCGTAGCAACGTGTCAGGATGGTAAATCCCAGAACTCCAACAAAGAAAAAGCGTTGCAAGTTCTGCGTACACGTATCTTTGATATGAAACGGATGGAAGAAGAAGCGAAAATCTCCGTAGAGCGTAAAAGCAAAGTGGGAACGGGTGACCGCAGTGAGCGGATTCGTACGTACAACTTCCCGCAAAGCCGTGTAACCGATCACCGCATCGGTCTGACGATGCACAAGCTGGATCAAATCATGAACGGTGAGATTGAAGATATCTTGTCTGCACTGACGATTGCTCAGCAGACCGAGATGATGGATAGAGGAGAATAATCTGTGACGGGCGGAACGTTTGTAATGACGCCGGAGCAGAGTTGCCGGGAAGCCTTCGTAGAGGCTTCCTCTTTTTTGGAGAAGTGCGGCGTGTACGAGCCGCACAATAATGCACGGCTGCTGCTGGAGCATGTACTGGGCGTCTATGGCGCCCAGTATTACATGATGCAGCCGGAGCCGTTCCCCAGCGGGCTGCGTAACCGCTGGGAAGACGCCGTCACGCGCAAGGCTGCGGGTGAGCCGGCGCAGTACATTATCGGCAGCCAGGAATTCTACGGGCTGCCGTTCGAGGTCACGCCGGCCGTGCTGATTCCGCGGCCGGAGACCGAGTTGCTGGTCGAAGCTGTGCTACGCGCAGCAGACCGCGTGTTTGCCAGCGCCGGCGGTGCCGTGCGCGCCGTCGACATTGGCACGGGCAGCGGCGCCATCGCGGTCACGATGGCTTCGCTTCGCCCGCAGTGGCAGGTGTCCGCCGGGGATCTCTCGGCGGATGCCCTGCACGTGGCCGCGCGCAACGCGGCCGCGAACGGCGTACAGATCGACTTCCGTGAAGGCGATCTGCTTGCACCGTTCGCTGGGGAGCGGTTGGACATCCTGGTGTCCAACCCGCCCTACATCCCGGCGGGAGATATCGCCGGGTTACAGCAGGAGGTGCGCGATCATGAGCCGCGCCTCGCTCTGGATGGCGGTCCGGACGGGCTCGCCCCGTACCGCATCATGGTAGAGCAGTTGAATCTGCTGCCTGCGCCGCCGCAGATTGTCGGTTTTGAGCTGGGCATGGGCCAGGCTCACGACGTGGCGGCTTTGCTGGAATCGGCGGGGCACTGGCCAGAGATTATCATCGTTCCCGACCTTGCCGGAATTGAGCGGCATGTCCTGGGTGTTCGACCTTCGGAACAGGTGACAAAAATGTAAGGCACGTAAGTTTTCTTTTTGCCGCGAAATCCTCTACAATGGGGTATGCCGAAGATTTTCTGAATGCTTGGAGGAACATAAAGACATGCTGCACAAATTCAAAAAGATCGACTACTCCATCGTTTTTATTTTGGTGATCCTGATGGTCATTAGTATAATGGCCATTTACAGTACTACGTTTGGTCGTCCAAAGGTTGAGGGATTCTCCAAAAATATGATTGTATTTTATGTTTTGGGTTTTGTTGTTTTTTTCGGAATGTCCATGATCAACTATAAATTTATCGTCAAAAATTATTTATATATCTATGGGCTGGGTTTGTTACTGTTAGTTCTGGTTTTGTTCATTGGTAATGAGTATTACGGAGCCCAAGGTTGGCTTTCGATTGGCGGAATCAGTCTTCAGCCTTCGGAGTTGTTCAAGCTATGTCTGATTGTCATGTTATCGACACTGCTCGCCAGGAAGAAGAACAGGCCTTTGTTTTTTGGGCGAGATGTCATTCCGATCAGTTTGTGTGTGCTGCCGCCCTTGCTGCTTGTGTTGTTGCAAAATGACCTGGGTGCGGTACTCAGTTATATTTTTATCTGGATCGGTTTATTATGGATCGGCAATATCAAATTTTCACATGCATTGATTGGTTTTGTACTGGCGGTAAGTGCTATCGTTGCTGGCATACAAGCATACATTCATTATCATGATGAAATTACAAGTTTCCTCAAAGATATTAAACGTGCACACTGGGCAGAACGGTTTGACCCATGGCTTGTACCTGAACTGACATCCAGAGACGTATTGTGGCAGACGTACAATGCCAAACTTGCCATTGGTTCTGGTGGGGTTACGGGTAAGGGTTACATGGAAGGTACCACCATTCAATCCAATCGGGTACCTCTGGCCTATGCAGACTCGATTTTTGTACAGATTGGTGAAGAGTTTGGCTTTGTTGGCGCATCGGTACTTCTTTTATTGTATTTCATCCTGATTCATAGGCTAGTCTTAATCGCTTTGGAATGTAAGGATCGCGTAGGTGCTTATTTGATTGTAGGTATTATTGCGATGATTCTGTATCAGGTCTTTGTCAATATCGGACCGTTTATAGGACTCATGCCACTGACAGGTATCACCTTGCCATTCATTAGTTATGGAGGAACATCACTGCTCATTAACATGATCAGTATGGGGATTGCCATGAGTATCAAGGTACACACCGAAGAGAATGAAGATATCCTGGGAGCAGCGGAGCAACCGAGTATTACGGAACTGATCTTGAAGCTGTTCAGACGCAAACCTGTGCAACAGGAGCAACCGGAACAGTGAACATGAATGTTTACAGCAATATTGAAAAAGAAGTCAGATCAACCTTGGAATCGTTCTTCCCGGCATTCGCTGGGGAACGGACTTTCAAGGTTTTTTGCTTTAAAATCAACCGGATTTCCATTCTCCCATCCAATTAGGTACAATGGTAATATTGATCATTATTGGTAAAGTGCGATGTGTGAACTAGGGGGATATTCAAACATCATGTGGAAAACGGTAAAGAAGCTGGATGGCGTCATTCTTTTTGTTCTGTTGTTGTTAATGGCGATTAGTATACTTGCGATTTATAGTGGAACACGCTTTGATCCCAAACTCGCGAATCATCATGTGAAAACGATCTATTTCTACGTGGTTGGGTTCATTGCAGTCATCGGGATTGGTTTGTTTAATTACAAGTTGTACGTAAAATACGCTTTTCTTCTATATGGTATAGGCATTATTTTCTTGATCCTGGCCAATGTGCTTGGAAGTACGTTGAATAACGCGAATGGCTGGCTGAAAATCACGGAAAGCATTTCGTTTCAACCTGCGGAATTGTTCAAAATGATCCTTGTTCTATTTCTTGCCCATTTAATTGTGAAGCGTAAACGTGGGGAGCTCGGGTTCTGGAGAGATGTCGTACCGATTGGGCTCTGGACATTTATTCCCTTCGCACTGGTTATGGCTCAGAATGACCTGGGTAACGCTCTCGGTTATGTGGTCATTCTGGTTGCTATTTTATGGATCGGCAATATAAAGCTGAAACATGCGTTAATCGGGCTGGCGATTGTGGGTGCTTTCTTTATTGGTTTCATCAAATCGTATACCTTCTACCATGATGAAATATTCGCCTTTTTGGAAAAGATCAAACGGGAGCACTGGGCTGAACGGATCGATCCGTGGCTTGTACCCGAGAAAGCCACAGCCAAAGCGATGTGGCATACAAAAAATGCAGGACTTGCCATCGGATCGGGCGGGATTATGGGCAAGGGTTTTTTGGAAGGAACTTCGGTTCAAAGCGGACGTGTGCCGTATACGTATTCGGATTCCATCTTTGTGGTGGTCGCGGAGGAATTTGGTTTTGTCGGAGCTTCGCTCTTAATCCTGTTATATTTTATCCTTATCCACCGGATGGTGTTAATCGCACTGGAGTGCAAAGAACGGGCCGGACCCATTATCATTGTGGGTATTATCGGGATGTTACTCTATCAGGTGTTTGAAAATGTAGGTGCATTCCTTGGCCTCATGCCACTGACAGGCATTACCTTGCCGTTTATTAGTTATGGCGGTACGTCTCTGCTGATTAACATGGCCTGTATTGGGCTGGTGATGAGCATTAAGTTGTATGGTGATGAAGACGAGGATGAATGGTTTCCAGAGGAGCAATCACCATCGTGGATGCAGCGGATTCGGAGTCTGATGAAAAAGAAAAAAGAGAATAGCGCGATGTAGTTGTGTTTTTCACGAGTTGGAGGGATTATTCAGATTAAAGTAGCATCTAATCCATTACTGTCTTCGAAAAAAAGCTTAGTGGTCACTAAGCTTTTTTTATATGCCCGAGAAGAGATGGTTTAGGGGCATTTCGTAGAATAAATGAGTGCTGAAATCATCTCCTTTTAGTAAGGAATCTCTTTTCGCAACCGGCATAATGAGTATGTCTGTGTTTCTTTCCCGATCTATAAAGCCAATTCATCCGTTTCTATGAAAAACTTTAATAGATTTCTGGTTTGTACTAGGTTTACTTCTTCCTCTACCGGGCATACTGATAGACATGAGAGAGTTGCAGCTGGATATCGGAACCGAGGGGGAGAACGGGATGAACAGACGAATTGGTAAACAAATTGGACTTATCCTTGTATGTCTTATGATGATCATTATGATGTGGGAAGGTCAGAAAACCGATGCGGCTGTTGCTGCTACTACTATTCCGGAGCAATCGATCCGTTTGCGGATTCTAGCGAATTCCGATGCGGCGGGAGATCAGCTCGTGAAACGCGAGATTCGGGATGCGGTCGTTGCACAGATGGGCGAATGGGTTGGGGCGCTGGAAAATCCGCAAAGTCTGGAGCAGGCTCGGTATGTCATTCGTGAACATCTGTCCGAGATTGAGAATCGGGTAGGAGAAGAGCTAATGAAACGTGGTCTAACTTATGATTATCAGGTGGAGCTTGGCACGGTTCCTTTTCCAACAAAGCTGTATGGGGGTACGGTATACCCTGCTGGCGAGTATGAAGCGGTACGGATTACGCTGGGCGAAGGCAAAGGGCAGAACTGGTGGTGTGTACTGTTCCCGCCACTCTGTTTCATCGATGCAAGTACAGGGGACGCGCTGGCTAAACCAACGACAACGACAGTCTCTGCCTCAGCTGGGGATGCTGTAGAGGTGAAAGCAACTGTGCAAGGTGAAACGCCTGAAGCGAGATTCTTCCTGTGGGATGTGGCTGTGAAAATATGGGATTGGGTAGTAACTTTATTCGCCTAACAACGAATATAAGACATATTAAAATGCAGTGCAATATAGAATAAAAAACTAAGGGATGGAAGTTTCGTTGCAAATGTGCAGGGAGCTTCCTTTTCTACATGAACAGGATATGCGGGAGAAGTACCCTATGGTTGGATCGAACCTGTAACGTTATAGATATGGTATACTTATATGTACTGAAATTGAACCTACTTGAAGTTTAGGGATGATGATATATATGAACAGAGAGCACGAAAAGGTACAACAACCCTCATTAGAGGACAAGCATGATCATGCGGCGGTAGAGAGAGCCGAGGTGGAACACAATACAGCCTTTTGGGATGTCAGAGCACTGGTGCATGAGCAGAGTGAGGGCGAGAACATAAATGTGCACGTTCAAGAGATTTCCCCAGTATCGGATGTGAAAAAGGGAAACGCCGCCCGCGAAGCGGCGCTCGCTGACTTGCAGGCTGCCGCGGCCTGCCTTCGTCAAGGGGAGACGGTTGCCTTCCCGACCGAGACGGTCTACGGCCTCGGCGCAGACGCTCGCAGCACGGAAGCAGTGGAGGCAGTATTTGCCGCCAAAGGGCGGCCATCCGACAATCCGCTGATTGTGCATATCGCGCACCGTGACCAGCTGCATGAACTGGTCACTGAGGTGAATGCAACAGCGGAAGCGCTGATGGCGGCCTTCTGGCCAGGCCCGCTGACGCTGGTGCTGCCGGTTAGGCCAGGGGCGGTGTCCCCGCGGGTCACTGCCGGGCTGGACACGGTGGCCGTGCGCATGCCGGACCACCCGGTGGCGCTGCCACTCATTGCGGCGGCGGCATGCCCCGTGGCTGCGCCAAGTGCGAACCGCTCCGGGCGGCCTAGCCCAACCCTCGCCGCACATGTGCGGGAGGATCTGGATGGCCGCATCGGCGGCATTGTGGACGGCGGCCCCACGGGGGTGGGCGTCGAGTCCACCGTGGTGCAGGCCGGTGACGACGGTACCGTCACCATCCTGCGCCCTGGCGGCATCACGGCGGAACAGCTGTCCGCCGTAGCCGCCCGTGTCGCCACGGACCCGGCGCTTCTCGCCGAAGGGTCCGGTGGCGACAGCAACAGCCCGGCGCCGCGCTCGCCGGGCATGAAGTACACGCATTACGCACCCGCAGGGGCGCTGTGCGTGGTAGAGGGGCCGCCCGCAGCGGTGGCGGCCTGGACCCGCGCCGCCCTGGCGGAGGCGGCGCAGCGCGGAGAGCGTACCGCGGTGCTGGCGTTCGCCGAGCACGCGGAGCAGTACCGCGCCGATGCCGTATTCTCGCTGGGTAACGCCAGCGAGCTACAAGAAGCTGCGCGCAGGCTATACGCCGCGCTGCGCAGCTGCGATGAGCAGGGCGCCACATATATTGTGGCGGAAGCCTGCTCGCGCGAAGGGCTGGGAGCAGCCGTCATGAACCGGCTGCTCAAGGCGGCAGGCAACCAACTTATTCAAGTTGGCTGAGCCGCCTACCTAAACGCTCCTGCCCACAGGATCAGGAGCGAGCCTCAACTTTTGCAAGCATTCATCTCGCTTGCATGCAGTCGTCACGTTTAACGTCCCAATCTACTATTTTCATATTAGCAAGGGCGCCCTTGATCTGTTTTTTTCTCCGAAAGCTGTATCCATACTTCCTAGCTCCGTTTCCCTGTAACCGTCATGTTTGAGTTCTTGTCCGCATATCGTGTACAAGAACCTTATGTGACTTGGGGGTATGAGGATGTGGGATGTGTCTGCCCATGTAGGGCAGTTGGTAACCATTCTGATTATGGCGGTTGCGCTGGGGCTTGATGCATTCTCGCTGGGCATCGGCATTGGCATGAAGGGTATACGGCTACGTGATGTACTGAAAATTAGTACCGTTACGGCACTGTTTCATGTCATCATGCCGCTTGCTGGCATGTATATGGGTAAGTATGTCAGTTCTTTGCTGGGCAATATTACGAATTATGCAGCAGGCGGCCTGCTGGTACTGTTAGGTGCTCACATGATTTTAAATGCATTTCGTGAAGGGGAAACCAAGCTGGTCGATCATCGATCTTTGCTGGGTATTCTTTTGTTTTCGCTTAGTGTCAGCGTAGATTCATTCTCTGTCGGGGTATCGCTCGGTATGTTCAGCAGTGATCTTGTCCTGACGATCTTGGCCTTTGGTTTCTGCGGTGGTTTGATGTCGATCATGGGGCTGCTTCTGGGACGTAGGGTAAGTCAGAATTTGGGCGATTACGGTGAAGCTGTAGGCGGGGCGATCTTGCTTGCCTTTGGACTTTTGTTTATATTTTAAAAAATAAAGCGGTTGAACGATAAGATAGGTAGTTCACATCTTGATTATATGGGGAGGCTATCACAATGAAACATATTTTGTTTGTATGTACAGGAAACACGTGCCGCAGCCCCATGGCAGAAGGGCTTCTGCGGAAACTTGCAGCCGAGCGCGGTATCGAGGTACATGTTCGTTCAGCAGGTGTGGCTGCATCGTCAGGTATGCCGATATCACGTCATGCCGAAGCAGTTTTGAAGGATCATCAGGCAGAGGGCCCATCTCAGTCTACACAGCTTAGTGAAGCGTTGGTCGAATGGGCAGATCTGATTCTGACGTTAACCCGGAGTCATAAGCAACATGTGATGCAGGTGTTCCCGAATTCCATTCAGAAGACCTACACGCTGAAGGAATATGCCGAGAATGATACACAAGTGCTTCAAGATCTGGAGGAATTGGACAGCCTGTTTGCTACACTGGAGATGAAACGGGCCCTGGGCCAGGAAATTCTGGCCTCAGAGAGGGAGCGTGCAATCGAAATTCGGCAGCGTATTCCGAGTTTTGATATCTCCGATCCGTTTGGTGGTAGCCGGGACGATTACAATATTGCGGCAGCAGAGATTCGTACAGCGTTATCCAAGCTTCTGGATAAGCTTGAATAATTCAGCTGTACAGAGACAAGATACAGAAACAGAACATGGAATGTAAATTAACCGTTGATTTTAAAGTGGGGTTGATTTATGATGAAGGGGAAAACAGGGATCCGGTGTAACTGGCGACGAAGTGGGCACAACCACAATGGAGCACCGGAACAAACGGCCGGTCGCCTGGGCAAAAGAGCAATTCTGCGATACCCGCAGACTGCTCTTTTTTTCGTCTTTCATCTGATTTTTCGCTATAATAGTACCTGAAATGCCATGCAACGTATGCGTTGAGCAAAATGATCACAAGATAGCGGGCATGATTTTATCGGGAGGCGATAGGATGACTATTGAACTGGATTCGGAACAACCCGGATTGCAACAACAGACAGCATCAATCCTGCGCGAACTGGCGACAGCCGGTAAACTTGGCTCTGGCCATGTTGTTGTTATCGGCACGAGTACAAGTGAAGTTGCAGGTCAGCGCATCGGAACAAGTGGTGCCGTCGACGTGGCAGATCAGTTGCTTGCAGGTATTCGCGAGGTGCAGACAGAGTTTGGTTTCGACACTGTATTCCAGTGCTGTGAGCACCTGAATCGAGCGCTTGTGATGGAACGTAGGTTGCTTGAGCGGCTCGGACTGACAGAGGTTGGCGCTGTACCTGTGCCGAAGGCTGGTGGTTCCATGGCATCTACCGCCTATCGTTCACTGTCCGATCCATGTCTGGCTGAGCATGTTCAAGCCCATGCCGGTATGGATATCGGAGAGACTATGATTGGCATGCATCTTCGCCATGTTGCGGTTCCTTTTCGTACATCGCTTCGTTACATTGGAGAGGCTCGTGTCACAGCAGCACTTACACGTCCGAAGCTGATTGGCGGCGAACGTGCGGTTTATCGAATGGAAGAAGAGCCCGATTCAACCTTTTGTGACTAACGTATAAAGCGAAATGATGTTTACACGTAAACGGAGAGTGCAACACCAATTTGGAGAAGCGAAGCGTTCACGTTTATCACCGAATTTCCCCTTTATCAAAGGGGTTCAAAGAAATTTGGGGATAACAGTGATCGTAAGATGGTGATGCAATCGAAGTCAGGAGTGTAACCTGAAGGCTCGCTTTATAACTTCATTATAATTTAGGAGGAATTTAATCATGGAACAATTGCGTAAAAATGACCCTGCAGTATTGGAAGCGATGAATCTTGAACTGAAACGTCAACAGAACAACATCGAGCTGATCGCATCCGAGAACATCGTAAGTGAAGCGGTAATTGAAGCACTCGGCTCCGTTCTGACGAATAAGTACGCTGAAGGTTATCCAGGCAAACGTTACTATGGTGGCTGTGAGCATGTCGATATCGTTGAAGATATCGCGCGTGATCGTGCGAAAGAACTGTTTGGTGCAGAACATGCGAACGTGCAACCGCACTCCGGTGCACAAGCGAACATGGCTGTATATCTGGCAGCATTGAAGCCTGGTGATACCGTTCTGGGTATGAACCTGGCACATGGCGGTCACTTGACCCATGGTAGCCCGGTTAATGCTTCTGGTTTGCTTTACAACTTCGTTGCGTATGGTGTTCAAGAAGATACATTCCTCATTGATTATGATGAAGTTCGCAAAGCAGCATTCAAACATCGTCCTCGTCTGATCGTAGCAGGTGCAAGTGCATACCCACGTACGATTGATTTTGAGAAGCTGGCTTCCATCGCCAATGATGTTGGCGCGCTGTTCATGGTTGATATGGCACACATCGCAGGACTTGTTGCAGCTGGACTGCATCCTAACCCGGTGCCACATGCACACTTCGTTACAACAACAACACACAAAACATTGCGCGGACCACGTGGCGGTATGATCCTGTGCCGCAAGTCCTGGGCAGCTGCCATTGATAAAGCGGTATTCCCAGGTTCCCAAGGTGGACCTTTGATGCACGTGATCGCTTCAAAAGCTGTAGCGTTCGGTGAAGCATTGCAACCTTCGTTCAAAACGTATGCTCAGAACGTGGTGAAAAACGCACAGGTGCTGGCTGAAACATTGATCGCTGAAGGATTGAACATTGTATCCGGCGGTACAGACAATCACTTGATGCTGATTGATACTCGTAGCGTAAACATCACGGGTAAAGAAGCGGAACATGTGCTTGATTCCATCGGTATTACAGTGAACAAAAACGCGATTCCATTCGATCCAACAAGCCCGTTCATTACAAGCGGTATCCGTATTGGTACACCTGCTGCGACTTCCCGTGGTATGGACGAGAAAGCAATGGTAGCGATCGGTAAGATCATTGCGAAAACTCTTAAAAATCCAAAAGATACAGCGACACTTGATCAGGCACGCGCAGAAGTGACTGCACTGACGGATCAATACCCGCTGTACACTGACCTTAAATACTAATATTACTTATAAATATTGCTCGTGCTGTTTGTATTTGAGATGTTCAGGATGTGAACACGCAGACGGAGCAAACCGAAAGAACCTGAAGAAGCGAAGCGCTCGCCTTTATCACCGGAATTCCACCAACTAATTAATGGATCAGAGAATTCTGGGGATAACAGCGATCGAAAGGTCATTCGGTTTGCGGAGCATCTTTAGTGTTCACAGGTATTGAGAGCATTCAAGTGACATAACAGCACGAGCAAACAGGACTGGATGAATCATTTTCCGGTCCTGTTTTTGTAGGATTTGCTTTTCTGTAATGATTAGGTGCCCTTTGATGGTGTAATTCAGTGTGGGTGATGATATAATATACAGGATTTATCGAGCCTGTGAATGACGGCTAGGTATATTTGGAAATGCTTAACTCATGAAGAACTTACCGGAGGGACAATTTAATGGGAAAATTAGTAATATGTGATCACCCCCTGATTCAACACAAACTGACGTTTATACGCGACATGCGTACGAATACGAAAGATTTTCGTGAATTGGTTGATGAAGTAGCAACATTAATGGCTTACGAGATTACAAGAGATGTTGAGCTGGAATCCATTGATGTACAAACGCCTGTAGCTGCGACACAAGGAAAAGTAATTTCTGGACGTATGCTTGGACTGGTACCGATTCTGCGTGCGGGACTAGGGATGCTGGATGGCGTTGTGAAGTTGTTGCCAGCGGCAAAAGTAGGACATGTTGGTTTGTTCCGTGACCCGGAAACACTGCAACCGGTTGAATACTACACCAAGCTGCCTACAGATGTGACTGAACGTCAACTTATTGTGATTGACCCGATGCTTGCAACAGGCGGATCGGCAATCGCAGCGATTGACGTGCTCAAAAAGCGCGGATGCACTCAGATCAAAATGATGAACCTGGTCGCAGCGCCAGAGGGCGTAAAAGCAGTACAAGATGCACATCCAGATGTAGACATCTATGTAGCTGCGCTTGACGACCGTCTGGATGATCACGGATATATCGTGCCAGGACTTGGCGATGCGGGAGACCGTTTGTACGGAACGAAATAAGCATATTTTCATGCGGATTAGAAAAGGAGCTTTGCTCAAATGTCCAAAAAAATTAAAGTGATGACTATTTTCGGGGTGCGTCCAGAAGCGATCAAGATGGCTCCGCTGATTCTGGAATTGCAAAAACATCCTGAGTCTATTGAGTCGATTGTTTGCGTAACTGCGCAACATCGCCAGATGCTGGATCAGGTTCTTGAAGTTTTCGACATTCATCCCGATTATGATCTGGATGTCATGAAAGATCGTCAGACCCTGAACGAAATCACCATTCGTGTTCTTGGCGGTCTGGAGCCGGTTTTGCGTGAAGCTAAACCTGATATCGTGCTCGTTCACGGTGATACGTTGACTACATTTGTAGCCAGCTATGCAGCCTTCCTGCAACAGATTCAGGTCGGACACGTGGAAGCCGGTCTGCGGACGTGGAATAAGCTGTCACCTTACCCGGAAGAGATGAACCGCCAGTTGACGGGTGTTTTGGCCGATCTGCATTTTGCGCCAACGGACTGGTCTTCTTCCAATCTTGCCAAGGAAAATAAACCGGAGTCTAGTACCTACGTCACAGGCAACACGGTAACAGATGTGTTTCAATATACAGTACGGGAGGATTACAAACACCCGGTACTTGATTGGGCCCAAGGCAAACGCCTGGTGCTGATGACTGCTCATCGCCGCGAATCTCAAGGCGAGCCTCACCGCAACATTTTCCAGGCCGTCAAACGTATTGCTGACGAATTTGAAGATATTGCCATCGTGTACCCGGTGCACCCTAGTCCTGCTGTGAAGGAGCCGGCTCACGCGATTTTGGGGAATCATCCCCGTATTCAGTTAATTGATCCGCTAGACGTAGTGGATTTGCATAACTTTTACCCGCACACTCACTTGATCCTGACTGATTCAGGCGGTTTGCAGGAAGAAGCGCCTTCGTTTGGTGTGCCTGTTCTTGTATTGCGCGATACTACAGAGCGCCCGGAAGGCATCGAAGCAGGTACGCTGGAATTGGTAGGGACAGAAGAGGAACGTGTATATGAACGGACCAAGGCTCTGCTTACGGATGAAGCACTGTATGCAAGCATGAGCCAAGCTGCTAATCCATACGGTGATGGACATGCTTCGGAAAGAATTGTCAATGCGATTTTGCACCATTTTGGCGTAAAAAGTGAGCGTCCGGAATCATTTCACAGAAAGTTCAAAAAATAATTCACATTTTCTGTTGGATTTATAGAGGGGATAGCATACAGTTAAACTGTACGGTTTACGCGGGTTTATGGGCTTTCTTAAGCTGTAGACCCGTCGTTTCTCCCTTTAAAACGCTAAAATCAATCAATTGACAAAGGCTCTCATCATTCAGTAAAATTAACTGGGATTGCAAGGGTGGCGTGGAAAATGGCCGATTCGAACAAACCAAATTCATCCCGTAACCATGATGATAAGGTCTGGAAAGCAATGGGGCTCGTGACAGCTTTTGGGATCGAGATTGCCTTGCTCGCTGTTGCCGGGTATTACGCTGGCTCGTGGTTGGACAGGACCATTGGAGGCAACGGAATATGGATCGCCGTAAGCGTTCTCTTTTTTCTTGCGGCAGGCGGGGTAAGCATTTACTTTATTGCTAAAAAATTCATGGGGGAAAGTGATGAGTGAACTAGCCAGATATCGCAGATGGATGACCGTTTCCGTCATGTACATTCTCATGATTTGTTTTCTGACGGCTGCATTTGCACCTCGTTTGGAAACGATTGCTTTGGGACTGGCCCTGGGTGTTAGCATCAGTTTGATTAATGCATTTTACCTGGGCTACAAGGTGAGGAAGATGTCCGATGATGCGGCAGAAGGTAATCTGAAGCGTGTGAACCTGGGATTTTTGACAAGAGCGGCGCTCGCAGTGCTTGGTATTTACATATCGATGCGCTTTCCGCAGTACTTCAATACATATGCGGTTGCAGGCGGTCTGGCCATTGCGCAATTTTCCCTATTAATTATAGGGATCATCATGTCCCGCAAAGCAGAGTGATTTTGAGTGTGGCAACTTTCAGGTAGAGAAAGGGGTGAGAAAAAAATATGCATGAAGCTCCAGTGATTATGCTTGGTGGATTTCATCTGGACTTGTCCGTACTATTGATGTTGATTGTAACCAGCGCCATTGTCTTCATATTTGCCATCATCGCTACACGGAACCTGTCGGTGGATAATCCGGGAAAGCTGCAAAACTTTATGGAGTGGGCTGTTGAGTTCGTTCGTAATCTGATATCCAGTACGATGGACATGAAGAAAGGCAAACACTTTATTTCTCTCGCACTTACGATGATTTTGTTCATCTTCGTAGGAAATATGCTTGGGCTTCCATTCCAGGCAGTTACCGATGTTAAGGATGTTAATGCAGCTACCGTTTTCGGGAAACCAATCGTTACAGCGGTTGAGGCTTATGAAAAGGCTCACGCGAAGGACCCAGAAGCGCATCCACATATCGAGCTGGCTTGGTTCAAATCACCAACAGCTGACTTGTCCGTAACGATGGGACTAGCTCTTGTAGCCTTCCTCGTAGCACATGGACTTGGACTGTTCAAGAACACTAGAGGTTATCTGAAGCACTATGTGCAACCGTACGCGTTGTTCCTTCCGATTAATATTATCGAGACCGCGTCCAAGTTGCTCACGCACGGCATGCGTTTGTTCGCGAATATTTTTGCGGGTGAGGTGCTGATTGCAACCATCCTC
This sequence comes from Paenibacillus cucumis (ex Kampfer et al. 2016), assembly GCF_019748695.1. Taxonomy (NCBI): domain Bacteria; kingdom Bacillati; phylum Bacillota; class Bacilli; order Caryophanales; family Paenibacillaceae; genus Paenibacillus; species Paenibacillus cucumis (ex Kampfer et al. 2016). The sequence goes on along the minus strand of NZ_JACLIC010000049.1, from coordinate 52,971 downwards.
AAACTGACCAGCTTTAAAGTGCTGGGCGCTATTTTCGCAATACCGCTACTTGCAGTGTGGCAAGGTTTCAGTATCTTTATCGGCGGGATTCAAGCTTTCGTTTTCGTCATTCTAATGATGGTGTACATTTCACAGACCATCGAAACGCACGAAGAACATTAAGTTTTAGACCTGCGGGGATCTCTCCATCAGGCTGAACAATAAAATTGATTTATAATTTTAAGGAGGATATACAAATGGGAGCAATGGCATTAATCGCAGCAGCAATTGTTGCAGGATTGGGCGCTTTCGGCGCAGGTATCGGTAACGGTATGGTAATCAGCAAAACAGTGGAAGGGATCGCGCGTCAACCAGAAGCGAAATCCACACTGCAAACAACAATGTTCATCGGGGTAGGTTTGATCGAGGTATTGCCGATCATCGGTGTGGTACTCGCATTCATGTTCTACGGTGCTGCTTAAGACATAACACAGTACGGCGGGGAAGGCTGTAGCCCTCCGCGCCTTCTTTTTAGCTAGGAACTTATCCTGTAAGGGATAACGGTTTAGGATACCTCCAGGAAGGAGTGAACAGATTGAGTTTCTTATGGGAAAATACGCTTCTTGCGATTATCGCATTTTTGGTTTTATACTGGCTGCTTAGCCGTTATGCTTTCGGTCCGTTGTTCTCCATCATGGAAAAGCGTCGTGAACTCGTAATGAGCCAGATGAATGAGGCTGCTCAGACTCGGGAACAGGCGATTGCTTATGTGGAGGAGCAAAAACAGGCTCTGGAACAAGCGCGCAAAGAAGCTCACGACATTATTGAACAATCCAGACAAACGGGTGGCAAGCAGGCTGAATCCATTCTGGCTGATGCCAAAGCTGAAGCAACTCGTCTCAAAGACGATGCTGTACGTGAAATTGAGAGCGAGAAGAACAAAGCGGTTGCCGCTCTTCGCAGCGAACTGGGTACTGCTTCCGTTCAGATTGCTTCCAGATTGATCAAAAAAGAAGTTGAGAACGGTCCAGCACAAGAGGAACTTGTGAACCAATACCTCAATGAGGTAGGGGGCCGACAATGAGCCGCGATACGATTGTTGCCAAGCGTTATGCAAAAGCATTGTTCGAAGTTGCTCTTCAGCAGCAGCAAGTGCTTGAAGTTGAACAGGAACTGCGTGCCGTTGTCAGTGGATTAACCGGAGATCAAGAGATTATCAAATTTATTGTTTCTCCAAACATCTCTGATGAAGCCAAGCGAAATGTGCTTCATGCAAGCCTTGATGGCAAAGTGTCCGAACCTGTCCTTCGCACGGTTTTGCTTCTGATTGAGCGTGGCCGCGTGGAATTGTTGCAAGACCTGTTGGATGATTATGTGAGAATTGAAGGGGATTCCCTTGGAATCGCCGATGCTCGCGTATACTCGACCTATGCATTGAAGGAAGAAGAGAAAGAAGCGGTAGCCCGTGAGTTCGGTGGCCGTGTGAATAAAAAGATCCGTATCGAGAACATTGTTGATCCTGCACTGCTGGGCGGATTGAAAGTCGCCATTGGCGATACGATCTATGACGGCAGCTTGGCTGGCAAGCTCGAACGTCTTGAGCAGTCTTTTAACAGACGAGTACAGTAGATTGGGGTGAGGACACTTGAGTATCAAACCAGAAGAAATCAGTACATTAATTAAGAGTCAGATTGAACAATATAAGACTGATATCGATGTAGTCGAAGTTGGTACAGTTATTGAGGTTGGTGACGGGATCGCCCGTGTATACGGACTCGAGAATGTCATGTCCAACGAGTTGGTTGAGTTCCCAAGCGGTGTAATGGGTCTCGCCATGAACGTAGAAGAAAGCAATGTCGGTGTCGTTATCCTGGGACCTTACTATGATATTCGTGAGGGCGACCAAGTGAAACGGACTGGTCAAATCATGCAGGTGCCTGTAGGCGAAGCATTGATTGGACGTGTCGTGAACCCGCTTGGTATTCCAGTGGATGGCAAAGGACCAATCGCTACAACGGAATTCCGTCCGGTTGAAGGTAAAGCACCAGGCGTAATGGATCGTAAATCCGTTCATGAGCCGATGCAAACAGGAATTAAAGCCATCGATGCAATGGTACCAATCGGTCGCGGACAACGTGAGTTGATCATCGGTGACCGTCAAACAGGAAAAACATCGATTGCCATTGATGCGATCCTGAACCAAAAAGGTAGCGGCATGAAGTGTATCTATGTGGCTATTGGTCAGAAGCAGTCTACGGTTGCACAAGTTGTGGAAACTCTTCGTCGTAAAGGCGCAATGGAGTACACCATTGTTGTAACAGCAGCAGCTTCCGATCCATCACCACTCTTGTACATCGCACCGTACTCCGGTTGTTCGATGGGTGAGTATTTCATGTATAAAGGCGAGCACGTCCTGGTCATCTATGATGACTTGACTAAACAAGCTTCTGCTTATCGTGAGTTGTCCTTGTTGCTCCGTCGTCCACCGGGCCGTGAGGCTTATCCGGGTGACGTCTTCTACCTGCACTCCCGTTTGCTGGAGCGTGCTGCGAAGCTGAACGATGAACTGGGTGGTGGTTCTTTAACCGCACTGCCGTTCATTGAAACACAAGCTTCCGATGTATCTGCTTATATTCCAACGAACGTAATCTCCATCACGGATGGACAGATCTTCTTGGAAGCTGACTTGTTCAATGCTGGACAACGTCCGGCGATCAACGTTGGTATCTCTGTATCCCGTGTCGGTGGTTCTGCTCAGATCAAAGCGATGAAAAAGGTTGCAGGTTCCCTGCGTCTTGACCTCGCTCAATATCGTGAGCTTCAAGCGTTCTCCCAGTTCGGTTCCGATCTGGATAAAGCGACTCAGGCTCGTCTGAATCGTGGTGCACGTATGATGGAAATTCTGAAGCAAGGTGTTAACCAGCCGTTGCCTGTAGAACAACAGGTTGTCAGCTTGTACACTGCAGTTAAAGGATTCCTTGATGAGATTCCAACAGGTGATGTTACTCGTTTTGAGCATGAGTTCCTTGCGTTCATGGAGAGCAACCACCCGGAAATTCTGGGATCGATTCGTGAAACGAAAGAATTGACAGTAGACAATGAAAATGCACTCAAAGGTGCAATCGAGAAGTTCAGAAAGAGCTTCGCAGTCTCTGTCTAAATAGATGATTGTAGCTGCGGAGTTGTCTAACCGATTCCGCATGTCTGCATGCAAAACTTTGACTCAGTCAAAGCAGGAATATGCTTACGAAGTAGTTTTGACTATGTCAAAACTTTAAGGTGGTGAAATCATGGCAAAAGGCATGCGCGAAATTAAGCGGCAAATTAAAAGCGTACAAAGCACAAAGCAGATCACCAAAGCAATGGAGATGGTTGCAGCTGCAAAACTGCGTAAAGCGCAGGAAAAAGCAGAGGCCGCACGTCCTTATTCAGAGAAGTTGAAAGAAGTTGTGGCGAGTATTGCCTCCAGTACCCAAGGTATCCAGCACCCAATGCTGGAAAGCCGTCCGGTCAAAAAGACAGCGTATCTGATCATTACGTCAGATCGGGGTCTTGCAGGTGGATACAATGCGAACGTTCTGCGTCAGGTGAGTCAGACTCTGAAAGAGCGTCACAACTCCCAGGACGAGTACGAATTATTCGTTATTGGTCGTAAAGGGCGTGACTATTTCAGAAGACGCGAAATAGCTATGGCTTCCACAACTACAGATCTGTCGGACTCACCTTCATTCGCAGATATCAAATCCATCGCTCATGAGGCAGTTCATGGATTTGAACTGGCTGATTTTGATGAATTGTACATTTGTTATAACCGCTTTGTAAATGCGTTGACCCAGATTCCGACAATGGAGAAACTTCTCCCTATGGAAACACCTGAGTTAACTCCTGCGGATGGACCGACTGCGAGCTACGAGTATGAACCGTCAGCTGAGGCTGTGCTGGAAGTTTTGCTTCCGCGTTATGCGGAAACATTGATCTACGGTGCACTGTTGAATGGTAAAGCGAGTGAACTGGGTGCGAAGATGACAGCAATGGGTAATGCAACCAAAAATGCATCGAAACTCATTAATGATCTGTCATTGACTTATAACCGTGCCCGTCAAGCAGCGATTACGCAGGAGATTACGGAAATTGTGGCAGGTGCCAACGCAGCACAAGGCTAACCGTTTTTTATTTAATGAAGGCTTGCACTGCAAAAATGAACGAACGGAATTTTATTTTTGCCAAAGTAGCAGGCTTGTAGGAGGGGAACGTTAAGATGAACAAAGGACGCGTTGTGAGCATCATGGGTCCGGTTGTTGACGTCGAGTTTGATCGCGGCGGTCTGCCGGAAATCCTCAATGCCATTACGATCACTACAGTAAACGAGAGCGGTGTGAGTGTAAATCTTACACTCGAAGCTTCGAAACATCTGGGTGACAACCGTGTACGTTGTATCGCGATGTCCTCCACGGACGGTCTCGTACGTGGCATGGAAGCCGTAGATACTGGAGCTCCAATCTCTGTACCTGTCGGTGAAGCGACACTGGGCCGTGTATTTAACGTACTCGGCGAAGCGATTGATACTGGCGGTACAGTTGTATCTGAACATAAAAACCCGATTCACCGCTCTGCTCCTGCATTCGATGAATTGACTACCCAAGCGGAAATGCTTGAAACAGGTATCAAAGTTATCGACTTGCTGGCTCCTTACGCAAAAGGTGGTAAAATCGGTCTGTTTGGTGGTGCCGGTGTAGGTAAAACGGTAACCATTCAGGAATTGATCAACAACATTGCGCAAGAACACGGCGGTATCTCCGTATTTGCCGGTGTTGGTGAGCGTACCCGTGAAGGTAATGACTTGTATCACGAGATGAGTGATTCCGGCGTTATCAACAAAACAGCAATGGTCTTCGGACAAATGAACGAGCCACCAGGCGCACGTCTTCGTGTAGCCCTCACAGGTTTGACCATGGCGGAATATTTCCGTGATGAAGAAGGCCGTGACGTGTTGCTCTTTATCGATAACATCTTCCGTTTCACCCAAGCGGGTTCAGAAGTATCTGCCTTGCTTGGACGTATGCCATCCGCGGTAGGTTACCAGCCTACGCTTGCAACAGAAATGGGTCAATTGCAAGAGCGTATCACTTCAACGAAAAAAGGATCGGTTACATCCATCCAGGCGATCTACGTACCTGCGGATGACTATACTGACCCGGCTCCTGCAACAACGTTTGCTCACTTGGATGCAACAACAAACCTGGAGCGTAAAATCTCCGAGATGGGTATCTACCCAGCCGTAGATCCACTCGCATCCAGCTCCCGGATCTTGTCTCCTGAAGTTGTTGGCGAAGAGCACTATAGTGTCGCACAAGGCGTTAAACGTATCTTGGCACGTTATAACGAACTTCAAGATATCATCGCAATCCTGGGTATGGACGAGCTCAGCGAAGAAGACAGAGCGCTCGTATATCGTGCGCGTAAAATTCAACGTTTCTTGTCCCAGCCTTTCCACGTTGCTGAAGCATTTAACGGTATTCCGGGTAAATACGTTCCGGTTAAAGAAACAGTGCGCAGCTTTAAAGAGATTCTCGAAGGCAAGCATGACGATCTGCCGGAAGCAGCATTCCTCTTCGTGGGTACGATTGAAGAGGCAGTGGAGAAAGCTAAAACACTGGTATAATCTGAGTCCAGGATTGTCCTTATGAAGCGAGCTATCCTTCGGATAGTTTCAGGAGGGATGGAATTGAGCACCTTTTTGTTGGAGATCGTAACGCCTGAGCGTCTCGTCTATTCACAGCAAGTGGATAGCGTCATCGCTCGCGGTATTGAAGGGGAACTGGGGATTCTCCCTGGTCATATCCCGATGGTCACACCTTTACAGATTGCACCGATCACGATCAAAAACGGAAAAGAGAATAAGCAAGTCGCCATCGGCGGCGGCTTTATCGAAGTCCGCAAAGATAAGGTTGTTGTACTCGCAGAGAGTGCCGAATTCCCGGAAAGCATCGATGTGGATCGTGCGCGTGCGGCCAAAGAGCGGGCAGAACGCCGGCTTGCCAGCCAAAGCAACCAGGATCACTTTGATCACCGTCGTGCAGAGATTGCTTTGCAAAAAGCGGTTAACCGGATCAACGTATTCGGCAAATAAAGTAACTTATGGAGCCCGGCGGCATTGTCTGCCGGGTTCTTTTACTCTTTTATGAAGAAATAATGATAGAAATAAAAAAAGTGGAATACGATGATGAATTGCCACTACGCTATTTATGGATTTGAACGTTAGAGAGTTTTCTCTTTATATAGTATGAATAGCTTCAAATAATTAGATTCACATTTCAATGATCAGGTGAATAAGATGTAGGACTTAAGTAGTATGGGCATATCACCCTGATAGAACTAATTTTACGAGATTCAGTAGAATTATTTCCGAGGAAATGACAGAATCGATATCGTTATAACGCTATTTTATGTCGTTTTAGTCACCCATTACTGGCGGATAAAAATTAAAATATTTTTTGAAGTGGAAATCAATGTAGTTGACAAGTAATAGTGAAACAGCCTATATTCCTTAGAGTCAGCAGATGCAGAAAGTAGGGCGCTAGATGTCCATCATCTTGCAGAGTTGAATTGTTGTTGCTTGATCAGGTAGGCATCAGAGATCTTGTCAATTCGAGGGGGACCTGACAGTAGAACAGAGATGTTTTTCTGGTTTTCGCTCATTCCTGTGTACTAACAAGTTATGGGGGTTAGGCATATGATATGCCGATCGCTGCAACAATCAAGGTGGAGGTAAGAAGATATGGGTAATGATCTGGCGAATCAGGTGAACCAGACATTGAGCACAAACAGCCTGATCTCAATTGTCGTTTCTCTTATATGTATAGCGATTACATGGTGGTCATTGCAAAATCTGAAATTGGATTTAGTGATCAGACAGCCAAAAGGTCCTCAGGGGAGACTGTTACATTTGTTGCTGGCCATTATTCTAGGGCATGCCGTTGCTGGCTTTGTTATTGATTATTTGTCCTGGACTCAAATGTTAAGAAATTTGTTTTAATGTTGAGATGGTTGGTTAATCATCTGTTAGGTTCTTCAAGCGGCTCATTGTCGAATAACATCGATTAATTGTGTTAACAATTAGAGTATGAGCTGTCGGCCAAAATATAAGAAAGAAATGTGAACGTTTGACTGACCAAATTTGAATTGTTTATGTAAAAAATGCTTGTATCGAACAATTCAACAATGTTATGATGGAAGTTAGGGAATTCACAATTTTTCACTAATTATGTAGGTTATAAAGGGGATATCCGGTAGTTACCGGCTAAAAACCATCCCAATTGGTCTGTTCTGATGCTAAGATGGCCTTTTTAATGACTTTTCAAGCCATAAAGCAGGATGTACAGTACACATGGTATCATCGATATGAATTATACAAACCAATTCTTTTCTGATCAGACATCTGTGCTTACATGCCAGAATATGTCGAAATTCCACACACAGCAACAGTCCTTTCTATCACAGTGGGGCTTACGTATTCCGGAATGAGGAAAAGGGAATAAAAGCGCGGAGGGAACCATGATGAGCAAATTTATCGTCCGCGGTGGCAAAAGGTTGACCGGAAGTGTCAAAGTTAGCGGCGCTAAAAATTCTGTTCTTCCGATCATCGCTGCCTCTCTCTTAGGGGAAGAAGGACAAAGCGTTATTATTGACGCACCTCCTCTAGACGATGTGATGACGATTAACAAAGTGTTGGAATCGCTAGGAGCGGGAGTTACATACCGGGACGAAGTGATTACCGTAAATGCGGAGAACCTTACTTCCTGTGAAGCCCCGTATGAATGGGTTAGTAAAATGCGGGCGTCTTTTCTGGTCATGGGGCCTTTGCTGACGCGTTTGGGTAAAACAAGAATCTCATTGCCTGGTGGATGTGCCATCGGTACACGACCGATTGATCAGCATCTCAAAGGGTTTGAAGCCATGGGAGCCGAGATTAGCTTGGGCCAAGGTTATATCGAAGCACGTAGCCAAGGACGGTTGCGCGGGGCGAAAATTTATCTGGATGTGGCTTCTGTAGGTGCCACTCAAAATATTATGATGGCTGCAACTTTGGCCGAAGGTGTTACGGTTCTGGAGAATGCGGCGAAAGAACCTGAGATTGTCGATCTGGCTAACTTCCTGAACGGGATGGGTGCAAAGGTTCGCGGAGCCGGTACGGGCGTTATTCGTATCGAAGGCGTTGAGAAACTGTCTGGTGTTAAGCATACGGTAATTCCAGATCGTATTGAAGCAGGAACGTATATGGCTGCCGCAGCAATCTCTGGTGGTGACGTATACGTTGAAGGTGCGATCTCTGATCACTTGGGTTCCGTTATTGCTAAACTTGAAGAAATGGGTGTAACAGTACAGCCTGACGAGAATGGCGTGCGTGTTATTGCAGACCGTCCACTCAAAGCAGTGGATGTCAAAACGTTACCATACCCAGGATTCCCGACAGATATGCAATCCCAAATGATGGCTTTGTTGCTGGCATCCGAAGGAACGAGCGTTGTGACTGAAACGGTTTTTGAGAACCGCTTTATGCATGTTGATGAGTTCCAACTGATGAACGCAGAAATCAAAGTTGAAGGAAGATCCTCCATCATTACAGGCAATGCTAAGCTGAAAGGTGCTAAAGTGACAGCTACAGACCTGCGTGCAGGGGCTGCTCTGATCATTGCTGGCTTGGTCGCTGAAGGCACAACTGAGGTAGGTGGTGTACATCACATCGACCGTGGTTATGTACATTTGGCAGAAAAGTTAAATGGCCTCGGGGCAGATATCTACCGAATTTCGGTGGAAGAGCCTAAGCTGGATGCAGTTAAGGCGCCTAGCGAAAAGGTTGAGGAAGAAGTTCCTATGTTTAAAGTACAACCAACTTGGGTGTAAACCCTCGTTTATATCACATAGCGTTATTTCTGTATAGCTACCCTACTGTGGAGAATACAGGAACAAGATCAAACGTATCGTATCCGTTTGATGAAGCTGAGCCTCCGGGCTTGGCTTTTTTTGTTCTTTTTACAAGTTCAAACGATATATGAGGATGGTCTGTTAAGGACCTGATTCTATTAATACCTGATCCTAACTTTGTATAACATAACATCTAGGCTTATATCTATTTTGACCATATGAAAGAGCGGGTGTTCCATACCCATTGATCGGGATGCACTGTGTAAACCGCGTAGTAGCAATGCTTTCAGGTATCTACTCATACAAAGGAAAAGGTGCTCATTAAATAGCAACGGTTCGCGTTTCTCTTAAATCCGGTTCTATCAGATCGAGTGAACTCATATCTTAAACTATGGATTTGAGAAAAAACCAGCCATGACCTGGTCATCGACAACGGAGGGGTATCACGGATGAAAGAAGCTCGTGTACAACTAAAAGTACCTCTTGCCCCGCGGCCCGGAATGCAGGGATCAGAGGAGAATTTAATTCAGGATGCAGAGAAAGACAGGTTGAATCCTGAGAAGAAGAGAGGTACCCCGTTACAGATAGCGAAGGTGCAAATCGTAATGGGGAGCAAGCAAGAAACGGCACATGCTAAACGTGGGGGATTGTCTACGGAGGAACTGAAACAGGAAGCTACAGAGCATATAAATATCCCGCTTATTGAGTTGGATGCGTTTCGTAAGGTCAAACGTCGTCGTATGCGTGCATTCGGTCACCGTCACCGCTGGGGACGCCACCCAGGGCGTTGGCAGCCCGCAGTAGCGGTATCAGCACTGCTTGTTCTGGCGATATGCATTCCGGTCATCCTGGTGTGGCCGCGAGCAGGAGAACAGGTGAAATCTACGCCTGCTTCTACAGGTGTGAACGCTGGTACCGGTCTACAGTCTCCTAATCCTGTACCCGCTGTGCCTGTAAGCTATCCTGAGCCGAAGGTGCGTGTTTACTTGTCTGCTACCGGGACAACGTTGGAATTACCACTTGAGACATATGTGACGGGAGTAGTTGCTGCTGAGATGCCAGCTGAATTCGAGTTAGAAGCGTTAAAAGCACAAGCGATAGCTGCTCGCACATTTATCGTGAGAAGACTTGCTGCAAATGATACAAGTGGCGTACCTTCAGGTACAGCAGATGTCACGGATACGATTAGTCATCAGGTCTTCATTCCACCCGATCAGGTCAAGGCGGATTGGACAAGGTTAGGTAAAGCGAAGGAATGGGAAAAACTTCAGCAGGCCGTTCGTAAAAGTCGTGACGCAGTTATGACGTATCAGGGTCGTGCGATCACAGCATCCTTTTTCTCAACCAGCAATGGATATACGGAAAATGCAGAGGATGTGTGGGGCAATGTTGTTCCCTATTTGAAAAGTGTAGCTAGCCCCTGGGATAAACAGCTTGCACCAGGTTTTGAAGAAACAATTACGATGAAGCGCAGTGAAATTTTGCAGAAGATGAACCTGGATGCAATTCCGGTGTCAGCAGATAAGAACGGTTCCTGGATCAAAGTGTTATCTACGACCAAGGGGCATCGTATTAAAGAAATGCAGATTGCAGGTGAAACGTTCAGTGGGCCGGAAGTCCGCAAACGTCTCGGACTCAGATCCAGTCAGTTCAACTGGAGAACAACAGGCGATGAAGTGCAGATTACAACGTATGGTTATGGCCATGGAGTGGGTATGAGTCAATGGGGAGCAAATGGTATGGCGCAGGAGGGGCACACGGCTACCGAGATTCTGAAACATTATTATACGGGAATCTCTTTCGGACAGGCATCCAAGATGCTAGCCTCAAAGCAGGGGAAGTGAGTATAGTGAGTGGTTCTCTACCAACCTCCCGTTCCGGAGCTTTTAAGATTTGGCTATATATGAGTAAAGTGAGAGCATACGGAGAGCTCAGGGGACAGAAAAGACCTGTAGAAGTGAAGCGGAAAGCTTTTTGAAAAAAAAGCTGCATCGGAAGCATAAACTTGCCTTTACTACCGGATTTCACCTTTGAAAAAGGAGATAGAAGAAATCTGGTAGTAACCTGCGGTCGAAAGGTTTTCTGGCCCCGAAGCGGTGCACGGATGAACACTGATCTCAAACATATATAGCATTCTTTGAAAGCTGCGTGAAAATTTTTAGAGTCGCGCGTGTATAAAAGAGTTGCACCCGGTAACACTTGTTACTGAGGTGATCAAGATGAATGAAAACAACAAAAAATCAATCCAAGAAGAAACTCCTAAAACAACTCAAGGAGTACCGGCAGCTCAGCCCTCTTCATGGAGAAAAGCAATGTCCAAACGTTGGGTTTTCCCGGCAGTCTACATCGCAGCAGCAGGCATTATACTAACTCTAGTGTGGGTCTATCAGGGAACAGGCGGCAAAGCGCTGAACCCGGACTCTCCTAAAGAATCAGTAGAAACAGGCGCAGCGAGCAACGAGGGAGCCGTTACAGGTGGGGATCAGGAAAGTGTGGAAGTTGTTGCAAAGTCGGAAAATTTTGTTTGGCCAGTAGCATCTCCTTCCGAGATCTCGGTTGTTAAACCATTCTATGACAACGAGGCTTCAAGTGAAGAGCATGAAGCAGCGATGGTGCAGTACAATGACACATTTATTCCGAATACGGGTGTCGATCTGGCACGCGGTGATAACAAATCATTTGAAGTCAAAGCAGCACTCAGCGGTAAAGTTACACGTGTTGAGCAAAATCCGCTTACAGGTCAAGTGGTGGAGATTACTCACAGCGATAACCTGAAAACCGTATACCAAAGCCTTGCGGACGTCAAAGTAAAACAGGACGATGAAGTGAAGCAAGGAGATGCGATTGCATCTGCCGGTGTGAGTGAGCTTGGAAAAAACCTGGGAAATCACCTTCACTTTGAAGTTTATGAAGATGGTCAGCCTGTAAACCCGCAAGGATATCTTCCGGAAAAATAAATGATTTTTACCGCACTAACATGATGGGCAGGGGTGAATAACCTCTGCTTTTTTTATGCTTTTCAGAAAATAATGGGACCTTCGAAGCTTGTCACACCTCTAAACCGCGAATATATAGGCATGCTCCTCATATAATGTACCAAACTATCCACACAGTAGGGAGGCGGGAGCGTGCACGATTACATCAAGGAACGGACCATCAAAATTGGTCGCTGCATTGTTGAGACGAGAAATACGGTCCGTACCATTGCCAAAGAATTCGGCGTGTCAAAGAGTACTGTGCATAAGGATCTGACGGAGCGTCTGCCGGAAATTAACCCTGATCTTGCTGACCAGGTGAAACACATTTTGGAATACCATAAGTCGATCCGTCATTTGCGGGGCGGTGAAGCGACCAAAATCAAGTACAAAAAAACGAGTGGAAAAAAACGTGAGGTGCTGGCTTCCGCCAAATCATAAGCAAGTTCTTTGAGAACTAGGCCAAAAAGCTCACAGCATGGATTGAATCCCTCCCCTGAAGTATGATATGTTAAAAGCTGGTACAGGATCGAATTATGACATCTTATCAGCCCGATTTTTACATATATATGTTGCACTTTGTCGAACGAGCGGTGACGTGATAAGAGACACTTTTTCACAGGATACGCTGACCAAATAATATCACTTTGGGGGCTCTTTTATGTTTAGCAAGGATATCGGTATTGATCTTGGCACGGCAAACGTGCTTATTCACGTGAAAGGAAGCGGAGTTGTTCTCAATGAACCTTCCGTCGTGACCATTGAAAGCGATACGAAGCGGGTCCTTGCTGTCGGGGAAGAGGCGCGTCGTATGGTGGGGCGTACGCCGGGTAACATTGTTGCCATTAGACCGCTGCGCGATGGCGTTATTGCGGACTTCGAAATTACGGAAGCCATGCTTAGACATTTCATTAGTCGTGTAGGGGCAAGAAGCTGGTACAGCCACCCGCGAATTTTGATCTGTGCACCAACGAATATCACTTCTGTAGAGCAGAAGGCCATCCGCGAAGCAGCGGAGCGCAGCGGTGCCAAAGAAGTATTTCTGGAAGAAGAGCCGAAAGCGGCTGCGATCGGGGCAGGTATGGATATTTTCCAACCGAGCGGCAATATGGTCGTGGATATCGGCGGCGGAACGACTGACGTTGCAGTCCTGTCTATGGGCGACGTAGTCACCGCCTCTTCTATTAAAGTTGCGGGGGACAAGTTCGACGAAGCGATTATCAAGTTTATTAAAGCAAAATACAAACTCATGATCGGAGAACGTACAGCCGAAGATATCAAAATCGCAATTGGTACCGTTAACCCTGCGGGTCTTCAAGCTGAGATGGATGTTCGCGGCCGTGATATGGTAACCGGTCTGCCGGTTACAGTTACTGTGTCAGGTAGTGAAGTGCAGGAAGCGCTATGGGATTCCGTGCAATCCATTATCGTTGCAGCCAAGTCGGTACTGGAGCGCACACCACCTGAACTGTCTGCGGACATTATTGACCGTGGTGTCGTTTTGACTGGTGGAGGTGCATTGCTGAACGGACTGGATGAACTGTTGTCCAATGAATTGCATGTTCCGGTATGGGTTGCAGAGGATCCGATGCACTGCGTTGTAAAAGGAACAGGCATTATGCTGAATAATTTGGATCAAGTAGTTAAGAAAAAATTCTAGTTTGCCGATATAAAAAGCAGGTAGGTTCACCGAAAAGGTGAACAGAACGGACAAACAGCTACCTGCGTTGTAGGGACAAGCGTTTAAGGAGAGGGGTTCATTCATGTTAAGAGGTCTGTACACCGCTGCTGCGGGAATGATTACAGAGCAACGCCGCCACGACACTGCTACACAGAATATTGTAAATATGAACACAACGGGATACAAACAGGTGAATAGCGTAAACCGCTCCTTCCCGGAAATGCTCATTACTTTAACGGGCGGGGATGCCAATCTTCCAACAAAGCGGCTGGGCAAACTCAACTCCGGCGTATTCGCTGAGGAAAGCTTATCCATGAATGTTCAAGGCGCTCTTATGGAAACGAAACGTACAAGTGATTTTGCAATCTCATCGAATTTGAGTGTGAATGATCCGCAGACCAATCAACCCATTCGGTTTGATGCTTCCGGCAAGTTTGTACGAGCAGATGGAACGGTCACGTACCAGCCGCAAGCATACTTTACCGTTCGAGATGCACAAGGAAACACGCGTTATACACGTGATGGTCATCTGGATGTTAATGGAACAGGGCAACTTCTCAGCTCTACCGGTTCTCAGGTGCTGGACAGTAATGGGCAACCGGTTGTATTGACAGGTCCTGTGGATCAATTTAAAGTGGATGAGCAAGGCCGCCTTGTTAATGCGGTTACAGGTGTTCCAACAGGCGTTACGCTTGGAATCAGTATTATTGACCAGCCGAATCAGCTTGTTCGTCAAGGTGACGGTAATTTTAGTCTGAATGAAGATAATGGTGCAACGGCTCGGACGATGAATGCTACTGATATTGTGCAGATTCATCAAGGTTATCTGGAAAGGTCGAATGTAGACGCCTCTCAGGCTACCGTTGACATGAATGCGGCATTTCGTGCCTACGAAGCGAACCAGAAGGTCGTTCAGTTCTATGACCGCAGTTTGGAAAAGGCTGTTAACGAAGTTGGTCGTGTCTAACGCCAATTGTAACCATATTACCGCGTAGTGATGGGCGATAAGCCCTTTGCGGAGCAAAGCAGGGGAGGTAAAATCACCGCATGAATAATTCCATGATTAGTGCCAAGGTGTCGATGACTGCGATTCAGCAACGGCTGGATGTCATTTCCGATAATATTGCCAACGTGAATACGGCAGGCTATAAAAGTAAACAGGCAAACTTTGAAGATGTACTGACTCGTATACAGCAACAAGATGACAAGTATAAGCAGGATGGGCGTTCGACACCGATGGGGTATAACCTTGGTTTTGGAGCACGTCTGGTCAACCTCACCAGAGATATGTCCCAAGGTAGCATGCAGGAGACAGGTAACCCGACAGACCTAGCTATTGAGGGCAATGCGATGTTTGCTGTTCAGGCAGATGGTCAGAAAGTATGGACACGTCAAGGTGCATTCCACTTTGTGCCCGATATGCGTCCAAAAGTGAATCCGAACGATCCTGACCTGATGGTGCTTGTCAATGGGGATGGGAATTTAGCTCTGAATCGTCAGGGAGAGCCCGTTACTGCTCCGAAAGACAGCACAGTTGCTTTTGATGAGAAAGGTAATCTGCTCGTGCGTCAGGGCAACGGCAACGCCGTAATTAGGGGACAGCTACAGATGGTGGATATTGAGCGTCCTGAAGGACTTGTGCAATTAGCGGACAACCTCTTTGGTTTGGGTGCTGGGTTAACCGAGAATGACGTATTCGGGGCTAATGCAGCAACACGTGTACCTCAGGCATCGATCCGCACTGGTTTCCTTGAGCAATCCAACGTAGATATGACACAGGAGATGGCGTTGCTCATGCAAGGTCAGCGGACTTATCAACTGGCGGCACGGGCGCTCACGTCTAGTGATTCCATGGCGGGTCTTGCCAATAATATGAGAGCATAAAGGTGAATGGGATGACAGAAACACAGCAGCAGAACAGCAAGCCGGAGCAGAAGGAAGTCAAGAAAAAAAAGAAGAGTTGGTGGCGCATCGCAAGATGGTTTCTGATTCCGATTTTGCTTGTTCTTGCCCTCGCTGGCGGAATGGTCGCTGGGTATGTGGTACTGGGCAAACAGGATATCGGTTCCGTATGGCAATGGAGTACCTGGAAACATGTCTATGATCTGGTATTTGCTCCATAAGATAACGAGTTCAGCGAAAACTCCTGCGCAGGCAGGAGTTTTCTTTTTGGTGTTGAAAACAGTATAATGATGGATGACGTTTAACGTCAGAAGAGGCCTCCCCTGCGAAAGACATTGCTTGTCATCGCGAAGAGAGACCCCTTATCTCAACCTTCACTACTGCAGTCATGAAGGATATTACTAGTGTTAACCCTAAAACAACATTTCATACAACATTAAAAATGAAACTCATTTTATATGAGGATCGACTTGATCATGCTCGTTTAATGTTTTCCGCACTACAGTAAGTGGAGGGAAGAGAATTGTTCAAAAGAAGTAAAGCGCTCGCGTTTGTCACAGAATTTTACCCATTATAATGGGATCAAAAAAATTCAGGGACAATGGCGATCATAGAACAATCTCTTTCCGAAACGACGCTGTTGCGCCGGCATTATTGCATGTTGGAGAGCCTCGTATAAATACCCCGAGAGGAGATTAAATTGTGTTAGATATCAAACAAATTCAATCCATTATCCCACATCGCCCGCCGTTTCTGTTGGTGGACAGAATTTTAGAGATGGAGGATGGCAAACGTGCTGTTGGTTTGAAAAACGTAACGATTAATGAACCGTTCTTCATTGGACATTTCCCTGAGTATCCAGTAATGCCAGGCGTATTGATCACAGAAGCGTTGGCTCAGGTTGGCGCGGCAGCTATGCTGAATTTAGAAGCAAACAAAGGCAAAATCGGTTTCTTGGCGGGACTCGACAATTTCCGGTTCCGTGGCCAAGTTGTGCCTGGGGATACGTTGATTCTGGAAGTGGAAATTACACGTCTTAAAGGCTCGATTGGTAAAGGTCAAGCTACTGCCCGCGTGGATGACAAAATTGTCGCTGAAGGCGAAATCATGTTTGCACTGTCAGACCCAAGCTGATTACATAGGCATGTATATATCATGCAGATAAGTTGTACTAATTCTTTACACTTAAACGGAGAGGACAGAGAAAACCTGAAAAAGCGAAGCGTTCGCCTTTATCACCGGATTTTTGCCTTTTAGAAAAGGGAATACAAAAAATCTGGGGATAACAGCGATTGGAAGGTTGCTCTGTCATTGGAGTGGACGTGTAAATATCTTTAGTCCAACTTATGACTACGCTGAACAGCTACGTGCATAAATAGAATTTTTATATAGACGGAAGGGGCTTATTGGATATGGAACAGTTAAGCGCAGCAGCAGCCGAGACGTTACAACAATGGTTGGAGGATGCTTCTATTGATGAAGCAACGAAACAGGAGCTTCGTGATCTGAAGGATCAACCCAAAGAGCTGGAGGAGCGTTTCTACAGAAATCTGGAGTTTGGTACAGGTGGATTGCGCGGTGTTATTGGTGCCGGTAGCAACCGGATGAACAAATATACAGTCGGTCGTGCTACACAAGGCTTTGCCCGTTATTTGCTGGAGCAGCATGGGGACAAGGAAGGCAAACCTTCGGTTGTCATCGCACATGACTCCCGTTACTTCTCACCTGAATTCTCGCTGGATGCGGCGCTGGTACTGGCGGCTAATGGTATCGTAGCCAAGCTGTATCCATCCCTGCGCTCTACACCACAGTTGTCTTTCAGTGTGCGTCACCTGCAAGCCACAGGTGGTATCGTTGTAACAGCAAGCCATAACCCGCCAGAATACAACGGATACAAAGTGTACAACCATGAAGGCGGACAATTGGTGCCGCATGAAGCAGAGCAAGTCATTCAATACATTCAAGAGGTGCCTTCTCTTGCAGATGTGAAAAAAATGACACGCGAAGAAGCCGAAGCACAAGGTTTGCTGGTTTGGCTTGGTGAAGAAGACGATCAGGCATTCGTAGACACCGTGGCAAGCCGCAGTCTAAGCCGTGAGCTGATTCAATCCGGCATCGGCCGTGATTTCAAAATCGTATATACACCGTTACACGGTACAGGCAATCTTCCGGTTCGCCGCGTACTGGAGCAGATCGGATTCGAACAGTTGTATATTGTCGCTGAACAAGAGCAGCCGGATGCTGAATTTTCCACAGTGAAGTCCCCTAACCCGGAAGAGCGCGAAGCGTTCACACTGGCAATGAAGCTGGGCGAATCCGTAGGCGCAGACATTCTGATCGGTACAGATCCGGATGCAGACCGTATGGGTGCTGTCGTAAAAGACAAGGATGGCAAATATTTCGTCTTGTCCGGTAACCAATCGGGTGCCATTATGGTACACTATCTGCTCAGTCGTCTCCAAGAGACAGGCGCGCTGCCAAGCAACGGTGCAGTAATCAAAACGATTGTAACGAGTGAGATGGGGGCAGTTATCGCTCAGCATTACGGTGCAGAAGTGATGAACACCCTGACAGGCTTTAAATATATAGGTGAAAAAATGAACCAGTTCGAAGCAACCGGAACTCATACTTTCCTCTTCGGATATGAAGAGAGTTATGGCTACCTCTCCGGCAACTATGCCCGTGACAAGGATGCTGTCCTTGCCTCGATGTTGATTGCCGAAGCGGCTGCTTACTACAAGAGCCAAGGCAAGACACTCTACGATGTGTTGCAGGAGCTGTACAACCAGTTCGGATTCTTCCTCGAAAAACTGGAGTCCCGCACGCTGAAAGGCAAAGACGGAGTCGCACAGATTCAGGCGAAAATGACTGACTGGCGTTCTAATCCGCCGAAGGAAGTTGCGGGCATCGCTGTGCAGGATGTGCTGGACTACTCTCTGGGTCTGGACGGTCTGCCGAAGGAAAACGTGCTGAAATTTATTTTGGCAGACGGATCATGGTTCTGCCTGCGTCCTTCCGGTACAGAGCCGAAGATCAAAGTGTACTTCGCTGTGCGCGGTGAGAGCTTGCAAGATGCAGAGAGCCAGATCGAACGTCTGGTTTCGGAAGTTATGTCGCGTGTAGACGCGCAATAAAACAAATGGTACTGTAAGAAAAAGATGCAGAAGGCCTCTCCGCACCGTAAGGTTGGTTGGCGGAGGGGTTTTTCTTTGAAATAAAATGGATCGTGTGCTGGCATATTAGAGAGTGTGTTAACACATGCTGAACGTAAGAATTATAAGAGCAGAACGGGCATTTGGTTCCAACAACTGAGGAGGTACACGTAGTGCGTCAAAAATGGCTTTATTGGAATAACGCTTCCCGGAAGTGGTTGTGGCTCATCGTTATTATTGGTTTGGTGGCGTCCATTCCGGTCATCCGTGACCGGGTCCAGACAGAATCTTCCACGAACAAAGTAGAACTGGTCTTCAACTACCGAGGACTCTTGGATATTTCCGCGTATCAGGCTCACCCGCAAGATTTCATTGATCAACAAATGACACGTCTGAAAGACGCTGGTGTGACAACGATGGCTGTGTTTGAGAGTACACTGGACGAACTCAAAAAAACACGCCGATTGATGGTTTACTCAGGTCAGGATCTTGCGAATATGACCAAAGAAGTGATTCCTTCCAATGCGAACTATACCTATGTATTGTTCACATCTGAAGAGAATGCGCAGACTTATACCCCTATTATTGAACAAACGTTCGCTGAGCGTCAGATCCCGGTTCAACCTTGGGAGTATGAAGGTCGCAGCGGCTTAATATTGCAGACACCGCCGGAGAATGCCAACATGCAGCCGATGCAGCCTGACCCGGTTGCGGTGAAAATGCTGCGTGATAAAGGTTTTCATATTTTACCCCGTATCTCCGACACGGTACCTTACAACCAACAATCGATGGAACGTTTGCTAACCTTCTTCGAAGAGAATGGCGTAACACGTATCCTGTTTGATGGGGATGCAGTGAAAGGGTACAATGATAATGCAGAGATGAAAAGTCTGGATCAGTTTGCCCAGCTCCTGAACAAACATCATATTGGTCTGGCGGCGATTGAAAATCTGAAGAAGCCACAGGCAGGATTCCAGACGCTGGCTTACAAAATTGATTACAACGTGACTCGTCTCTACTCACTAAGCGATTCCGATGCGAATCTGAAAGAAGATACCATTGCCGACCGTTTTGTACTGGCAACCAAGGACCGTAATATTCGCATGATTTATATGAACGCTTCACCGAGCCGGAATACGGCCAAAGCTGAGATCACCGACCCGATCGAAAATCTGATCAAAAGTCTGGGTGAGCCAGGACATGCCGTTGAACGTATGGCCAAACACGGCTTTGAGCTTGGACAAGCTGAAGCATTTACTGTGAAAGATTCGTCTATTCAACGGTATGCGAAGCTGATCGCTCTTATCGGAGCAATCGCTTTGATCACACTGATGGTTTCATATTTTGCACCTGTATTCACCATTGCCGTGTTCCTGCTTGGACTAGTAGGAAGCGCGGGTCTGTTCCTGTTGAAACCTACATTGCTGGAGCAAGGAATCGCCTTGCTGGCTGCCATTTCTGCACCAACGATTGCGATGGTACTAGCGGTTCGTACAGTGAATGCAACACAACTGCGTCAACCGGATGCCCCTGCGGGTCGTCGTTTGGCACAGACCCTTGTTTTATATGTAAGAACATCGATCATTTCGTTCATAGCTGTACCATTTGTGATCGCATTATTGAATAGCATTACGTACAGCCTGGTTATTAACCAGTTCCGTGGAGTCAGTTTGTTGCACTTTGCTCCGATTGGTCTGGTTGCGATCTATATTATATTCTATCGTGGTTCCGGTTCAATCTCTGTGAAACAAGTGAAAGATATGCTTCGTATGCCAATCAACATTTTGATGGTTGTACTGGCGCTTGTTGCTGCTGCTGTTGGATATTATTATTTGAGCCGTACAGGGAACGCTGGTTCCGTTACACCATTTGAGATGTTCCTGCGTACCACGCTGGAAGATACGTTTGGCGTGCGGCCTAGATTCAAAGAATTTGTACTGGGACACCCGCTGTTTATCGTAGGCGTGTTCGCCGCTTTAAAATACCGTAAAGTGATTTTTGCGCTAATCATCGCCACGATGGGTCAATTGTCTATGGTCGATACGTTTGCGCATATTCATACACCAGCTGTACTGTCACTGATTCGTGGGGTGATGGGACTCGGACTTGGCTTGATCTTTGGTATCATTGCTGTGGGTGTGTGGCAAGTCGCGGAAGGATGTTGGAAAAAATGGTCACCACTTCTAAAAAGTTAGTCATCTCAGGATACTATGGATTTAACAACAGCGGAGATGAAGCTGTACTGAAATCCATTCTGACTGCCCTCCAAGAAGAGAGCCAGCGGTCCAATGTTACCATTGAACCGATTGTGCTCT
Source organism: Paenibacillus cucumis (ex Kampfer et al. 2016) (assembly GCF_019748695.1). Classification (NCBI taxonomy): domain Bacteria; kingdom Bacillati; phylum Bacillota; class Bacilli; order Caryophanales; family Paenibacillaceae; genus Paenibacillus; species Paenibacillus cucumis (ex Kampfer et al. 2016). The sequence goes on along the minus strand of NZ_JACLIC010000049.1, from coordinate 32,042 downwards.
CCATTAATCCGGAGTGGACAACCTCGATGTATGGCGTTCGTGCTGTACATCGCATGAAGCTGAAGGACGTTCGTGAGGCACTGAAGGAAAGTGACGGACTTATCAGTGGCGGCGGAAGTCTGCTGCAGGATGCAACTGGATTGAAGTCCATTCCTTATTATCTGGGTGTGATCAAACTCGCTCAGTGGTTGAAAAAACCTACATTTATCTATGCGCAGGGTATTGGCCCTGTTCACCGTAAAATCTTTAACCCGATGATCAAATCGGTATTTAAATCCTGTACCTATGTATCGGTTCGAGACGAGCAATCCGCAGATTATCTGCGTCGTCTTGGACTAAAGTGGAATCAGATTCATGTCGTGCCTGACCCAGTGATGGGTTTACCTTTGCCGGATACAGCATCACCAGTCCGGGATGAAGCGGACCCTTCCACTGCTGAGGAACAACCAACTCATGCCAAACTACCGGTGATCGGAGTGTCTGTTCGGTTCTGGGAATCGGATCGTAAGGAATTGACGGCTATTGCGGCTGGATTGAAGAAGCTGGCTACGAAAAAGGCTGTCCATCTGCGCTTTATGCCATTTCATCTGCCCGATGATGTGCAGGCATCCCGTTTCATTATGGAAATGATTGATGATGTGACAAGCAAAGGTAGTGAAATTAGTATTACGGACGATCTTACTGATCCTCAACAAATGCTGGAGGAAGTCAGTCGCTGTGATCTGATGATCGGTATGCGTCTGCATAGTTTGATCTACGCAGCTTCACAGTATGTTCCACCTGTTGGTATCTCGTATGATCCCAAAATCGATCAGTTCCTGCTTCGACTGGAAAGTGAGCCTGCAGGCAATACCAGTTCACTGGATGGGGATAAATTTGCAGAAACGGTTGCTGGATTGTTGGAACATCGTTCACAATGGTTGAAGCAACATGAAGATCGTATTACTGCATTGAAGCAGGAGGCCGTAGAGCCTGCCAAGCAAATTATTACCTATTTAGGCCGCAAAGGATGAGATAACAATGAGTCAGACCGGATCTATTCCTACCGTTTCCATCTATGGTATCCCCTTTTCCAAACTAACGATGAAAGAAACGGTACAGGTGCTTGAAGAAGCCGTGTTGTCGAAACAGCCGCATCAGGTTATCACTGCCAATCCAATTATGGTTATGGCTGCGCTAGAAAATCCCGCAATTATGAAGGTGATGAAGGATGCGGAGATGATTGTTCCGGACGGAACCGGCGTGGTATGGGCTGCCGGCTACTGCGGTGATCCTGTAGCAGAACGAGTGCCCGGCTTTGAACTTTTACATGAATTGTTGCGGGTTGGAGAAAACTATCGGTGGGGCGTGTATTTGCTTGGTTCGACTCCTGAAGTGATTCAAGAAACGGCAGTTCGGTTACAACAGCAGTATCCGGCTATTCGTATTGTGGGTTATCGCGACGGTTTCTTCGGTTCGGCTGAGGATGAGCAGGTTGTAGCTGCGATACAGCAAGCTGCACCTGATCTGTTATTTGTCGCTCGCGGTGCGGATACCCAAGAACCCTGGATTCACAAACATAAGCATGCGTTGCAAGTTCCTGTGATGATGGGGGTTGGCGGTAGCTTTGATGTGATCTCTGGCAAGAGCAGACGGGCACCTAAACTGTTCCAAAAGTTAAGACTGGAATGGTTCTATCGTCTGCTTCGTGAACCTAGCCGGGCTGGACGGATGCTTGCGCTCCCGAAATTCGCATTGAAAGTGATGCGTGACAAAGAAAACGTGACAAAAGTCCGATAAAAGCAGGTAATTACGAGATAAATGCTTATTTTTGCTAGAAATTGAGGATAGCTTTTCAGAAATGATCAGCGTATAATTCATTCCGGCACATACGTGTGTCACTCGAATGAAAACATTCTTTGATTGCACTAGGCACTCCCGCTAAAGGAGCTGTTACACTTCATTACTACGATTGCAAAAGAACCTTCGATCGCCCTTATCCCCAAATTTCTATTTATCCTTGTTCAAGGATGAAATTCGGTGATAAAAGCGAACGCTTCGCTTTTACAGGTTTTCCCTTGCACTCTTCGTACCGTGTAACTGTTGCCTCAGAATCAACAATAAATTTTCATCAAAAGTGAAAAACAATGTTTCTTTATATATAGAAAAAGAGAACAGGGGATTTATAATTTTTCTGAAGGTATTATAATTGGGGGTCGAATGTTCAAATGGTAGCGATCTTTATCATTGGATTTCTGGTGTCAATGGGACTTGCTTTAGCTCTTACACCACTTGTTAAAAAGTTCGCAGTCCGCATCGGTGCAATGGATACACCGAATGCACGTAAAGTGCATACACGTATTATGCCGCGTCTTGGCGGATTGGGTATTTTTCTGGCATTTATTATTACGGTTGCTGCGCTGCTTCCGTTTGTCTCCGCTTGGTTTACAACTCGCGATATGAGTTTTGTCAGTGCATTTCTGGTCGGAGGCTCCATCATTGTATTGATTGGTGCGCTGGATGACCGTTTTGAATTGTCTGCCAAAGTGAAACTGCTTGGACAGATCGTGGCTGCGTCCGTCGTTGTATTTGGATTTAACATCCGCGTAGACTTCGTGAACATTCCGTTTCAGGATGCGTATTCTTCACTCGAAACGTGGGTGTCTATTCCGCTGACGATTCTGTGGATCGTTGGTGTAACCAACGCGATTAATCTGATTGACGGACTGGATGGTTTGGCTGCCGGTGTATCAGGGATTGCCATTGGTACCATTGCAGTGATGTCTTTCCTGATGGGTAATACGATGATTGCTCTGATGTGTCTGGTATTGCTCGGTAGCATTATCGGGTTCTTGTTCTTTAACTTCCACCCAGCGAAAATATTCATGGGAGATACCGGTTCACTATTCCTTGGTTTCTCCCTGGCGATGCTTTCGATGCTCGGATTTAAACAGATTGCAGTCGTGTCCTTCATTACACCGCTGATTATTATCGGTGTACCGCTCTCGGATACTTTGTTCGCGATTATTCGCCGTGCGGTGCAACGGAAACCGATCTTCTCACCGGATAAAGGTCACCTGCATCATTGCTTGCGTGAACTTGGATTCAGCCATCGTCAGACCGTACTGATTATCTATGGTATTGCTGCGTTCTTCGGTGTGCTGGCTATTATCCAGTCTTCGGCTGCGATGTTTGAAGCCAACTGGGTAACCTTTGTTGTGATCTGTATCATGATGTTCTTCCTGCAAGTTGGGGCAGAAGTCATTGGACTTGTAAGTAAAACGAGAAAACCAGTGATTAACTTCCTGATGCGTATGCGCGTGAAGCTTAATCCACAGACCCGTTCGAAATCCTAAAAAATTATTTCGTTTCCTGCTATCGTTCAATATTCTAATATTAGACCCTTGCCTTATCCCGATTGGGATAAGGTTTTTTGTTTTTTTTGAGATTTTTACTAAATAATTGGAACCTTTTTGCCGATAAATACTGGTAACTGACTTAAAAAGAGGAGAGATGATACGTAATGCAACAAAAGAAACGGCCGTTGATTTGGATCATGTTGGTCACCATGGTGCTCTCGTTGTTCCCACAAGGTCTATTCGGTGGGTCCGTTGCTTCGGCTGCCAACGCACTGACTACCTACTTTACACCAGATAATACCGCGATTAGTCAAACGGCGGATTTGAACATTGAAGACTCAGCAAATGCTAGATTTTTGACTCGGGATCGAGCTTATCAGACGACTCAGGGGACAATTACAATAACAGGTGCATACGCTTTTGTATCCAAAGATACGATGCGTGTCAAAGTCGAACAGCTTAACTCGGTTAGTGCACCGAGCAACAAAACGAAATGGGAGCCTGATGCTACCCGTTCCAATACCACTGCAGTAACTGCGAGTACGAGCGGTAATAACAACTTTACGGCAAACAACATCACCTTGTTTCCGGGTTTTAACCGGATTACCTTCACAGGAACTCAAGGATCAGTAGAGCGTTCAGATACGTTTTATGTGCTGTATGATCAGGTTCCATTTATCCAGGATTTTAAAATTTTTACGGACCCAAGTACAGGTTCCAATACATCCTATGGTTTGAATGAAGGTGCGCAGACAGTTGTCAATACACAGTTTGTGTCTGTTCAAGGTAAAGTGCAAAATGCAATTAAAGTAACTGTTTCATTGAATGGTGGAGAAGAACTCGATTCGTCTTTGCTTCAAAACGGAACATTTTTCACGCCACAGTTAAAACTGACTGCTGGTTTGAATAATCTGAAATTTAGAATTGCCAACGGTTCGGATTCTATCCTTACCGAACGTGCAGTTTATTACTACGACAAGGATCAGCCATTCTCTACGCTCAACGTTTCATTAACGAGCGGTGGAACTACAGATACGAAATCGCTACTGAACAATATCCCGACATTCTCGAATGCAGCTACCGAAGCCAAGCTTGAAGTTCAGATGGTGCTTCCTTATATCGCAAGCAATAGCTCATTTAAGGATTCAGGATCGTTCACAGTCAATGGAACAACGATGACGTTCAGCAACGCAACGGAAACCATTATTCCCGGTCCGGATGGGTCAACGCCTGAATACCGAATCGTTACATTCACAACCGATAATGCGTATCCGTTACAAACATCAACCACAACACCAGCTGAAATTTTGAAGAATCAAACGGTTAACGCCGTTGTAGGGCATGGAACATTTAGCTCTGGATATCAAGGGAAGTTTACTTATGCTCCAGGTGTTAAAGCTATTACCAATATGTACTATCTTCCAGATTATAGTGGTGGTGCAGTAACCAATAAAGTACCACTGGACAATGCACAGATTGCTACAGCAGATTTTTATATTATGGTGGATTCTAGCCAAGCTATTGCAGGCGAAATGGTAAAAGGTGAATACCTCCCAACCGGAACAACCAAGTTGACGATTGAGGGAGCACCAACGGGAACGAATGCGCCTACCGGTCTTTCAAACAATCAAGCGGTCTACTTGGTAAAAAATGTGGCCAATGGCACGCAGAAAATTCGTTTTTATTATGGAAATCCTGATCCACATTATGATGTTACCGTATCGTATGCTGCCAAAAGCTATATTTACGTAGCCAACTTGTATGATGGACAGAACTATACATTCAATTCAAAAACGACCCAGTCCTTAACGGTCAATGGTGAGTTCGTTGGATTCAGTACACTTGTATCTCCTCCATTCACAAGTCAATTATTTGTGAATGGTGTAGCCAGAACTCCTGCTGGTTTCCCGGGCACTAACGGTAAGTTTTCCTTCCCGTTGACTATTGGGGGGACGGGAGAACTTGTATATGGAGAGAATACCATCACCATTACAGGCACGGATAAAGACGGTGCAGGTAAGACTAAGGTCATTGAGAAAAAAATCAGAATTTACATTTCAGACAGCAATGTGTCCAATATTGATAAATTCATGCCGGTCCCTGTTCCAACGGATGGTCGTGTGGAATTCAGCAAGGCAGATGTTAGTGTATACACCCCTGAAGAGATGGTCAATATCTTCAAAGTAACGCCGGACTTCATTATTCGTGATGGAAAGTATGTAACGAGTAAGGATAGATATGACCTGGTGTTTAAGGGTGGCGGTGCCACTATTGCAAATCTGTACTCTGGTTCCAAGCTGATCTACAGCTATCCGATTCCAGCAACGGATACAGGAGATCCAAACAAGGCAACTCAAGATGGTCATATTGCTGACTTTGCGGGGAATCAGGATGAATTCATGATTCGGATCAGGAACTATATCTTTGATGCACCAGGTAGCCATGTGTACACATTAGAGCTGATCAACAGCACGGGAGCCAGAACGACACAACGGTTGGAGATCTTAAGAGAACCATCTTCTTATCGTATCCTGTCTCCTGTAGCGACAGTAGGACAACAGATTGTCGTTAACAAAAACTATGTACATTTTGATATTGAAGCTGAAGGTGCAACACAAGTATTGATTGGTAAGGAAGCGGCTGTTAAACGTCCGGATATGGATAACCGTTTTGTCCTGGATTATGTAGGATTGTCTCCGGATAAAAACAATGCGATCAAAATCCAGATTACGCGAGAAGGCGGCAAGATTAACGATACGGTTAACGTGTTCTATACAAGCACCGTTGGAGTAGATGCACAGTATATGGCTCCGAAAGTGGCTAACAAATATTCTGCATTTAATAAGAAGCTGGAATTGTCGTTCCCGAAAGGAACCATTCTGCAATCAGCTTCCAAATCAAGCAGTGGTGTAATCAAGTTCTACCCGGACAACAAAATTTTGTTTGGTATTGCTGATCCGAAGGACGGCGTTCTGGAACGGAAAAATGACTACGGCTTTAATATTGGACAAGCAGATCCACGTAGTACGGGAGGGTTATCACCAATTACAGTCCCGACTATTTTAACAGAGATGTTTAACTCCAACCTGACGACAAGCAACTTCGTTCCAGTATCCGATACGTATTGGATTAATGGAGGAATTGGTGAGCTTGGGGATAAAGGGGCAAGCGGATATAAGCCAGGAACGAACGGAGTAACACCATACTCCCTGGAAGGAAGTTTTACACAATTCCCTACAGAACGGATTTTGGTACCTTCTAACCGTGGTACATTGACTCTTGCTTACGATCCATCGATTGTAGATGAAGTAGGTTCAACCATTAGCGTATTCCGCTACTCCGATAAGAGCAATATCGGACAGTGGGAACCCATTGGTGGAGCTGTGGATACCAAGAAACATACCGTTACCGTTTCTTTCGACGAGTTTGGTTATTACAAAGTTATGAAGCAAAGTAAGAGCTACCCGGATATTACGAATCACCCATGGGCAAGAAATATCCTGAATGCTCTGTATTCCAAAGGAATCATGAATAATTTGCGATTCAATGCATTTGGTGCAGATGATCAGACGACGCGTGGGGAGTTTGCTACCCTGCTGGTCAAAGGTTTGGATATTCCATTGAATTATTCGAATACACAGACCTTCTCAGACGTTTCTCCAACAACAAGAAGTGATACGTGGGATTATGCTTCCATTGAGACAGCAGCCAAAGCAGGTATCATAACAGGACTTAGTGATGGATTCTTTGGTGTGGAAGATCCGATTACACGTGAGCAAGCAGCAGTAATGATCGCTAGAGCAATGAGTATGAAACTTGCTGCCAATGATAGTAAGCTTGCAGGAACGTTGTCTAAATCTTTCCAAGACTCTAATCAGATTGAGTACTATGCCCGTCCTTCAGTGCAGGCTATATCCAAGGCAAAAATCATGGAAGGTAGTCCCGTGCAGGGCAATGCCAAATCATTCCTTTTCAATCCAAAAGGTAACCTGACTCGTGCTGAAGCAGGCAAAATTGCTGTGGAATTGTTCAAGAAAGGTACCAAACTTTTCCCTAAAACACTAAGCTAATTTATCAGATATGGAAATGTTTTAGGAAGAACCTGTCCCTTTAACAAGAAGGGGCAGGTTCTTTTTATGGGTAAATATGAGATTGTATAGAACGCATTTATAATAGAAGGAAACAGTTTTTTACCAATAACTATTTTTGTAATTTGCTAGAGATTAAGATACAATAGCGTTAAATACACAATGATCTAGAGGGTGAAGTTAGCTTATGAAACCGATTTATTCTAAGGCCCAACTGGGCTACATGAAGGCAAAGACACAGTTTGAGAAGCAGGCAGTCTTTCTTGAGAAAAAACTAGAAGATACACGTAAGACACAGGAGATTTCTCAGGAAGTGATGGAAGGGCTTGTTCAGACGACCGGCTTCCATGATGCGTATAATAATCTGGTTCTGGCGGAAAACGAACTGATCGAATGGTCTCATACCACAATGAAACATGAGAAGACGTATCGTGAGAACCGTATCGCGATTGATGACATGTATTTGAAACTTAATAGTGATCCTAAAATGCGTGCACAGATTATTGATTTAGCAATGAAAATTCGATAATCTACAAAATTGACACATGAAAGAGGGCCAATGGGCTCTCTTTTTTTATTTTGAATATTGTGGAATTTGTCGCTTCATTGTCAAAAATATGGGGTATAAATAAACGTCCAATGCGTTTCTGACTCCTTCATGTTGCAGGCAAAAAATCACCAAAGTGGCGCTACGACTGGTTTTTAGCACGCTAGAAACCCGCACTGCATCAATAAATAAATAAATTCAAAACTTTTTTTGAAGAATGCGCAACTTTTTGAAATCTACTGCGTTTAAGATGTAGAGTCAAAAACATTGGGGAACTTACCAAGAATGACCTCGTGAAGAATCTTGTCTATTTATTAGAAAAAATTGCTTTACGGCACGAGAGACCCATTGTATAATACGTAAGGTAGGATTAGGAAACTACTCTATTTACGTGTGATTCTATTATTATTCTAGGTAACAAGTTTCTGTGATATGCTCACAGACATCATTTATATTAACTTGCTCAAAACTCTGGAAAGGGGGTGCAACAATATATGAGGAACACGAGCGACCCTATTAAAGAAAATTCAAATGTTATGAACACCCAAGGAGGAGAAAAAAAGGTTATGAAGAAAATTTTATCCGTAGCATTGTCTACAGCAATGGCATTCTCAATGTTTGCTTCTGTAGCATTCGGTGATACAGCAGTTTCCCCGCAACAACAGTTTGACGCATTGAAAGCAAAAGGTATCTTCGAAGGCTTCCCTAACGGTACAGCTGGATTGGATCAAGAGATGACTCGCGGTCAATTCGCAAAAGTTATCACTAAATTGCTCGGTTTGAAAGAAGTAACTGGTCAATTGTCTTACAAAGACAAAAACTACACAGCTAAAAACTGGGCTGTACCTTACATCGAAGCAGTAACTGCTGCGGGTATCATGCAAGGTAAAGACACAACTAAAAAAATCTTTGACTTCAACGGTAAAGTGACAATCGCTGAAATGGCGACGATCCTTACTCGTGCGCTTGACCTGGAAGTTCCAGCTGAAACAAACAACAGTGCTCCAGAATGGGCTAAAAAAGACGTTCAAGCAGCAATCAACGCTGGTCTGGTAGATGCTAACGCTAACTTCACAGCTAACGCTTCCCGCCAATTGCTGGTAGGTGCAGCTTATGCAGTGGATCAAGCTCAAAGCTTGAAAGTTTCTTCTTACGAAGTAAGCGAAGCTGGTAAAGTTGTTACTTTCAAAATCAGCGATGGTGAATCCGTTAAAGTAACTTTGGATAAAGCTCTCGAAGCTAACAAAGAAACTGAAGTGAAATTCACTTACAAAGAAAAGCAATTCACTGAAAAAGTTACTTACAAAACAACTGTAGCTCAAGCTGTAGCTTCTGTAACTGCTACAAACTTGAAAGAAATCACAGTTAAATTTGATGGTACTGTAGATCAAAATTCTGCTGAAAGCAAAAACAACTATGTTGTTAACGGTTTGACTTTCAAAAGCGCTACATTGTCCGATGACAAAACTACTGTAACTTTGTTGGTATCTGAAGGTAACACTTCTTTGACTAACCAAAGATCCACTAGTCTTCAAGTCAACAATGTGAAAAATGCTGACGCTTCTAAAACTATTACACAAAAAGTTGAGTTTACTCCACTTGATGTTGCAGTTCCAGAAGTAAAAGAAGTTAAAGCTTTGGGAACAAAAGCTTTCAAAGTAGTTTTCAGTGAGCCGGTTAAGGCTGAAACTGTAAACGCAACTTCTTTCCGTGTAGATAACAACGTAATTGCAGCTTCTGTAAAATACGTTTATCCTAACACTGCAATTGTAACAACTGATCTGACTACTGGTGATCACACATTGCGTGTGAGCGGCGTACAAGACTACTCTGGTCTTGCTATCGTTCCAGTAGAAAGCAAATTTACAGTAACTGAAGATACAGCTGCTCCTAAAGTAGTTGGTGTTAAATCCAATGACTTGAAAGAAGTAACTGTAGAGTTCGATGAAACAGTGAAAAGCGTTGCAAGTGCATATGCTAACACTTCAGGCAACACTGCTCAATCCATCGAAATCAATGACAACAAAGTTACATTGAAATTCAACAATCCATTGAATGTATCCGAGAACACAGTTTATCTGACTGCAGTTTCTGACTACAGCAATAACTCTGCTTCTGTTGATGCAAAAGTAACTCCAACATTGGATACAGTTCGTCCAGCTGTTGTTGATGCTAAATTCAAAATGGAAAATGGAAACTACATCGCTGAGATTCAATTCAGCAAATCTTTGAAAGTAGATTCCGCACAAAACCCTGAGAACTATGTTCTTAAAGATGCAGACGGTAAAGTAGTTACTGTATCTGGTTTGACTTCTAAAGGTTACCCAGTAATTACACCAAGTTATACTGATAACAACAAAACTGTTAAAGTTAACTTGGGAAGCAGCTTGAAATCTGATGCTACTTACACTCTGACTGTATCTGGTGTTATCGATACTGCTTACATCGGAAATGTATTGTTGCCTTACACTGCAACTTTGAACGCTAACACTGCTCAAAACGGTAGTGTAACACGTGTATGGTCTGATGTGCCTAACGGTGTTCGTTATGTGTATGTTCAATTCAACAAAACTTTGGCTACTACTGGTGACGGTAACGCATTGGATGCAGCTAAATATATGGCAATGAACGTTGATAACAACGGTGTTGCTACGACAACTGCTAAACAACTTGCTAAAGAGAACAATGATATCACATTGATCTCCACAAACACAGTTAGAATTGCTGTTACAAACAATACTGGCATCGATTGGGCACAGCCTGTTAAAGTGTCAGCAAGCTACATCAAAGATTCCGAAGGCAATTACTTCAACACTGGTAACTACACTGTAGGATCTAACGTTGGTACTGCGGATGTTAAAGCAACTACTGATGATGTATATGCTACTAGCCGCAATGAAGTTAAAGTTAAATTTAACACTGCATTGTCGAATGTTAACTTGGGAGACTTTGATTTGAACGGAATTAGCCCTACAAGCTACACTTTGGCTGATTCTAACAAAACTGTAGTTCTGAAGTTTGCTGATAACACAATTGCTAGTGATGTTGATGGTTATACTTTGAAAGCTACTAACCCTAGCACTCAAGATAGCTTCGGCAATAAACTGCAAGCTTTCACAGCACCTGTTAAAGATGGTATTGCTCCAACAGTAACTTTGGGTAATATCGTAAGACCTGCAAACACAAACACAATTACAGTAACTGTAAATGCGTCTGAAGAACTTAAACAAGATGCTAACTACAATGCAGCTTATATCCAAGATCTGTTCAGCATTGATGCTGGTAGCGGTGTAACTACAACAGTAAATGGTGTTTCTATCAGTCAAGATGGCAAAACAATTACTGTAACTGCAACTGTATCTGGTGCTACAGATGGTAAAGTAGCTACTGTTAAATTTGATGGTTCTAAAAATAAAGCAGCAAAAGCTATTACTGACCAAAACGGTAATGCTCTGGATGAGTTCTCATTCGGTAAACAGCTGTAATTCAGAACTTTCTAAACTCAAGAGGCTTGCATCATATTTGATGCAAGTCTCTTTTTATGTTTATCATCACAAACAGTTCAAGGATGAAGATTATTTAATATATAATAGTTACATTTGTAAGTTATGTTATAGGTATGTGAATGGATCTGAAAGGAATATGTCAAGTTACCCATAGGATTGTGAAGAAATAACAACATATAAGTGGCGTATTATAAATCTTAAAGCATAGATAAAATAAAATTAGATATTAGCTGTAATGTTTAATTCTTTTAATCACAACAACATCGTAACTTTCTTCCCTTCCCAAACGTTTATACTATATAGCAACAAGCAACTTATGGGAGGTTTGGAAGTGGATCAAAAGAAAATGGTTGTGAGCTTGCTCGCAAGTGCAATGTTGATCAGTTCAACGGTTGGTACAGTGATGGCTGCCAATACAACAACGAAATCATCTGCCAACAGTAGCGATAGTAAAACAACAACACCGAAAAAACAGGTTGTACATACCTTGGGGAACCTGGCCCCTGTTAAAGTGACTGCACGAAGTACTGTAAGATTAACGGATGTGAATATTCTGGCTCAGGATGATGGGAACGTCGTGACATATACGCTATCGTATCAGAATAATGACAGTAAACCTCTAATGATGATTGATTATTGGAGTAAGGTAAAGACGAGTGGAGGCACAGTGTTCTCCCCTAAACTGATCGCGAAGGATCAGGAAAAGAAATCAATTTCCCCTGGTTCCACGGTAGAACTGACTTATGTCATGAAAGCAGGACGTGAAGTAAAGATCAGTGACCTGAACTTCCTCATCGTGAAATGGGATTTTAGTCAAGCCAACTATGAGCGAACACTGGGCAAGTTTAATGTGCCCGCTTCCTATAGCATTACTACACCCGTGGGTAAACCAAAGACGGTTCGTCTGAGTGACTCTGCTGTGAAGGTTAAAGTTTCTGGCATCAAAGTCTATCCAGGTGAAGATAAGAAACAGTATGTGAAAATTGGTGTGAATTTAAACAATATTAGTTATAAATTATTGGAGAATCCAAATATCAAGTGGATTTTGCGTACACCAGGTGGAGCTAATTACCCGTTAACGCCAGATAAAGACAGTGCTACGGTGAGTATTCAAGCACAGGCGAACAAGTCTCTTGGTCTGATGGCTTCTCTTCCTACATCGGTGAAACTGCAAAAGTCTGAGTTGCTGCTTGTCGAAGAGCAGGGTGAAGAGAAAAGTGTGCTTCCTGTGGCCGCTTTGCAACTGCCTGAGGCAAGTAAAAGCAATGTTGAAGTAACGGCAAATCAGGCGAATATTATTTCGATTGATGGACAGCCTCTCTCGACGTTGCTGAGCTCATCCAGAGTGCGTGTAGAAGATGAGGAATATACGTTGAACATGCAGATGGTACTCAAAAACGAAGGGAAAAAGGCCATCAAGGTACCAACGTATTCCTTCGAAGTACGTACAGCCGATGGAACGATTAATCCCATTGAGACGAAAGCATTGGATAATTTAAAATTAAACCCAGGCGATATCAAAACGATTAAGCTGAGTGGAACATTCCAAGGGGATGGTGACACGAGCAAGATGAAGTTGTATGTGATGAGCCCTAAGGATAAGACCGAGGGCACGGATACGACAACGGCAACTCCAGCGAACGGATTGGTCTTCTCTTATCCTGTTGGGGTCTATATTTTGCCTGAATCACCATCTGGCGGAGATGCTCTGACTACAGAAACAGTCATCAAAAACAATAAAGGTACATTTGGCGTATCAATCGGTTCGTTACAACGTCTGCCGTGGTTGGATAGCGATATTATTGCCGCAAAGGTAACGATTCGCAATGCATCAACCAAAACGGTACAACTTCCTGAACTGGAAGCGATGTTTACAATAGATTCGGCTCAAATCGATGGAGATAAAAAGTTAATTTACACGCAATCCGGCAAACTGTTAGGCGCAGGTATGACAACTGAAGCTTATCTGTTAACTAAAATCCCATCGGATCTGCGGATGTCTCGTCTGGAAATCAGCTTGAATGAAAAGGTGAGTGAAGAAGAAACAAACGAATGGATTACACTTAATACTTCTGGATTCATCCAAGCAGTGTCCTATGTCTCTAACGGTAAAACGTACACATCCGGTTCGGGGGATAAAGAGACGGAAATGGGTGCTCGTAGAACAATTCGTTATCCAGGGGCATCATCCGATATCGTGTATACCGAATTTGAGATGACCAATAAATCACTCCGTCAGAGTGGACTTGGCAAGCTGGTAGCTTACTATAAATCAGCAGATGGTCAGTACTATAGAGCTACAGCGAAACAATCCGAGCGTCTACCGGGACCTGGACAAAAATCGATTGTAACCTTCTGGGCTAAATTGCCGAAATCCGTTACATTCTCTGACTTGAAGCTGGTTGTAGGTGAAGGGGTTGCTGATGGCAAGTTTGTAACTGGTGAAGGGGAAGCGACGGCTTACGTGAACGCTATGGCATTTGAGGTTCCGCCAGTCTCCATTAATGTGCAGACTTCCCTAAGTAATATAGACCTGTATCCGTATAACCTTACTGCCAATAGTGTACGTGCTTATCTGGCAGGCACCACGTCTGTACAGATTGAGATGAACTACACACTCACTCGTAACGAAGAGACAGAGATGGCTGAGAATGAACACAAACTGATTATTACATTCACTGATCAAACAGGGAAGACATATGAAAAAGAACTGACTGTGGGCACAGATATCAAGGTAGGTAAGAACCAAACTATTACATGGAGCATTGAGGATAGCATTTTCGAGAAGCTTCGTGGTGGTTCGTATCGTATTAGCCTAGATGACCAGTTCCAAGGACAGCGCATTCGTCTAGCAGAGCAAAGCTATGGTTACGATGTGACAAAACTTCCAAAGGAAGAACCGATCATTAATTTTGATTCTAAATGATTAGATTTTGAATTAAGGTTATGGAAAAGAAGCAGTATTTAAATTATGTACTGTATAGTAAACCTCGCTTCCCCATGCAGGGGAGCGAGGTTTTACTTGTCCCATCTGACCTTTTTCTCTATAGTTAAAGTTAATAGATTACCAGAGGAGGAACAAATTACAGATGAAACCTTATATGAAAGTCTCTTTGGCTGCACTGGCGATTGGTGTTGGCGTGTGGATCGGGGCGGTATATAACGATACGGCCATTGGTGCGGGTACGAGTCAACCGGGAACCGCAGATGATCCGGTGGTAACGAAGAGTTATGTGGATCAGCAGATTGCAAAAGCGCTGGGTGGCGGAGCTACTACAAGTCCAGGCGCGTCCACTGGCAACAATGGATCGACGGGAACAGGCAACACAGGCGGATCAAGCACTGATCCGGGGTTGCCGCCGCTGGTATCAGGTACAACCGATGCCGTAGAGATTGTAACCGTGAAGCCGGGTCAACAGCTCCTCGGCAAATCTGGCGCGGAGTTCATTGTACGTAGCGGTAAAGCTGTAATCGTCAGTGAGGGTACGAACGGTGTAGCCGATCTGACGGACGGGGTGGACCTGACGAATGGGCAGGCAGCGCCGACCAATCACCTGCTTTCTTTTCCAAGGGACGGACGTGGCATTACGGTTCTGGATGGTAACAAATACAGCCTGACGGTTATGGTACGCGGTGGATATACGTTGAAATAGGTTGTGCAGTTTGGTACGGAATTATTCTCTTTTATTTGCGGCCTATTGCTCAGATTAACCAGTTCTAACAATCATTAATACGGCTAGCCGGGCAAGTTCCTGCTCACTCTATACTTGTAGACAACCAACAAACGGAGGTGCAGTAACAATGGCTAGAAGTAATAAGAAGGTCATACCGGAAAGTCGTCAAATGCTCGATCAGATGAAGTACGAAATTGCTGCCGAGTTTGGTTTGAATGTTGGATATGGTGGTCGTAGCAGTTTAGCTGGTGCAGATACCGAGTTCGGTGGAGAGCTTGGCGCGATAAGTGATCATTCATATGGGCAATATAAAGGCTGGGGACATCTCACATCTCGGGAGAATGGATCGGTCGGTGGAGAGATTACGAAACGTTTGATTCGTCAGGCAGAACAGCACCTCTAGAACTCATACGTAACTGACCCTGAATTGACACCACTTGACAAATACGATAAGATGGCAGTTGAGGTATGCAACCTTTTCCACTAGGGAAAGGTTGATTTTTTGTTAAGGCAATTACCTGAAAAATCCTTGTCTTCGTTATTGCGGATCAGTGTCCTTATTATACTGTAAGCTTCTTCGAGGGTATAGTGAACGAATCGTCGTTATGTTTTGTTCGGGCAATCGCCATACTATAGTTATGGGAGGTTGAAACTTCATGTCTATTAAAGGCCGACATCTATTTACATCAGAGTCTGTAACCGAAGGACATCCGGATAAAATCTGCGATCAGATCTCGGACGCCGTATTGGACGCGTTTCTTGCGAACGATCCAAACGCTCGTGTAGCGTGCGAAGTTTCGGTAGCAACAGGTCTTGTGCTCGTTATTGGTGAGATCAGCTCTGCGTCTGAATATGTGGACATTCCGGCAATCGTACGGAATACAGTAAAAGAGATTGGGTACACTCGTGCCAAGTACGGTTTTGATTATAATACATGTGCGGTACTGACATCACTCAATGAACAGTCCGCTGATATTGCACAAGGTGTTAATGCCGCGCTGGAGCATCGTGATCCAGAGCAAATGGCACGTGAAACAGAGAACATTGGTGCAGGTGACCAAGGTTTGATGTTTGGTTTTGCAACGAACGAAACACCGGAGCTAATGCCGCTACCCATCGCATTGTCTCACCGTATTGCACGCCGCTTGGCGGAAGTGCGCAAGAACGGTATGCTGGATTACCTTCGTCCGGATGGCAAAACACAAGTGACGATCGAATACGACGGTGACAAGCCAGTACGTGTGGATACGATCGTTGTATCTACGCAGCACGCAGAAGAAACGACACTGGAGCAAATCCAGAAAGACATCAAAGAGCAGGTAATCCTGCCTGTTGTTCCAGCAGAGTTGCTGGATGAGCAGACGAAATATTTCATTAACCCGACAGGGCGTTTCGTTATTGGCGGACCACAAGGGGATGCGGGACTGACTGGACGTAAAATCATTGTTGATACATATGGTGGTTATGCACGTCATGGCGGTGGTGCGTTCTCAGGTAAAGATCCGACAAAAGTAGACCGTTCTGCAGCTTATGCCGCTCGTTATGTAGCGAAGAACCTGGTTGCTGCGGGTCTTGCTGACAAAGTGGAAATCCAGCTCGCTTATGCGATTGGTGTAGCTAATCCGGTTTCTATTAACGTAGATACATACGGAACAGGCAAAGTCAGCGAAGAGAAGCTGGTGGAGCTGGTACGTAACAACTTCGACCTTCGTCCTGCTGGCATCATCCGTATGCTGGATCTGCGTCGTCCGATCTACAGACAAACGGCTGCTTACGGTCACTTCGGCCGTACAGATCTCGATGTTCCTTGGGAACAAGTGGACAAAGCAGATCTGTTGAAAACGCAAGCGGGTCTGTAACACGTCAGGCAAACATAAAGCTCTTGGTTCCGTTTAGGAACCAGGGGCTTTTTTGTCATGAGTTCCTGAGAATCTTATTAAATATTAGGCTCTTGTGGCCAAGTCATATCGTAAAATAATCAATACACACTAATCCATAAATTAAATGTAATATATATCCAAATAACTAACAGATATTCCTTCTGTGGCCGACATACATATAGAGGTCTGTAAATCAGACATAAGGACTAAGGATTGAGGGGAAAGGATGGGTGTTTGTGAAGAATTGGACCCGTAAGGGATGGATTACACTATTAATCGTGATGTTAATGACACAGGGTTTGCTAGGCGGCTGGATAGGTGGGAATACAGCTTATGCCGCAGATGACTTGGCTGCGAAGGGAATTAGCGCCACATTACCTTTGTTAAATGCAACACAGGCAGACGGAACACAGCCGCTGAAGATTGAATTTACCAACCCGGTGAGAAAAGTAGCGAATACGCAAGAGTTAATCATTATCCACCGACTTTCGGATAACTCGGTTGTGCGTAGTATCAATGTTGGTGACCCGACTGTAAGTATTACACCTGATAATGTGGCTGTTGATCCAGATCTGGGAAAGGTGGTCACAATT
This sequence comes from Paenibacillus cucumis (ex Kampfer et al. 2016), assembly GCF_019748695.1. Taxonomy (NCBI): domain Bacteria; kingdom Bacillati; phylum Bacillota; class Bacilli; order Caryophanales; family Paenibacillaceae; genus Paenibacillus; species Paenibacillus cucumis (ex Kampfer et al. 2016). Next base: position 14,416 of record NZ_JACLIC010000049.1, on the reverse strand, counting down.
ACGCCTAGTCCTGCATTGCCAGCTGGAAGTTTCTATGTCTCTATTGGCAATCGATCTTTTGTATATGCGGATGGCCAAACTTTTTTTGAAGGACTGGATAAGGAGTGGACGTTCCATGTAGCTTCTGTAAATCCGGCTAAACTGCTGAATCGAACACCGCAAACGGCATCTACGGGCGTATCGCCTTCAGCAAATCTCACATTGACCTTTGATCAAGCGATGTCTAGAGGTACTGGAAAGCTACAGATTTATCAAGGGAATGAATTGTTTGAAGAGGTGGATGCGAACTCTTCGCAAATTAGTTTTAACAGTTCACAAACCATTGTGACAATTGACCCTGTTCGAAACTGGGCGAATAATAGCACCGTATACATAGCTATACCCGAAGGTTTTTTCCGTGATGCGCTTGGCAATGACACGGCTGCGATCCAGCGAATCGACTGGGGATTCAGTGTGATCTCCGATCCATCGGCTATCACAGTGGCTTCTTTGTCTCCAGCAAATGGAGCAACAGGCATAGCTCTTACGACGGAACTAAACGTAACCTTCACCAAAGAATTGGATACCAATTATTCCGCTCAAGCCATCCTGAGAAGTTCAAACGGCGGTACGGTGAACGCAACAACGATCATTAACAGCTCCAACAACCGTCAGCTGCGTATCATTCCGCAATCCAGCCTGACGAGTAACACAACGTATACGGTGGATATTCCGGGTAACGTCTTCCGGGATCGGTCCGGCAATCTGTTTACAGGCCTAACGGGGACAACCTCGTGGACGTTCAGAACCTTGTCTGTTGACACGACACCACCGGTGCTCAAAACAGCAAAAATGTACAGCAATACGATTATTCGTTTGACGTATGATGAATGGTTATCTACGTTTGACCTGTTGCCTTCCAGCTTTGCAGTGACGGTCAATGGAGATAATCGCAGTGTAAGTACGGCGTATGTTTCAGGGGATAGCGTGTATGTTGTGCTGGATACAGGTGTCGCTGTAGGACAAGTTGTGAAAGTAGCTTATACCGTCCCGACGACAACTTCACGCAGAGTTCAGGACTTGTCCCTGAATGCAGCGGTCTCCTTCTCGGCACGAGATGTAGAGAATGGACTGGACTCGATCATGTCCAAACCTCGTGAAGGTGTGGCATATACAAACAGCATCGTTCTCTACTATCCGGAGACGGTATATATTAACTCCGGTGATGCGTATAAACAGTTCAGTGTTACTGCCGATGGCAAAACCATTGGCGTAAGAAGCATCTCAACCAACACTAGCTCACAGGTTACGTTGAACCTTAGTTCTTCAATTAGCAATGGTGAGGTGGTACGAGTATCGTATCAGCCAGATGACCAGCCTGTAAAAGATAGCCGCGGGCAGCCGCTTGCAGGTTTCAGCGGTTTCTATGTGCGGAACAGTAATGATTCAAAGCCGCCTGTATTCCAGAAGGCTGAAGTTAATGCTAATAAGCTGTGGATGTATTACAATGAGCCGCTAAGCCGGTTAAACAAACCGATGAATAATCAATATTCGGTACTGGCAGACGGCAAAGCGATCTTTGTTAACAATGTGGACATTGATGATGATCTGGTGACACTAACGCTGACAACTCCAGTGACAAGTACGCAAGTGGTGACGTTATCTTATGTACCGGGAACCTCTCGCTTGACGGATATGGCTAACAATCAGGCCGCTTTGCTGGATCTTGTACCTGTGACACAGACCTTCGGAAACGGTACAATTCTGTCCGGTATTCTGCAGGGAGATACGGTCCAGATTAACTTCCGAAACACATTAAAATCAGAAGCTGTACTGACTCCCTCGCAATTTAAAGTACAGTCTGGCAATGAAATCATTCCGGTTAGCTCCGCCTCGGTTAATGGGTCTGTTGTGACGGTTAAAATGTCCAAAGCTGCTCAGACCGGACAGGTTGCTACAGTGACGTACACCCCAGGTGGCGTTCAGCTTAGAGATGCTTTGAATACAGAAGTGGCTGCGTTCGGACCATTGACGTTGCAAGAGAAGGCAGCGACTACGACGCCAACAGATAATACATCGTTAGGACTCCCGGCGTGGCTGACGGAACGTAATGCAAATAACTCCGGTTTTGCTCAAAGTATGTTAATTCTAAGTACAGATGCAGCAACAGCTAAGATGGCAGCATCTCGTTATAACCGAACAATACAGCAGTACACACTGGACGAAAATAAACTTGAACAGGCGTTCAATTATGCCTCGAACAGCTTTAAGTTGAATCAACCGATCATATTCGAAGTCCCAACGACGAGTGAAGCAGCCTATGTGGGTATTCCATTCCACAAGCTATCCCAACTGGCAGGCAAATATCGTGCAGGTACGATCGGTGTCAAATATAAAGACAATGTATGGATGGTCCCTCTTGCAGACCTGAAGTTTGTAACAATGGGACAAAGTGCGGGAATCACAACGGCTCCAGGGACAGCGACCCTGTACGTACAGATGGAGCCTGTGCCAAGACTTTCAGCAGGTGCCATGGACTTCATGTTATCAAGATCCAACGCACAGAGTCTGGGAGAAGCAACAGAAACCTATGTTACGCTCTTTAATGGAAACACGGGGAAGAGTGTAGAGCAAAATATTAAAAGTGAATATTTAACGAAGGTGCCTGGAAACACATCTACACTGTTAACAACCTTGACAGCGATTGACCCCAACTCACAATCGTTATCGTATATACCAACGGCTTATCGAACCTCTTCGACAGGGATCGTAGCACGTGGTTTGTTGGATGGAAACCGCGTGATTGCGCCGATCACCCATCTGGTCAGCTTCCCTAAAGCGTCGGACTGGTCTAGGGAAGCGTTAACGGAACTCGCTTCCAAATGGATTATCACTTCAGATAATCTGGACAAGTATAATACCAAAACGAATATCACTCGTGCCGAGTTTGCTGAACTTGTTGCAAGAGGTTTGGGACTCAAACCGGATGCATCTGCAACATCATTTACAGACCTTGGCAGAAAACCTGAGACCAATGGATATATTGGTGCTGCAGTGAAGGCAAAGATTATTCAAGGGGTAGGCAATGGGAAGTTCCAGCCAAACAGCCCGGTCACGCGTGAACAAATGGCGATTATGCTCGTCAAAGCAATGGATTTCGTAGGCCAGCCTCCGGCACTTCAGGAAAAGGCCGAGGATACGCTCAAGGTATTTAAGGATAAAGCCGAGATCAAAGGTTCCAAGGATTCTGTAGCAAAAGCCGTGCAAACAGGCATCATCCAAGGGCACCTCGATGAGACTTTCAGACCTACGGGTAAGGCAACGAGAGAACAAGCAGCAGTGATGTTAAAACGGATGTTGGATCGGATTGGTTATCTGTAGATATATTGAACTGGATACAAACCCATTCAATATGGAGGTTTAAATAGTAATATGCAGGATGATTCCCAGGTATGGAGGTTTACTCTATACCTGGGTCTTTTTTTACCAGAAAAGCCCTTAATATTCATGATTAACGTAACTTTTTCTACAAAAAACAGTCTATTAATAGAAGGGTATGCTAGGGATCACGCTGTGAGACTGTCACTAGGCAGGATCTGTGTGATATCTAAGATTGATATACAAGATGGGAGAGACGTTTCGAACATGCTGGGGAAACATGGGAAACAGCTGGAAGGCGTTAAGTACAATAAGGCAAAGAAATGGGCAATTGTAACACTGGCAGGTGTGATCTGGATTGCGCCTGTGATGAGTGCAGGTGGACAGATGTGGTCAGGAACTTCGTGGCAATCCGTAGCCGCGGCGGCATCGACGAATACGAGCAAGCTGGGCGAAGAGATTTTGACTTCGGGTGCGAAGCTCATGAAATACAGATATACGACAACACGTTCAGGTTCGAAGGTAAGTGTGCTTGCCGATGTGATCCAGGTAGACTTGCAAAATCCATACTTGAAACTGGATGTAATGACAGGCAAGGGAAATAAATTAAACAGTAAACAAAGCACTGGCGGTATGGCGAAGGAAAACGGCGCGGTCGCTGCGGTGAACGGAGATTATTTTAACGTATCCGGAGAAATGTCACCGATCGGCGGTCAAGTTTCTGACGGTGTATTGGTGTCTACGCCTTCGGAACTGAAGGGCATGTATGCTCTCACGGTAACCAAAGATGGCAAGCCGATGATTGATGAATATTCATTTGACGGCACAGTAAAGGCGCAGGATGGTTCAACATTCGCTCTGCGTGGGATAAATAAGGAGGACTATACGGTTGAAACGGGAGCGGGTACATACAGCCATGTGAACTCCATGTATATTTATACACCTGCATGGACGTCGACCAAACGTCCGAATGATCCTTCCACAACGCCGACGGAGGTACTCGTTCAGAATGGTGTCATCACGCAAATTTCGGATAAAAAGGCATTAAATATGACCGTACCGCCGGACGGGTATATCCTCCGTGCACATGGTACAGCGGCAACATGGGTCATGAGTCACTTGTCTGTTGGACAAACAGTTGGAGCAGATTACAAGTTGGTTGCCAAAACGACAGGACAGTCTGTTGACCCGAATAATCTGGACATGATGATTGGCGGTCATACAATTCTGGTAAACGGAGGTCAGGCTGCTTCCTTCTCGCGGAATATTGCTTCTTCTGGCATAGGTGGTGTTCGTGCCAGAACCGCGGTAGGATATTCTCAGGATGGGCGGTATGTGTATATTATTGCAGCCGAGAAAAACGGCAACAGCAGCGGCATGTCCTTGACCGAATTACAGTCATTTATGACCAGTATCGGGGTATGGAAAGGCATGAATCTGGATGGCGGCGGATCAACGACAATGGTTACACGTCCACTGGGTGAACAATCCGCAAGTCTCACATTTAACACCGAGTACGGCACCGAGCAACGTCAAGTTGTGAATACACTTGGAGTGTTCTCTACGGCACCTGAAGGCAAGTTGAAAGGTTTTGCGGTAAGTGGCAGTCAGACGTTGCTTGCTGGTCAGGAAGGTAAATATTCCGCGAAAGGGTATGACACGTACTACAACCCAATCGCGACAGGTAATATTCCGTTGACTTGGAAATCCAGCAATAACGGTATTGTCAGCGTGAGCAACGGAACGATTAAAGGTGTGAAGCCAGGTACAGCAACGTTGACGGCAACAAGTAGCGGAGCGTCTTCTTCCATCAAAGTAACGGTTCTTGGTGGCAACGAACTGGCATCTTTGACTGCCGGATCTGGTCTGGGATCACTTCAAGCGGGAACAACCGTCTCGATTCCAGTGACAGCTACAACGAAGAGTGGGCAAAGCGTGACGGTACCAGCCGATTCCCTGACATGGGAATTTATTGGATTTAAAGGTAAAGTGGCTGGAGATCAGTTAACCGTATCTTCGGTGAATGACGGAGCACAGGTTGGTTATGCGATTGGCCGTTACGATGGCTACAGCACGGTTATTGTACTCTCTGCGGCAGCAAGTGAAACGATCTGGGAGAATTTCGAAAATGTGAACTATCCGATTAATTTCACCACCAATGCAGCAGGTGTAACCGGATCAGCCGCAGTTGTATCAGGAACGGGTGAAAAAGCTAGCTCGAAGGTGTTACAACTCAGCTACGATATGACGGGTGGAACCGGTAAAATGTATGCTTATGCACAACTGAACGGTTCAACAGGCAGAGACGTATCAGCAGCCGCAACGTCCATGTCGATGGATGTGATGGGTGACAAGAGTCTGAACTGGCTACGTGCAGAATTTACGGATGCTAAAGGCAAAACGGTATATGCCGATCTGGCTAAAGCCATCGACTGGAATGGATGGAAGAAGGTTAATGTTGACCTGAATGGACTGAACATCGCTTATCCGGCGATACTGAAACGTGTGTATGTCGTGAATGTAGAAGAGGGACAGGATGAGCGCGCGATGACGGGAACGGTTGCGTTCGACAATATTGCGTTCACCATGCCTTCTAAATCCAGCGAAGTTGGATTGCCTGCGGGTACAGCTTCACTGGTACTTGGACAGAAGTCTATGACAGTAAACGGGACAACAAAGACTATTGATGCAACACCGGTGCTTAAGAATGGAACTACGTATGTACCGATCAAACATGTACTGGATGCCTTTGGAGGACAGGCGAAGTGGGACAGCAAAAATCAGCGGATTACAGTAATCCGCGGCAGCAAACTGATCGATCTGGTGGTAGGTCAGAAAGAATTTGTTCTCAATGGCAAAAGACAGAGTGCAACAGTTGCACCTTACGTAAGTGGGGGTAGGACTTTAGTCCCTCTCAGACTCGTTTCCGAGCAACTTGGGCTGACTGTAAAATGGGAACAGAACACGAAGACCGTTACCATCTCATCGTGATATGGTATGATATATACCGGAAACGATAGAAATGGAGTCGAACAAACGTGGATTTACAAGCCGATGCCATAGACCGCGTCATAAAAAACGCCATACAAGTCATGGAAAACAGCAAATATCAAATGTTTGAAATCATGGACTCCACTCGCGATGAGCTGAAGACGCTCAATGAAGAGTTGAAGTCGGTGCTGAAGGAAACGGCGGAAACGATCGAGAAAGTAGATCAATTGGAGCTGAATTACCGCCGTTCCCGGATCCGGCTTACAGAGGTGAGCCGCGACTTTGTCCGTTATTCGGAGCATGATATCAAACAGGCGTATGAAAAAGCGACACAGCTACAGCTGGATCTGATGATTTATCGTGAGAAGGAAATGTATCTAAAGGCCCGTCGGGATGATCTGCAGAAGCGTGCCAAAAATGTGGAGGCTTCTGTAGAACGTGCCGAGACGATTGGTTCGCAGATGGGCGTTGTGCTAGAATACTTGTCAGGAGAGCTGGGTCAGGTGACCCGGATTATCGAGTCTGCCAAGAATCGACAAATGATTGGTTTGAAAATAATTTTGGCCCAGGAGGAAGAGCGGAAACGTATTGCCCGCGAGATTCATGACGGGCCTGCGCAGATGCTTGCCAATCTAGTGCTTAGGACGGAAATTGTAGAAAGAATGCTCATGAAGCAGGATTTTAAGATGGTTCAGGCCGAAATAGTAGATTTGAAAGGCCAGGTTCGTTCAAGTCTTGAAGAAATGAGAAAAGTTATATTCAATCTGCGTCCTATGGCACTGGATGATCTGGGATTGATTCCAACGCTTCGAAAGTATGTGCAGGATTTTGAAGTAAAAACAAAAATCCGGTCGCTTTTTGAAACAAGAGGCAAGGAACATCGTCTCTCATCTGCAATGGAGGCTGCAATCTACCGTCTCGTGCAGGAAGGTCTGTCTAATGCTGCCAAGCATGCTTATCCCACATATGTTGTCGTAGAAATTACATACCAGGCTCAGCTCGTCAAAATTGTCGTTCAGGACAATGGGCTTGGGTTCAAACCGGAGCTTCTTGCCAAGAAAAGCAAGGATCACAACCACTTCGGTCTGATCGGGATGAGAGAACGGGTTGAACTGTTAGAAGGAAGAATAGAGATTGAATCCGCAGAGAACCAGGGAACCAAAATAGTCATTCATATCCCGACAAACGTGGATAAGGGAAAGGAGTAGCAGGATGGAAAACCGTGATACTGGAAAAACATCAATTAAAGTTCTCTTGGCTGATGATCATCAGCTGTTCCGAGAGGGCTTGAAACGCATTTTAAATATGGAGGACGACATTGAGGTCATCGGGGAATGTGGCGATGGCATTCAAGTGCTTGAATTCTGTAATCAGGATAAACCCGATATCGTTCTGATGGACATTAACATGCCTGTAGAGAACGGCGTCGAAGCTACGGAGAAACTGCGCGAGCTGTTCCCGGATGTAAAAGTTATTATTCTGTCCATTCATGATGATGAAAGTTATGTATTCGAAACACTCCGTAAGGGAGCCAACGGATATTTGCTGAAGGATATGGAAGCAGAGTCGCTGATCAACGCGATTCGTTCCGTTCATGAAGGTCATGCATTTATTCATCCTAAAGTAACGGGCAAGCTGATTATGCAACTTCGTCGTATGACGTATCTTAACGAAACAGGTGCGATGAGCGAAGGCGCTTCGAAGGAAGCAGGCGTTAAATTTGTTGCTGGAGACAATAACCCGCTGACACGTCGTGAAGCTGAGGTATTGCGTTTAATGGCTGAGGGTAAGAGCAACAAGATGATTGGTGAATTTTTGTTCATCAGTGAAAAAACAGTGAAAAACCATGTCAGCAGCATTCTGCAGAAGATGGAAGTGGACGACCGTACACAGGCCGTTATTAACTCCATCAAATATGGCTGGGTTACACTCTAATTCTAAGAATTGTTATACAGGTATCTACTCGCGCCCTATCCAGTATGGATTGGTTTGCGGGTTGATGGACTTTATCACTGTACATGAACACAGTGTAAGGGTGTCCTGAACATTGGTTCAGGCGGGCACCGACTGGTTGTTTGGCTGTAACCCTTCGGAATACGCTGCATATACTGCGGTATACAGGGATGTTCGCCATGGGTGAACATGACCTTCCGAGGAGGTGCAGTTGCCATGGTTGCTCATCTGACTATGATTCTGCTCATATACTTCCTGGCGGCAATGGCCGTTCATCTTATGCACCAGCGCCATACTTCCCGCCCGGAGTCCGAAGGCTTCGAGCAGATTTTGCTCATTCCTTCCAATCAGGTAGGACGGATTGAAGGCATTATTCGATCACTTTGTCTGGAATTATTATATCGCGGCAAGAGCTTTACATTAACGGTGGTCGCCGAGCAACAAGAGGCAGAGACGATAACCATTATTGAGAAGATGATGCAAAGGCAAGGCATGGAGCTGTCTTATCTGCCTGCTGTGCCAGCAGAACTTGAACATACCGGGCAGAGGCATGGTGACTATCGCCTCATTGATCTGCGTAGGTCCAATGATGAAGCTGGGTGCAGATAATCCTCACATTTTACACGTTTGCAGACGTTGATATGCCGATTCGATATGAGAAAGATTACAGCTTGTTGCTGTAATCTTTTTTTTGTAATTGTAGCCAAGTCTGCCTTTAAATTGAATATGGGTTTTATTGCAATCTATGGTTAAAGACTGGATTTATCACTTCAAATGATGCTGAAGAAGCATTTTGAAGTCAGAAGTCTTAACTTAGAAGTATAGACTGATAAAATTGGAAAAAGTTGCGCATATACAAAGGGAAAATTCCAAACTTTTAAATGAGTTAATACGTTACGTTAAGGTTGTCTTGACGGACAGAATGCAAAACCATATACTTGATTTATATGGAAATTGAGGAAGAACAGAGTCGAATTAAGTAGCTGAAGGAACGGGATACGATGAGGTTGAAATTCGAAATGCTTTAGAAGATGGTCATCGTATGAATAATTATAATCACTGTGATATGCAGAATGGACATGAAGCACATGCTCCGGCGAAGCCGTCGGTCAGCATGTGCTTTTTTTTGTTTTTCGGATACGAACAGGGGAGGGAAGACGCGATGCAGGTTGGGGTTTACGTGTACCGGGCGGAGGAAGAGTGGGATATGGTCATGTCTCTCGACATTCAGGTGGATGTCATGTGGTGGCTTGAGGGCATGAGTGGACGGCATGTGCAACAATGGCTGGTGTTAAGCATGCATCTTCCGTTAAGTCAGGCATCGTGGCTGGTAAATCAATTCGTACCCGAGCGTAGCATGGATATGTGGCGTATGGAGGCGTGGCAAAGCTACTTCAATACAAAGCTGGACTTGTATGAGCATCTCTCGGGTGAAATAGAAGCAAGGAGAGCGTTGACCGAACAGGCGGAAGTGAGAAGATGGAAGAATGGAAGTAGATTGGACAGAGGGGAGAACGATAAAAGGGGAAAAGGAATTGGTAGGGATGGAGGGAAAGGGACTGCAGCTATGCGTGCAGTTAGGGTTGGCGGGATGCCGAAGCCATATCCCGCCGAGTATTGGGCTCAGCTGGAGCAGTGCGCAGCTCTGCTGGCTGAGCGGATGAACGGCCGCCAATTACTGGCGGCCGAGGCCGAGGCGCTGCTGGCGGCGGAGCCCGCCATGCCGCCAGGGGGCTGGCGCGCGGCTGCGCAGCTCGCGCGCTTGCATGGGCGGCTGCAGCTCACAGCCGCCCTCGAAGGGCCTGCCACGCGCCGCAGGTTCGCGTGGCTCGGCCGCGCGCGAAGCGCACCCCGCTGCCACCGCTGTGGCAGCGAAGCCAGGCAGCGCGTGCCCTGCGCTGCCTGCGGCCTGGCGGCGTGCGCCTACTGCGAGGCATGCCTCGCGCTAGGGCGCAGCCGTGCTTGTGCGCTGCTGCTACGCAGTGCAGCGCAAGGGGCCGTGCCCGCACGCGGCGAAGCATCGCGTGGCACGGCCCTGGCCCCCACCGGCGGCGGACTCGCCCGGTGGGGGCTAAGCGCAGCGCAGAGCGCGGCAGCTGCCGCGGCGCTCGCGTTTTTGGCCCGGCCGCCCGCAGGGGATGGGCCGGGGCGGTTCTTGCTCTGGGCCGTGACCGGGGCCGGCAAGACGGAAATGATATTCCCACTAATCCAGCACACCCTGGATCATGGGGGACGAGCGTTGGTCGCTACACCGCGCAGGGATGTTGTGCTGGAGCTGGCTCCGCGCCTTGCCAAAGCATTCCCGGACATCTCGCTCGCAACGCTCTATGGCGGAAGTTCGGAGCGCTGGAAAGACGCGCAGCTTACTCTGGCCACCACACACCAGCTTATGCGTTTTTACCAAGGTTTTGATCTGGTGATCATCGACGAACTTGATGCATTTCCTTATCATAACGATCCCATGCTGGCCCATGCCGCTACATCTTGCTGTAAACCGGAGGGGCATTTTATTTATTTGTCCGCTACGCCGCCAACCCGTTTGCAACGCGAGGTCGCTTTGGGCAAACTTGCTCATGCCAAAGTGCCTGTCCGCTTCCATCGACATCCGCTACCTGTACCGAAGCTGGTTAACATGCCTACTGTGGCACAATGCATCAAACGCAAACAACTTCCAGCTACCATTGTGAGCAGCATTCGTACCTCCTTACAACGTGATGCTCAGGTATTTGTTTTTGTAACGCGTATCGCCCAGATTGAGTCCTTTGTGCACCTGATGCGTCGGACTTTTCCTGCGATATCAATTGAAGGCACTTCATCGCAGGATGCGGAGCGGGCCGCCAAAGTCATTGCATTTCGTGAACGCTCCATCCGTCTGCTTGTGACAACCACCATCTTGGAGCGAGGCGTGACGATTTCGCGTAGCGATGTATTTATTCTGGATGCAGACAACGGACTTTTCGACGAGGCTTCGCTCGTACAGATGGCAGGCCGGGCAGGGCGCTCCTTGGATGATCCGGCAGGCCGTGTCGTATTTGCTGCATCCCGCCGTACTCGTTCCCAAGTGAAAGCTGTATCCCAGATTCGCAAAATGAACGCGATTGCCCGTCGCAAAGGTTACCTCCGTACGCCAGCTCCAAGATCATAGTCATCATTACATCAACATACACAACTGAACTTGAATAGGCTCACTACAGACTAATCGTTTATGTGAACCATTATTTACACCAGTATCCACCTTCAAACAAAACTATTCCATCGCTACACAAGCACTAGTGGTCTTCACACATACTAACCGAACGTGTATTACATACTTTATGCTCGCTACGTCGTCTCGTTATATCGTTAAGAAAGGAGAAGCACCTCATGTTCAGTTATATTTCTCATATCTTCGAGCATGTTCAGCGTTTAACCGGACAACTCCATAAGCTGCTTGGCCCGCCGGGTTCACCATGTTTGACCTGTGGAACCCGTGCGGTGTTGTCCTCACGTTATCCCGGGATCTGCCCGCGTTGTGTACAGCAGATTCCATGGATTCGATCGATCCGTTGCCAGCGCTGTGGACGTGGTGTAGGATGCCCTGACTGTGTGCGCCCGCATATGCAACATCGCTCTTTCTTCTGCAATCGTAGCGCCGTCCAGTATAACGATCTAATGAAAGATTGGATAAGCATGTACAAATTTCGAGGCTATGAGCGCTATGCCCCGCTACTAACTGCTATGTTAACTCAAGCTTTTCAAGCGATGAGTGAAGAACTGACTCTTATATATGAAAAAGAAACCGGGAAGCCGCTATGGCGACCGGATGCGGTCACGTATGTGCCCGTGAGCGACGAGCGTCTGGCCGAACGCGGCTTTAATCAGGCGGAGCGTCTGGCAACAGGGCTTGCCATCACCGCTGGTTTGCCCTGTGTTGATCTGTTGCAACGCCAGATCAACACAGGGAAACAAAGCTTCAAGTCTCGCGCCGAGCGATTCGAGACGATGAAACATGCCTTTTCTATCAAGCTTGATGAATTTGATTTCAGCCTGCTCAAGAATTACAGCAAGCCGTTTAAATTACTTTTAATTGATGACATCTACACGACCGGAAGTACGTTAGACGCTTGTGGGCATGTCATTTTACATGCCGCAAGTAAAGCCGGCGTAACGGTGGAGATTTATACACTTACATTAGCCAGATCGTAGCCTGTCTTGATGAGGAGGAGGATGTGTTACAGGAACGTTTGCTCTTATATTAATGACTAAATGTTTGTGAATCTGTTTTTTGTGAATTCGAGATTTGATAGTCCAGTTGTTTGATGATATATCGATTGAAAGCGTTACAAGAAAATTTTTACATGTTAAAAAGAGGAATCAATGTTATCTCGTAGAATAGATAGTTCTGTCATTCACCACAAGTGATCCTAGGAGTGGGGCAAACATATCTTTTGAAGGGGAGAACAACATTGGTTGCAGGGAGAAGAAAAAACGGCTTTTATTTATGGACTGTCCGTGTACTGGTATTCATGCTGGTATTCGGTCAGTTTGGCGTGTACGGGGGGAACCGGGCACATGCCGCAACGAGTAGCAGGGTTGTTTCCAGCAGTTACGACTACCATTATGTCCTTACAGAGCAAGATGGGAATCTTCGTGTCAATCAAAAAGCAATTGATCTCAGATGGGCAAGAGATTATAGCTTGAATTCGTCGGGATATTCATTTTCTCGAAGACAGTCTGTTTCGGGAACAGTTCCGAAAATGACGAATGTAGCATTTGGTACATACACATCTACTTATGCTGGGAAAGTAGAAAAGGCGATCATGATCGATTTTTCAGAAATCTGGCACTACTACACGGTGATGGAATATAGACAATCCGGTACAAGCGTGGGGCAGTGGGATATATCTCATGTGGATGTCTTTGGATATGAAACGCCACGATATGTACAAAACTTCGAAGCGACTCAGCTTAGTCTGGTTGTTAATGCGGATACAGGTGTTGTTGTCGATTTTGTCTCCAACCTTAACCCGTATTACACCCGAAAAGCAGAATCTTTTAGTTTTGTGAAGGAATCAGCTACCAATCCTCCAATCACATCCACCCCGGAAATTCCGGTGAACTTAAGTGCCGCGGCTACTGATGTTGCGGCCAATCTTGCATGGGGTGCTGCCAAACAGGCTGTCCAATATGAGATTGAGGAGAATGGGACCATTAAAGGCCCATTTTATGGTGTTGGTTATGCGAGCACTCAGTTATCCCCAAACACTTTATATACCTATAGGGTACGCGGGGTGAACAAACTTGGAACAGGTGAATGGAGTGAACCTTATACCCTGACCACACTGCTGAAGAAACCTGTTCTGACAGTAGTAGCAGAAGAAAGCAAGAATACAGTTCAATGGAACGCAGTTGAATACGCGGATCGTTACCAGTTGCAAATCGACGGCGGAACACCGATTGAGCTTGGTAATGTTACTTCTTATGAGCATGGAGCGCTTGAAGCCAACTCTACGCATACGTATACGCTCAAAGCTTATTCGGCTGCAAATGAGAGCGATTGGAGCGTAACTGTAAAACAGTTGACCGTACCTGATCGTGCAGATGGATTCAAGATAACGGATGCTACGTTAAACAAACTGTCATTATCTTGGAGTGCAGTAAAAGGGGCTACAGGTTATGACGTGGAGATTGACGGTACAATCGTTGCTGTCACTGGCACCACATACAATAAAACAGGTCTGACACCGAATACCGAATATACATTTAGAATCAGACCTAAAAATGCAGGAGGGCCAGGAAGCTGGAGTCAGGCTATCACAGGAACGACTCAGATGAGCACACCGGTTATTCAAACGAATGCAACACAAGAGGAAATTATCCTCGTATGGCCAGCAATTGAGGGAGCTACTTCCTATGAAGTTGAGGTAGATGGAGTGGTTATCGGAGGCATAACGGAACCCATCTACACGCATACAGCACTTAAAGCGGGAACAGTACACAAATACCGTGTGCGTGCTATTAATAGCAACAATACAAGTGCTTGGACTGCAGTAAAATCACAAACTACACTGCCTGACTCTGTCAGTGGTCTGGCGATTAACACTGTGACCAATGCAGCCATTGCGTTAAAATGGAA
>NZ_JACLIC010000048.1:0-52566 GCF_019748695.1 Paenibacillus cucumis (ex Kampfer et al. 2016) | reverse complement strand
TTTAAGTGTCCATCTTATAGGGTACATTTTACTGAGGACACTCTGTCCTTTTTTAGTTGTGTCATCGTTTCCGTTGTAGGCTGACAAGGAATGGAAAAAGAAAAGTTGCAATTGAATTGAAACGTAACTATAATAATTACAGTAGTTGAATGTATATATCCATATATCTATTTAAAGAGATATAATATCAGGAGGGAACCACGAATGAATCCAAAGTATTCGAAAATGTTTGAACAAGTTTCACTGCCAAGCAGCGGCATTACACTGAAAAACCGGATCGTGCTTGCTCCTATGACTCATATGTCCTCTAATTCAGATGGTACGGTATCTGATGCTGAGCTTGCATATTATGCACGTCGCACAGGTGGGGCTGGCATGTCGGTTACAGCGGTAACACATGTTACGCCTAACGGTATCGGCTTCCCTGCACAATTTGGTTCTTATGATGACAGCTTTGTGCCTGGACTGAAACGTCTGGCTGAAACGATTAAACAACAAGGTTCTGTTGCTGTACTGCAAATGTTCCATGCAGGTCGTCTGACTCCGGAACAAGCCGTTCCTGCGGGCCAAGTGGTTGCACCTAGTGCAGTCGCAAGTGAACGCCCAGGTTCACCGGAACCAAGAGAAATGACGGATGAAGAGATTACTTCTGTCATTCGTGATTTCGGTGAAGCGACTCGCCGTGCTATTGAAGCCGGTTTTGACGGTATTGAGATTCATGGTGCGAATGGTTATCTGATTCAGCAGTTTTTCTCTCCACATTCCAACCGGCGCGAAGATCGCTGGGGCGGCAGTGTAGAGAAACGTTTGGCGTTCCCATTAGCCGTTGTCGATGAGGTACAGCGTGTCGTTGCTGAGCATACTAAACTTCCGTTTATTGTAGGTTACCGTTTCTCGCCGGAAGAGCCAGAAACGCCAGGACTAACAATGGAGGATACGTATGCACTGGTTGATGCTTTGAAAGATAAAAATCTCGACTATTTGCATGTTTCCTTGAATGAGTTCTGGTCGAAGCCAAGACGTGGTGAAGAGGATACACGTGCCAGAATTGAATTTATCCTGGATCGTGTTGGCGGTAAAGTACCTGTAATTGGTGTTGGATCGATTCATACCGCCGATGAAGCAGCAGAAGCGCTGGAAACCGGCGTACCGTTGCTTGCGATTGGACGTGAGCTGATCATCGAGCCAGACTGGGTCGAGAAGATTGAAAGCGGACGTGAAGAGGATATTGAGACCATTCTGACGAAATCCGATCAAGAGCGTTTGGTGATTCCTGATGGATTGTGGAATGCAATTATCCACACACCGGGTTGGTTCCCTATGGCAGAGGATAAATAATTTATCGGAATGACTGGATGGAGGAGGCGAAAGCCTCCTCTTTTTGCATATGCATGAATGTTTATGGACGTCAATTCTTGTAGATGTGTGAAATTCTCCTTCCAACCGCTCTATGGTATGATGGGGTAACAGGATTAACTGGTATATTAACGGTTTGGAGTGAATGAAGATGCTCGTTGCGGAACGTTATGAAAAAATTGTGGAATGGGTGGATGCGCATGGAAGCATGCGTGTCACTGAGCTTAGTGAGCGCTGTGGAGTGACCGAAGAAACGATTCGCCGTGATCTGGACAAGCTGGAACAGGCGGGCAGGCTCAGACGCTCGCATGGTGGAGCGGTTAGTGTGAAATACAAGGATGAATCGCAAACCGAGATTCCGTATCCCGAGCGTGCTGTTGCCCATGCCGATGAGAAGCGCCGCATTGCAAGTGAAGCGGTGAAACTGGTGGAACCCGGTGACCGGATTGCTTTGGATGCAAGTACTACCGCGTGGTATATGGCAGCTGGACTGCCCAATATTCCGCTGACGGTATTAACCAATTCAATTAAAGTTGCCGCGGAGCTAAGCGCGAAAGAACAGATTCGTGTCATTGCTACAGGCGGACAGCTTGCTTCCAAATCTTTGTCCTTTGTCGGGCCGCTCGCAGAGCGCTCGCTGGATGCGTATCATGTGGATAAAGTGTTTTTGTCTTGCAAAGGCGTACATCTGACCAAGGGCATCAGCGAGTCGAATGAACTACAGGCTTTGGTGAAGCAGAAAATGATTCATATTGCTGACGAGGTTATTTTGCTAGCCGATTCGAGCAAATTTAACATTCAAGCTTTTACAAGGGTAGCTGGCATGGAGAGTGTTGGGAAGGTCATCACCGACCAGGGTGTGCAGGAGGAGCATGTGAACGCGCTGAATGAGCTTCAAATCCCGTGTATACGTGTGTGAGCGTAATGAACGTCAGAATATTAAAATGAATATTTATAAGTTAGACTCTTTATTTACACTTTAACGGTGAGGACAGAAAAAAACTGAAAAAGCGGAGCTAAAAGCTTTCTGAAAAGAAAGCTAACATCGGAAGCATACGCTTCGCCGTTATCACCGGATTTTTCCCTTTGGAAAAGTGAATCCAAAAAATCCGGGGATAACAGCGATTGGAGGTTTATTCTGTCATTGGAGTGTCGGCGTAAAAGTATTTAGTTCGACTTATCATAGAAAGGATCGATGACAATGAAACATCCGTTTCACTTAAAGGCGGTATGGAATGGCGGACGTAACAGTGAGGGCACGATTGATGCAGGAGGTTTGAAAACCGTCATTTCGATCCCGCAGGAGATGGGCGGCCCTGGTACAGGAACGAACCCGGACGAGATGCTACTGGGGGCAGCGGCAACCTGTTACCTGATTACCCTTGCTGCGATGCTGGAGCGTTCAGATATTACACCTGACGAGCTGACGCTGGAATCGGAGGCAACGGTGGATGTGACCAATAACGTCTTTACGTATGAACGTATCGTACATCGACCGCGAATCGTGCTGCCACAAGATGCATCCGAATCGGATCTGAGTAAGGCCGAGAAGCTGGCGCATAAGGCCGAAGCATCCTGTATGATCTCTCGCGCAGTAGCTGGCAATGTGAGGATGGAAACCTGTCCGGTGATTGTAACCACTGGAGCTGACGCAGTGTGATATAATTGGTGGGTAGACGACATGATTCGTCATTTGTGCAAATAAGGAGAAATTCAGGATGAAAAACCAGAAGCGCAAACCTAATCGAATGGCACGTTTGACTCGTGCAATGAAACTGAATTTTCTCAAACTTTTACGTGCTCCTGGTGGTGCTCATAAGGTATCTACCGGATTTGCTATAGGATTCGGTCTCGAACTGATCGTAATCTCGACTGCATCCCTGATTTATCTTGTGTTTTATCCGATCGTTCGTTTGTCTGGCGGCTCCATGCCAGCGGCCATTGTAGGCAACGTTGTGGGCAAGCTGACATTTCTGCCGATTATTCTTATGCCACTTGCGAAACAGATAGGTTCATGGATTTTGCCAGCGCACAGTATGGGACAGGGGCCTATGCATGAGAGCGCTTGGAGGGAACTGTTTCATGGAAACTGGTCAGCGGTAAGTGAACTGCTGCTCGGTGGACTTGATATCCTGGCAGGTATGAGTGTGCTCGGGTTAATTTTGGGATTCATTTCGTACTTTGTCGTCAAATACTTCTATGTTAGAGCTCTTCATCGGCGGCATGAACGCCGGCTGGAGAAGCGCCGCCAAGCGGCAAACGCTTCAGGTCTTAGCACAGCGTCTGTACTGATCAGGAAGACATCACAATCATAATTGGCAGGAAGACCATGGAAACAGCGGTAGTCCACAGAATACAGCGGGATACAAATTGCGGAGATGCACCGAACTGTTCAGCCAAAATAACAGCGTTCACTGCGGTTGGCATCGAGGCGAGGATAAGCAACACAGGGAATAATGTTCCTTCGACTTGCAGTGCTTTCAGTATAAGCCAGGCTAAAATCGGTGCTGCAACCAGCCTGACAACAAGTCCGGCCCAAAAAGCCTTACGAACATTTGATTGCCAAGGTGCTGTATCTCCTTTGGGTCGTAACATCTGTGCGCCCAGAATCGCCAAGACAATAGGAGAATAACCGGTAGCCATCATCGAAACGCCCCCATCCAGAGCATCAGGAAGGGAAATGCCCGAGCTCCGCATGATGACTGCGATCACAGCTGCGTAGATGGTAGGCATGCGGAATACGGACAGCATCGCGTTTTTTACCGTGAATTCGGATCTTGCGGCAAAGAAGATACCTACCGTATTGACAATGATCATCTGTCCAATGACGTAGACCGAAGCCTTGTCCAGTCCAAGTTGACCAAAGGCAAGCAACACAAGCGGGAGTCCGTAGTTCACACAGTTGGTAAATGTGGAGACGAGGGTCAGTCCTGCTTTTTCAGGTGCACCCAGACCAAAGATTCTGCTTATGATCTCAGCCAGAGCCCAGAGAGCGATCAAGTTGAGGATAGAAAACCAGAAAGTGCTTGTGACATCCGTCCAGGTAATCTCTGCGTGTAGCAGGGTATGGAAGATAAGCGCAGGACTTAAAATATAGAGTGAAAATGCCGAAAGCGGCCGTGTATCCCAATCCTTGAAATGTTTTAACAATATTCCGCCAATGACGGGCAAGGATATGGGTAGGAACACATGATAGAGCGTAATGAAAAACGAGGTAAACAATCTGTTCAGTCCTTTCTAGATGAAAAACCTATCTTATCATAGCAGGAAATGCTCGACAGTTGAATGTATAGGGACATAATCCTTGTACAGATACGCATTTCATTGCGTTAAACATGGCAGGCTCCGGTAGAGTGAGCAGGGGTCCGATTGCTATTTTGATATGGCAGATTTATTATAGAAGAGGTGCAACAAGATTACATACACATAGAGGAGGAAACTGTAATGAGTGAATCAAAACGCTTGCTCGTACTAGTCGGCTCTTATGCCGAAGCGGAAAATGAGGGCATTTACGCATATGAATTAAATGAGGATACAGGCAGTCTGGCGAAGCTGGACGGCATTGCGGGCGTGAAAAACCCGACGTTTGTTAACGTGGATGCGCAAGCAAACAAGCTATATGCGATTGGTGAAACGGCGTCTGCTGAGGGCAATAAAATGTCTGAAGCGGTAGCACTGAGCGTAGATCCTGCGACGGGTAAATTGACTTTGCTCAATCGCAAAGACTCCATCTCTGCTCCGCCATGCCACATTCAGCGTGACCCTTCCGGTAAATATTTGATCCTGTCCAGCTATCACGGTGGATTGGTAGGACTTCAAGCCCTTACAGACAATGGTGAAGTTGGAGCACTTCTGGACGAGAAGAAACATGAAGGACACGGGGCACATCCTGAGCGTCAGGACAAGCCACATGTGCACTCGGCATTCTTCAGCCCGGATGGTAAATATATGATGGTACAGGATTTGGGCGCAGATAAAATTGCGATCTACTCCATTAACGCAGACACCAATGAACTGGTGCTTCACAGTGAAACGAAAACTCATCCGGGCGCAGGACCACGCCACTTGGCCTTCCATCCGAATGGTCAGTTTGCATATGTGATCAACGAAGTGGATTCGTCTGTCACATCTTACAAGTATGATGCAGCTGCGGGTACGCTCACTGAAATCTCCAATATTTCAACGCTTCCTGACGGCTATGACGGCGCTGAGAATACTACTGCTGAGATTACGGTTTCGAACGATGGCCGTTTTGTATATGGTTCCAACCGTGGACATGACAGCATCGTCGTATTTGCAGTAGATGCAGACAAAGGTCATCTGACCCTGGTAGAGCATGTCTCCGCAGAAGGACAGCACCCGCGTCATTTCGCATTGACACCGAATGGTAAACTGCTGATTGCGGCTAACCGTGATACAAACAACATGGTTACCTTTACAGTAGATCAGGAGAGCGGTCGCCTGAAATACACAGGTCACAGTACAGGTGTGTCCAAGCCGGTATGTGTGAAACCCGTATATCTGTAAGAGGTAGATGGATAAATAGATAGGAACATACAGCGCTTATGCTGCTATGAAAAATCAAGAAGAATCCTGCCTGAAAAGACAGGGTTCTTCTTTTTCTTTTTGATAAAAGACTTTATGAAAAGTGAATAACATCCATTGTAAGAAACATACATCATTGATGTTGTACAAACAAAACGCTGTTCGTAAATAGCACTGACTGTAGAATAGATAAAGATAGATGTATATCAAAAGATGATTCGTATAACAACGTCAAATATTCATTAGTTTCGTCCAAGTAACTACCTCACTTGAAAGTGCGTACTTCCTGAATGGATAGTCAGGCTCTACAATGAACTAGCAACCACCATTACGAGATGCTGGCCTCAGCAACGGATCATTGGCGGTAAAAATAAACATTTGGATCTATATAAGTTGAACTATTTTTTACACGTTAACGGAGAGGACAGAAAAAACCTGGTAAAGCGAAGCGTTCGCCTTTATCACCGGATTTTTCCCTTTGGAAAAGGGAATCAAAAAAATCTGGGGATAACAGCGATTGGAAGGTTCTTCTGTCATCGGAGTGGACTGTGTAAATCTTTATTTCAACTTATACAGCATCATTAATCAACCTCAAATACAAAGGAGACATAAAACATGAAATTACAACTCGCACTTGATTTGGTTAACATCCCGGAAGGTATCGCATTGGTTAAAGAAGTAGAACAATATATTGATATCGTTGAGATCGGCACACCGATTATTATCAATGAAGGATTGCATGCTGTAAAAGCAATGAAGGAAGCTTATCCTAACCTGCAAGTTCTTGCGGACCTGAAAATTATGGACGCTGGCGGATATGAAATCATGAAAGCAGCTGAAGCGGGTGCAGACTTGATTACCGTTCTGGGTGCAAGTAACGATATGACGATCAAAGGCGCTGTAGAAGAAGCGAAAAAGCAAAACAAAGAAGTTCTCGTGGATATGATCAACGTGCCTAACCTGGAACAACGTGCACGTGAAGTGGATGCTCTGGGCGTAGACTACATCTGTGTTCACACTGGTTATGACCTGCAAGCGGTCGGACAGAGCCCATTCGAAGACCTGCAAACGATCAAAGGTGCAGTGAAAAATGCAAAAACTGCGGTTGCTGGTGGTATCAAATTGGACACATTGCCAGAAGTTGTGAAAGCACAACCTGACTTGGTCATCGTTGGTGGCGGTATTACAGGGCAAGCAGATAAAGCAGCTGTAGCATCCGAAATGCAGCGCCTTGTTCAGCAAGGGTAAGCTGATGAGCAGCAAACAATACACCGCAGATATCCTGAAGGAACTGGAACGCACGTTAAGCCAGCTTGATGATACCGAGATGCAGGCAATGGCCGAGCAGGTGTTAGCAGCGGAACGCATTTTTGTAGCTGGCGCGGGTCGTTCAGGTCTCATGGGAAAAGCATTCGCGATGCGATTGATGCAGATGGGACTTACCGTTTATGTTTTAGGCGAGACGGTGACGCCAGGGATCAGCTCAGCAGATTTCCTGCTGTTATGCTCTGGTTCTGGAGAGACAGGCGGTCTGGTGGCTATGGCAAGAAAAGCGAATCAAGCGGGTGCACCTGTAGGCTTAATCACAATTAAGCCGGATTCCACAATTGCACAGCTGGCACAAGTGGTCGTTCGGCTGCCTGCCTCTGCAAAAGAGGATGCGGCGGGAGCCGGAGCGGATGTTACCATTCAGCCTATGGGTTCCTTGTTTGAACAATCCTTGTTGCTCAGCATGGATGCGTTGATCCTCACCATGATGGAGATGAAGGGCATGACCGGTGCAGATATGTTCAGCCGGCACGCGAATCTGGAGTAGTTCGATTGAAGTGCTCACGCGTTTAATATAGCTAAAAATGAAGTAGACCGGAGTCCTGTGCTATTGCAAGGATTGCGGTCTTTTCTGTGAAAAAGATGAGCGAACTTTGCATTCGATCCGTACTGTAGTAAAATGAAGTATTAGAGTTTGATATCGTACGAGATAAAGGGGGGCTTGGAGCCATGGCGTCCGAAGTCAAAGAACGCATTAATTTAAAAGAAATCAACTGTGAAAAGGAATTAACGCTGGCGGTGATTGGCGGCAAGTGGAAGCTGATTATATTGTGGCATTTGGGTCTGGAGGGCACCAAACGTTTCAGTGAGTTGAAACGTCTGATCCCCCATATCACGCAAAAGATGCTGACCAACCAGCTACGGGAGCTGGAGGAGGACAAACTGGTGGAACGCAAAGTGTACGCCGAAGTTCCGCCCCGAGTCGAATATTCACTAACGGATCATGGGCAGAGTCTAATGCCGGTGTTACATGCGATGTATAACTGGGGTAAAAACTACGGTGAGAATGTCATCTGGAAAGCGGATGAATTGAATATCTTATAGTACACCATTGAATATCTATAAGAATCAGAAATGAATGATCGATTAATCAAACGTCAAGTACACTGGACACTTCCGGTGCTTGACGTTTTTTTACTTTTCCAGCCGGATTGATTTCTGCAGATTTAAACCAAAAGTCTCATAATCAGGAGATGTCATGTATCGATTGGCAGAGTATGGTACGATGAGAGATATTGGAAATGCAAGGAGGATGACAATCAAAATGGATAAGATACATATACGTTCCGAGGTTTTGGAAGAAACAACCTGGGATTTGCGTGATTTATTTGCGACCGATGCGCAGTGGGAACAGGAACTTCTATCTCTACCGGATGCTGCTTCTAATATTGAAACATTCAAAGGTACCCTGGGTCAAAGTGCGGGGCAATTGCTCGCTTGTCTTGATGCTCGTGAAGCTTTGCAGGAACGAATCGGTAAAACGGCAGCGTATGCGCGCTTAAAACAATCCGAGGACAGCACGAATCCGGTGAATATCGAGAACGCGGCAAAAGCTGGTGATATTCTGTCTAACTTGTCGTCCAGTCTGTCATTTGTCAACTCCGAGATTGTTTCGCTGCCAGAAGGCACGATTGAGAAGTATTTGAGTGAACTACCGGGTCTCGAACCGTACAAGCGTAGCCTGGAGAGACTTATTGAAGAAAAAGCTCATCGACTCTCGCCTGAAACCGAGAAAGTGCTTGCTTCACTTGGTGAAGTGCTGGATTCCCCCTATCGAATCTATCAACGTGGCAAGTTGGCGGATATGACCTTTGATGAGGTATTTGATGGTGAGGATCAAGCACGTCCATTATCGTGGTCTTTTTACGAAAATAATTACGAGATGTCACCGGATACCAAGCTGCGTCGTTCCGCTTATGCCTCTTTTAGTGAAACGTTGAATCAATACAAAAATACCTTTGCTGAAGGATATGCTGCTGAGGTCAAAAAACAAGTGGTGTTATCCCGTCTACGTGGATATGAAGACGTGACGGACATGTTATTAGCTCCACAGCAAGTGAGCAAGGAAATGTACAATAATGTTCTTGATATTATTCAAAAAGAGCTAGCGCCGCATATGCGCAGATTGGCTGCGCTAAAAAAACGTGAGCTCGGACTCGACAAGCTGATGTTCTGTGATCTCAAGGCTCCGCTGGATGCCGAATTCAGTCCGGCGATTACCTATGATGAAGCGTGCACGTTGATCCGTGAGGCACTGGATGTACTGGGACCGGAATATGGGGAGATTGTTGAACGAGCCTTTAATGATCGCTGGGTAGATTACGCGGACAATGCAGGTAAATCGACTGGAGCGTTCTGTTCCTCCATCTATGGCGCGCACTCCTACATCTTAATCTCTTGGGCGAATAACATGCGCGGAGCGTTTACACTGGCACATGAAGTGGGGCATGCGGGCCATTTTATGCTAGCTGGCAAATATCAGAGGCTTACGAATACGCGGCCGTCTCTTTATTTTATAGAAGCACCTTCGACAATGAACGAAATGTTGCTGGCGGATCATCTGTTGAATCGTTCTGAAAATCCGAGAATGCGACGTTGGGTGATTTTGCAATTGCTGAATACGTACTATCATAACTTTGTTACACATCTGCTGGAAGGCGAACTACAGCGTAGGGTGTATGCACTCGCGTCGAACGATAAGCCAATTACTGCAAAGACGTTAAGTGAGCTAAAAGGTGTGATCCTTTCCGAATTCTGGGGGCCGGAACTGGTAGTGGACGAAGGTGCCAAGCT
This sequence comes from Paenibacillus cucumis (ex Kampfer et al. 2016), assembly GCF_019748695.1. Taxonomy (NCBI): domain Bacteria; kingdom Bacillati; phylum Bacillota; class Bacilli; order Caryophanales; family Paenibacillaceae; genus Paenibacillus; species Paenibacillus cucumis (ex Kampfer et al. 2016). Next base: position 42,543 of record NZ_JACLIC010000048.1, on the reverse strand, counting down.
GACGTGGATGAGACAGCCGCATTATTATATGGGCTTGTATCCGTACACGTATGCAGCAGGTTTAACGGCGTCAACAGCAGCTGCACAGAAGATTAGAGAGGAAGGGCAACCCGCCGTGGAACGCTGGCTTGAAGCGCTCAAATCCGGGGGCAGTCTCGCACCGCAGGAATTGATGAAGCTTGCAGGTGTTGATATGTCCGGTCCTGAACCAATCCGCACTGCAGTGGCTTATGTCGGCAGTCTTGTGGACGAACTTGAACGTCTGTATTCCTGATTCGGCTCATATAGTATAGGGACAAGGCAGAGCGGGTTGTCTGCCAATGTATCACGATGTGAACGGGAGAAAGAAGGAAAAAAGAAAAGGTGTTATTTTGCGTGGGGAAAGGATCGATGCGTTATGGCGGTTACGGGCATATTTTCGTCAGTAGGCCATTTAAGTGTAGATGGCTTTGGTGGATTCGATGATATGAGTGGCGTGCCGGGGTTTGAAGGCAATCAGAGTGGTTTTTTTTCTGGGTTCAGCGAGCTTGGAGCAATGGGCACGATCGTTCCTATTTTGATCGGCATCGTGTTTCTGGTTGTGGCAGGCTGCATCGTATATGCCATCTTCTCAGGTGTGCGAACCTGGTCTTCCAACAATGCTGCAGCTGTACTTACCTTACATTCCAGAGTCGTTACAAAACGAACGGAGGTCAGTGGTGGAAGTGGGGATAGTAGTGCGACTACGAGTTATTACACAACCTTTGAGTTCGACAATGGGGAGCGCCTGGAATTCAATGTGGGTGGTCAAATGTACGGCATGCTGGTGGAGCAGGATCGGGGCATGTTAACCTATCAGGGGACACGTTTTAAACATTTTGAACGAGATATCCAGCCTCAATTCGGGTAATCCGTATCCGGGGTGGAGAGTGGACAGTCTTATGTGTAAAAAAATAAAGCTACGGCTCCTCCCTAAAGGGAGTGAGTCGTTTTTTGTTTGTAATGAGGAAAGCGAATTCATGGGTATTCAAACGTTTACAATGATGGTATACTCGTAAAATAAAACAAAACAGTATAAAACAAAGATAAACAAACAGTGTTTTGGCCGTTAAATAAAGATAATAGCGAATATGAAGACAATAATAACAGAAAGGCGGGAGAGCAGTGAGTGTGCTGGCTTATGATTTGGGTGCAGGAAGCGGCAGAGCGATACTCGGTCATCTGAATGATCGAGGGATCGAAACCCGTGAAATTCACCGGTTCAAAAACGAACCCGTGAAGATTGGTGACCGGATGCACTGGGATATTTTGCGGCTACATCATGAAATACTGCAGGGCTTGACGCTTATAAAACAGCAAGGTGAAGTGCCGGAGAGTTTGGGCATCGATTCTTGGGGCGTAGATTTTGGTTTGCTTGGTAGCAACGGCGAACTACTTGGTAATCCCTATCATTATCGTGACACACAGTTCAACGGTGTGATGGATACGGTTTGTCAGGAGTTAACGGCTAAGCGAGTTTTCGAGCGGACAGGGATACAGTTTCTACCATTTAATACATTGTATCAACTCACGGCACTTAAGCGGAGTGCTTCTCCATTGCTGCGCGAAGCGGAGCGTTTTCTAATGATCCCTGATTTACTAAGGTATTTTCTTACTGGAGAAGCGGTAAATGAGTTCACCAACGCTACAACAACACAGTTATACAATCCTGTACTTGGACAGTGGGATCGTGAACTTCTCGCTCATATTGGTGTTTCTGACCAATGGTTCGGGGATGTAGTCCTACCGGGGAGTACTGTTGGACAATTACGCAGCAGTATATGTAATGATATCGGACTTGCGTCGATTCCCATCCTGGCTGTAGCAGAGCATGATACCGGTTCGGCTGTGGTAGCGGTTCCAGCCACGGAAACAAGCTTTGCTTATCTAAGCTGTGGAACGTGGTCCCTTATGGGCACTGAACTGGATCAGCCCGTCATCAGTGCAGAGAGTATGGAACTGAACTTTACGAATGAAGGCGGTGCAGGTGGCACATATCGCCTGCTCAAAAACATTATGGGTCTTTGGATCTTACAGGAATGCATGCGGCAATGGGAACGGGAAGGGCAAGGGATCAGCTATGGCTCATTACTCGCGAAGGCTGAGATAGCTCCCGCGTTTGCAAGCCTTTTTGACCCGGATGATGTGTTGTTTCTGCCTGCAGGCAATATGACGGAACGCATTCGTCAATATTGCCAGAAGACAGGACAGCGTGTTCCAGAGGATCAGGGCAGTATAGCCAGGGCCATTCTGGAGAGTCTTGCTTTGAAGTATAGAAGGGTTCTGGAATGGACAGAGCAGCTGTCAGAGAAAACATTCGGCGGACTGCATATGGTGGGCGGCGGCATTCAGAATGAGTTATTATGCCAGTGGACAGCGAACTCCATCGGCAAGCCTGTATGGGCAGGGCCAGCGGAGGGAAGTGCAATCGGCAATATGGCTGTGCAATGGATCGCGAGGGGAACGTTTAAGGATATTTGGGAAGCGCGCCGGGCTATTCGCGATTCATTCCCGGTAAGCGAATATGAGCCGCAAGACAGGTCGGCTTGGGCAGAAGCCTACGAACGATTTTTGCGAATAACGGCCTTATCGCCGGGTACAGAAACCGGGAGCGAGGTGTAGGCATGCTCGCGGCAGAACGATATGACCGGATTGTAGAGCTAGTCAATATTAAGGGCAGCATGCGAGTATCTGAGCTTAGTGAACGTTGCCGGGTAACCGAGGAGACGATTCGCCGTGATCTGGATCGGTTAGAAGAGGCTGGTCGGCTGCGCCGATCACACGGCGGAGCGGTGAGTGTCAAAGAGGATCAGCCAGAGATTCCTTACCGAATACGTGAAACGACACATGCAATGGAGAAGAAACGGATTGCTGATGCGGCATTGGCGCTAATCGTGGCGGGAGATCGCATTTTGCTGGATGCCAGTACAACAGCAGGTTATATGGCGGCGAACATGCCGGATATGCCGTTAACGGTGCTGACCAACTCGATTCAAGTCGCCACCGAACTCAGCAGTCGGGACAACATCGAGGTGATTTCTACTGGAGGGCAGCTGGCTGCCCGCTCCTTATCCTTTGTTGGACCACTCGCGGAGCGTTCTCTCGAAACGTATCATGTGGACAAACTTTTTTTGTCCTGCAAGGGCGTGTATCTTGAAAGCGGTAGCATCAGTGAATCCAATGAGCTTCAAGCCAGATTAAAACAGAAGATGGTAGGTATTGCAGATCAGGTGATCCTGCTGGCTGATGCGAGCAAGTTTGGCCTGAGGGCTTTCGCTCGTGTGACCGGACTGGATGAGGTGCACACGATTATTACGGATCAACCCTTGACCGAAGAGCAGATTTCCTTGTGCAGTAACTACCAATTGCTGATTCGCACAGTGTAACGATAATCAGGCGTTGACATGAAATAATTTGTTTATTGGAGTGTGTAATGATGAAAGTCTCCTTGTTTATAACCTGTCTCAGTGATGCCATATACCCCCGAGTGGGAGAGGCAATGGTTCGATTGCTGGCCGCACATGGCATTCGGCTGGAATTTCCGCAGGTTCAGACCTGTTGTGGTCAGCCCTCGTATAACAGTGGATATTGGGATGAGACCCGGGTAGCTGCCAAGACGATATTAGAAGCGTTTGATGACAGTGATTTTGTGGTCTGTCCGTCAGGTTCATGCACATATATGATTCATCATTATCCGGAGCTGTTTGCAGATGATCCAGAATGGCTGGATAAAGCGAAACGGCTTGAGGCCAAGGCTTACGAGTTCACACAATTTCTAGTACAGGTGTTAGGAATAACAGATCTCGGTGCACATTTTCCGCATAAAGTAACCTACCACCCGTCTTGCCATGGCAGTCGTCTGCTTGGGGTGAAGGACGAACCGCTGGCCTTGCTGTCCAACGTGAAAGGGCTTGAACTCGTTCCATTACCTCATGCAGAGGATTGCTGCGGATTCGGAGGTACGTTTGCGATTAAAATGTCGGATATTTCCGGGGCGATGGTGACCGAGAAGGTGGATCATGTGAAAGAAACACAAGCCGAAGTTCTCGTTGGGCTAGACATGGCTTGTCTGATGAATATTGCGGGCAATCTGCGGCACCGAAATGAACCTGTGCGAGTGATGCATCTGGCTGAACTTTTATATGAGGGGGTGCAGACACGATGAGCCAACCTGGTGTTATGGATGAAACGGTCAAATCCCGTGCGGGTTTGGCACTGAATGATGATTTTCTCCGTAAAGCGGTCAAGTTCACAACAGAACGTTTGCGGAATGGCAAGAAAGCTGCGTCGGAAGAGCACGGCAACTGGGAAGAATGGCGGGAGCGTGGACGCCAGATTCGGTTGCATACCATCGCACATCTCGATTATTACTTGAATGAGTTCGTGAACAACGCCCGTGCGAACGGAGTGCATATTCATTTTGCAGATACTTCAGCGGAAGCGGCTTCCATTGCCCTTGATATTGCCGCCCACAAGCAAGCTACAAGTGTGGTGAAATCCAAATCCATGGTGTCCGAGGAAGTACATCTGAACCATGTGTTGGAATCGGCAGGCATAGAAGCCATTGAAACCGATCTTGGCGAATACATTATACAGCTGGCGGGTGAAGCGCCGTCCCACATCGTTATACCGGCCATTCATAAAAACAGATACCAAATTGCGGAGTTATTATCCAAGGAAGCCGGAGAGGTACTGGAACCAGATACGACGGTCCTTGCCGGATTCGTCCGCAAAAAGCTGCGCGAGAAATTTTTGGAGGCTGATATTGGTCTGACAGGTTGCAATTTTGCGATTGCGGAGACCGGTTCGATGGTTTTATTTGAAAATGAAGGCAATGCCCGTATGGTATCTACCGTGCCAAAAACACAGATTACACTTATGGGCATGGAGCGCATCATTCCGTCATGGGCAGATCTTGAAGTCATGGCAACCTTGCTGCCACGCTCTGCCACTGGACAAAAGCTCACGATGTACATGTCAGGCATTACAGGTCCTCGTCGCTCGGCAGATGCAGATGGTCCGGATGAGATGCATATCATTATCGTAGATAATGGACGATCTTTACAACTCGGAGATCCCGAGTTCCAGGAACTACTTAACTGTATTCGCTGCGGGGCATGCCTTAACGCTTGTCCGGTATATCGGCACATTGGCGGTCATGCTTACGGTGGAACCTACAGTGGACCGATTGGGGCGGTGCTGACTCCTGCATTAAACGGTAACATTGAGGAGTGGAACGATATTGCGAGCGCCTCAAGTCTGTGCGGTGCTTGTTATGAAGCTTGTCCCGTCAAGATTCCACTGCATGACATGCTTGTATATTTACGGAGACGTAAGGTGGAAGACGGACATGGAAATAAGCTGGAAACGATGGGCATGAAGGGCTTTGCGGCGGTTGCGGCAAACTCCAAACGTTTCGCTCTTGCTATTCGGCTCGGACAGATCGGACAAAAAGCAGTTGTGCGCAATAATGGTATTTCACTGAAGCTTGGCCCGCTTAAAGGCTGGAATACGTATAGAGTAGCCCCCAGTCTCGCGAAAAAGTCCTTCCGACAACAGTGGAACAGTCTGGATCAAGAGTTGAATCAGCAGCAACATACTGCTATGGATACATCTGTACGAGAGCGTATGCAACAGATTGTGCGTGATCGCGGAGAGGGAGGTTCGAAGCATGGGAAGTGAACATCAGCAATGGCTTGCATCCATGGAGGAAAAGTCAAGGCGTAGACAGGAGAAGTTCATGGACGATATCGCCACCAAGTTGAAAAGACCTAGACAGCTTCATGCACCGATCCATGCTTTTCGAGGTTCCCCGGACTTCTGGAATGAACTGGAATGGGATGAGGAACAGCGAATACAGGCGTTTACGGATAACTTTGTTAGCGTCGGTGCTCATATTGCTCGAATGTCAAATATGGAAGAAGTAGCAGGGTTTATAGGCAATAAAGCACATGAATTAAACGCTAAATATCTAATTCGCCAGAATGAGCAAGCTCTTACGGATCTGGGACTGGAAGAACAGCTTCCCAATGTACAAGTATCTGTTTGGAACAGTGCTCCGGACGTAGACTGGCGAGCCCGAGCAGCCGAAGCGGATATCGGTGTAGTCATGGCGGATTATGCCACAGCGTACACTGGCTCAGTCACTGTCCTCTCTTCCCCGGAGAAAGGACGTTCAGTCAGCCTACTGCCGACCGTGCTGATTCTGATTATTCCGCTTGAACGGCTGCATACAAGGCTTGGAGAGACACTGAACCGTTTTGACGAAGCAGGAAGAGCGCAGCTACCAGCAGGCATTCATTTTATTTCGGGTCCCAGCCGATCTTCCGATATCGAAAATGATTTAACCATCGGAGTTCATGGCCCAGGGATTGTGTATGGTTTAATTGTCGGTTAGCCAGCTGATCTCTAGCCCGCCTGAAACGTGAAGCAACTGTTAATATAGAACTGTCCTTAAGGTGGAATGTCTGCTGAGGACAGTTTTTGTTTTTAGAGAAGCGGGAATGCCGGGGTGAGAAACTGAGACTTTAGGGCAGTTGAAGATTGTAACTGGAAATGATATGGTAAAGATAGACATAGAGAAATGCCCATTTTTTTTACTCGGAATTGACCGAATTACGATTCTGGTCAGTTGGTTTTGGGTATGACATATTACACACTACACACACGTGAATAAAAGATGGATTCAACTGAAATCTGATTCAACGCACTATGCTTCAGGACTCATTATTTACATTTGGAGAGAAAGAAGGAGTGAGAGCTATGTCATCCATTTCAGTGCCTCAGCCCAAAACGTACGGTCCACTGGGCAATCTGCCCCAGTTGAATTTTGATGAGCCGACCCAGTCCTTGGTTAAGCTGGCAGGCGAGTATGGGCCTATTTTTCGCATGGATTACCCTGGACGAAGTGAGCTTTATATTTCAAGTGAGAAATATGTAGCCGAAGTGACGGATGAGTCCAAATTTGATAAAAGAGTATGGGCCCCGCTTGCGAAGGTACGTGCTTTTGCCGGAGATGGACTCTTTACCAGCTGGACGGACGAGCCGAACTGGAAAAAGGCACATAATGTGTTGCTTCCAAGTTTTAGTCAACGTGCTATGCAGGGTTATCATAACAAAATGGTGGATCTTGCCGTGCAACTTGTGCAGAAGTGGTCCAGACTTAATCCCGATGAAACGGTGAATGTGCCGGATGATATGACTCGTTTGACGTTAGACACCATTGGTTTATGTGGGTTTAACTATCGCTTTAACAGCTTCTACCGCGAAGAGCCACATCCATTCATTACAAGCATGGTACGTGCATTGGATGAATCCATGAGTTCGTTGCAACGTCTGCGTTTGCAGGACAAATTGATGATCAGTAAAAAGAAACAATTCGAACAGGATATCCGTTCCATGTTCTCGCTAGTGGATCACATCATTGCAGAGCGTAAAGCGCAGCCTCAGGAAGGGGCAGATGATCTGCTCTCTCATATGCTTAGCGGCAAGGACCCGGAGACAGGCGAAACGCTGGATGATGAAAATATCCGGTATCAGATTATTACATTTCTAATTGCAGGGCATGAAACGACGAGTGGTTTATTATCGTTTGCCGTGTACTACCTGATGAAAAACCCGGATAAGCTCGCAAAAGCTCAGGCGGAAGCAGATGCGATTCTGAAAGACCCGGTGCCAACGTACAATCAAGTTCGTCAATTGAAATATATACGTATGGTACTGAGTGAAGCACTTCGATTGTGGCCAACCGCGCCAGCATTTTCGTTATATGCAAAAGAAGATACAATGCTCGGCGGACAATACCCGCTTCAAAAAGGGGACAGTGTCAGTGTGCTCATTCCCAAGTTGCACCGTGACCGTGAGGCATGGGGGGATGATGTAGAGGAGTTTCGCCCTGAACGTTTCGAAGACCCAAGCAAAGTACCGCATAACGCGTATAAGCCGTTTGGCAACGGTCAACGCGCATGTATTGGTCAGCAGTTTGCGCTTCAGGAAGCGACGCTTGTGCTGGGCATGGTCCTGAAACATTTTGACTTCATCGATCATATGAATTATCAGTTAAAAGTCAAAGAGACATTGACACTTAAACCCGATCAATTCATCATTCGTGTACGTTCGCGTGGAGGTCAGCCTGTGATGGCTGTACCTGGTGTGGCTATACAAGAGCCTGCTAACACAGTGAAAAAGGATGAACAAGGTGCTGTAGAAGCACACGATACTCCCTTGCTTGTACTCTACGGTTCGAATCTCGGGACGGCTGAAGGGATCGCTCGCGAAATAGCGGATACCGCGATACACCAAGGTTTCCGCAGTGAAGTGGCTGCGCTGGATGATCGCGTCGGTAGGCTGCCTAAAGAAGGAGCTGTCATCATTGTCAGCGCATCGTATAATGGTCAGCCGCCAAGCAATGCCAGAACGTTTGTAGAGTGGATTCAGCATGCAGATCAGAAGGAATTCGAGGGCGTAAAATATACGGTTCTTGGGTGCGGTGATCACAACTGGGCTAGCACGTATCAGCGAATTCCACGTTTGATTGATGAACAGCTCTCCTCACGGGGAGCCAAGCGTTTATCCTCTCTGGGAGAGTCAGATGCCAGCGGGGATTTCGAGAAGCAGGTCGAGGATTGGACGGAACAGTTATGGCCTGATCTTGCACGAACGCTGGAACTGAATCTGAATACGGGATCAAAAAGTGAACACAGCTCCCTGTCGGTACAATTTGTTAGTGGCAGAGCGGTTACTCCGCTGGTTGAAACCTATGAAGCTCATGTTGCAACCGTGCTGGAGAATCGGGAGCTTCATGATGAAGGGAGCGAGCGAAGCACGAGACATCTGGAGATTAAGCTGCCGGAGGGCATCACTTATAAGGAAGGTGACCATCTTGGCGTTCTGCCGCAAAATCCACCAGAGCTTGTGGAGCGTGTGCTGCGTCGTTACGGTTTCACCGGAACAGAGCATCTGGTACTGGATGCATCGGGGAGAAGCGCGGCGCATCTGCCATTGCAACGGCCAGTGAACTTGTACGATCTGCTCAGCCACAGTGTGGAATTGCAAGAGGCCGCAACACGTGCGCAATTAAGGGAACTCGCTGCATATACGGTCTGCCCTCCACACAAGAAGGAACTTGAAGCGCTCTTGGATGAGACATCATATATGAAGGAAGTTCGTGGCAAACGGATAACCATGCTGGACTATCTGGAGAAATATGAAGCATGTGAATTGCCATTTGAACGTTTTCTTGCATTATTGCCTTCGTTGAAGGCCAGATACTATTCCATATCCAGCTCACCACGGGTACAAGCAGCGCAAGCGAGCATAACGGTAAGTGTCGTAAAGGCATCTGCCTGGAGTGGAAAAGGGATATATAAAGGCATTGCTTCCAATTATCTGGCTGATCTGAAGACTGGTGACGAGGTTGTGATGTTTGTCCGTACACCGGAATCCGGCTTCCAATTGCCTGAAAGATCAGACGTGCCGATCGTTATGGTGGGTCCGGGAACAGGGGTAGCTCCATTCCGTGGTTTCTTGCAAGCGAGACATGTGATGAAGGAACGAGGCGAGCCAGTTGGTGAAGCGCATCTGTATTTTGGCTGCCGCAATCCGGAGCATGATTATTTGTACAAAAACGAGCTGGAAATGGCAGAGCAGGAGGGGCTTGTACAGCTTCATACAGCTTTCTCCAGGATTCAAGGGGAAGACAAATGTTATGTGCAACATCGGATGAAAGAGGATGCACATCTGTTAATTCCTTTGCTGGTAAACGGGGCGCATCTATACATCTGCGGAGATGGCAGTAAAATGGCTCCTGATGTGGAAACAACGCTAAAACATGCTTATGCAGACACTCAAGGTAAGACTGTAGAAGAGGCAGAAGCCTGGCTTAATCAGCTTCAAGAACAAGGTCGTTATGCCAAGGATGTCTGGACAGGTATTTGATTCGATGGAGCGAACGTGTTCTAAGATATGAATAAATACAGCAAGCATGCGTAGCAATGTACGCATCTAGCCTCGCGGTGAGAAGCGGAGACAACCGATTCTCACCGTTTTTTTCTCATGGGCTTGTTGTTTAGTCATCTAACTGGGGTAGCTCTTTCAGCTCGTTCTGATCTATCTACGACGAATACAACCACGTTTCCGCTTCAAGGTTCGCTTGCTAGGGCGATAGATGGACTCTACGCTGGAAAGCGGAAACAGAATACGTGAAGGAACTCTGCCTTTGCCTTGTACCTCAATATAATTGAGTCCAACGCCAACCAGTCTAATATTTCGGAATGCATTGCGGGAAGGAAATGTTGTACGAATGCCAACCCGTATCCCTCGCTGTGTACGTGGAATGTTGAACACACGAATGGAATTCAGGCTAAGCGGAATAAATAATTGATGATTGATTTTGACAAAATTACGAGGGAATACCCGACGGATGCGTCCAGGCTCCAGACCGGAACGCGGGGCGTTAAGCTCAGCAAGATGTCCCTGGAATTGGGCCAACCGTTGCTGGAGTGTTTTGCCTGTACGAAGATGCTGCCAGCTCATAATTTATCCTCCGTTCATCATTTATACCTAGTATATGAACGGAGCAAGGAGGAAGGTGAATACTTGACAGCCCATGTTGATGCCGAGGTGAAAGGTACATGAGACATACTATGGGATGTGAAATAGAATGTGCAATGAAATAAAAATCAGAAAAGGCATCAGATTAGAGATACAAGGTCTCTATCTGATGCCTATTTACATGCACTTTATTAGAATTGCACCAGAGTATCCACTTTAACTGGAAGGCCTGTTGCAATCGCACGATTGGCTGCAATGCCTGTCAAAATCGAGCGGGCGCCATCCACATGATTGGCTGCACGATGGAACGGATCTTCTGACGGTGCGCCGAACAGGTCATTGAGCAGTACAGGGTCGCCTCCGCCATGGCCGCCTTCCTTTTCCTCGACTTCAACGTCATAAGGTGAGCCGAACATCGGAAGTACACGCAGTGTTTTGCCAATCAAAGCGCCTTCCTTGCTTTTGTCACCCAGGGAATTGACGTAGGATTGTTCGATAATACTCATTTCGATACGGCCTTTGGTGCCGTTGATCGCAATGCGGTAACCTTCCCACGGCTGATAAGCAACAAGGGAATACGTCAAGATTGCCTTGTTCCGATATTGGACAAGAACACCCATTGTATCTTCAATGTTGATTCCTTCACCAAATACACTCTGATCACGCTGGTATCCATCTTCAGTCTCGGCATCCAGATACATCGATTTCAGGTGATCATCAGAATCCAGATGCAGTGCAAATGGATCATCCTGTGCGAGCGGATTACCTGTAGCACGGTTGTAGAATTGGGTAACCCCGCGATCCTCGGCATTTTCTCTGCCATAGAACATCAAATCTCCAAACGCAAAGACAGTATCTGGCTGTGAGCCAATCCAAAAGTTTACGAGATCGAAGTGATGCGTCGATTTGTGAACCAGCAGACCTCCACTATTGCGCTTATCCCGGTGCCAGCGTCGGAAATAGTCCGCACCGTGACGGGTATTCAGTAGCCATTCGAAATGCACAGAAGTCACTTTGCCGATGGTATCGTTCAGAATAAGCTCGCGTATTTTCGTGTGATGCGGTGCATAACGATAGTTGAATGTCACGCGTACATTCTGTCCGGTACGTTTTACTGCATCCAGAATGTCCTGACATTTCTCTTCATTTATAGTCATCGGTTTCTCCGTAACAACGTCACAGCCGAGTTCCATTGCTCGAATGATGTATTTATGGTGAGTTCGATCCACGCTGGTCACGATAACGTAGTCGGGCTTCTCGTTCTCAATCATCTGGTCAAATTGATCTGCCAGGTATGTAGGCACCTCAGCATAGTTATATTTTTCTCGCAATAGCTTGTTCGCATAGTTCATACGTACTTGATTGATATCACAAAAGCCGACAAGTTCGGAAGTAGCGCTAAAATCCCGGGTCAAAGCACCATAGAAAAATTCAGCACGACCACCGGTTCCGACTAATACATAACGTTTTTTGTTCCCCACATATATCGCCTCCTTGAATGTAGGTTTAGAGTATAACAAAGGAGCACTTCTTTCACCGCATTTTATGCGTAACCGCTTTCAAACGCCGCATATTTTGCTATAATTGTGAAAAAGGAGAGAGTGACATGACCGAAGCCATTCGTGCAGATTATCATGATGCAACGGATTTATTACATATGGAATACGATCGCCGGATCGGATATTACTCTATGCCTAATGATCATTTTCATGACCATTATGAGTTGTATTATTTACTTTCTGGAGAGCGCATTTATTTTATCAAAGATCGTTCGTATCTGGTCAAAGCAGGTGACTTGGTATTTGTAGACCGCAATACGGTGCACAAAACACTGGAAAGTGGAATGCCGGACCACGAACGAATTGTGCTGTATCTGCAACCTGAACTGTTTGCCGCTATGGCGGTCACGAGTGAGCTCACAGAAGGGTTAACGGAGCCCTTTCGCTGGGACATACCGATTGTGAGATTCCCCGCTCAGGTCGCCAAGGTGACAGAGGAGATTGTGGCAGAAATGGTCCGAGAAATGCGTAACCCCGACGAGGGAAGTGGAATGCTGCTACGTCACCGTGCGCTGGAGCTGTTGCTACACACGTACCGTCACCGTCATCTAGCACGTATACAGTCGGATGATCAGGCCCCTGTCCTTCACCCCAAGATTCAGGTCGTTGTCCGTTATCTAAATGAAAATTATCAGAACCCGGTTACGCTGCCGGAGGTAGCAGACAAGTTTAGGATTAGTCCTCATTATCTAAGTAGGTTGTTCAAACAAACGACGGGTTTTACATTTAGCGATTATCTGAATTTACTGCGAGTGAAGGAGGCCCAGCGGTTACTACGTGAGAGTGAAGAGTCGGTGACCGATATTGCTTTGCTGGCGGGATTCGGCAATTTTTCGCATTTTGGCAAGATGTTCAAACGCTCGGTTCAGATGTCGCCAAGGACGTACAGGCAGGAGTACAATGGACGGGATGGAATTAAAAAAACACAAACAACAATAAACTGATGAGTTAACTATAGTGAGGTAGGGAAAGAATTCAACGAATGCATGACTAAAATAGAGAAGGAGCCTGATGATGAACATAATCGAAGCCAGACTACAGGAACTAGGAATCACGCTACCGCAATCCAGTTCTCCTGCGGGGAAATATGCGAATGCTGTCATTGTAAATGGCATGATGTATGTATCAGGAAAAGGACCGGCTACGGATGAGCGCGGCAAGCTTGGCGTGGAATTTACGACAGAACAGGGATATGATTTTGCCCGGAATGCAGGACTTGAGGTGCTCGCGGTTGTTCGTGACGTGCTAGGTTCGCTTGATCGGGTTAAAAGGGTAGTTAAAGTGCAAGGATTCATCAACGCTTCTGCTTCCTACCAGGAGCATCATAAGGTGCTGAATGGGTTCTCGGATCTGATGATCGACGTTTTTGGAGAAGAACAGGGAATGCATGCCCGCTCTGTTCTCGGGGCCTTTTCTGTCAGAGATCAGCTACCGCTAATTATTGATTCGATCTTTCAGGTGGAGGAGTAGGGTGATGGCGCTGATGTTAATGAAGCGATTCGGGAAAGTGTGGAAGAGCTACGGCCGTGGTTACCTTTTGCAGAGAACATTCCTACATTAGAGGACTCAGAAGCTTCTGTACGTAAAGCCAGACTACAATTTTTGGAACGCAGTGACCTCATGTTACACTTACGCGATAAAGCTACAGATGAGTTTGTGGGCAGTAGCGGTCTACACCGGATGGACTGGAATGCACGCTCTTTCGAGATTGGTTACTGGGTGCGGACCTCCCGGTCGGGCGAAGGTTTGGTTACAGAGGCTGTGCGGGGGATCGAACAGTTTGCCATAGTACATCTGCAGGCCAATCGGCTTGAAATTCGTTGTGATGCCCGAAATGTTCGCAGTGCCAGTGTAGCTAAACGGCTCGGTTACACACAAGAAGGAATATTGCGCAGGATAAAACGAGATCGCACAGATGCATGGGTAGATATGATCATTTTTTCCAAAGTCAGAGGCATTGAGTTTGATTAGCAAAAAATCACACGTACTCAGGGGGATAAGCAGATGAAGCTGATTGGACAAGGAAGAACGGCGGAGATTTACCATTATGCAGATGATCTTATTTTAAAATTATACCGGACAGGGTTCTCAGGAGAAGCGGTACAGAATGAATATCGCATGAGTCAGTGGGTATATGAAAAGGGGTTGCCCGTTCCTCGAGCTGTGAAACAGATGCATCATGCTACACGTACGGGTATTGTATTTGAGCGGTTTGAGGGAACAACATTGTTATCGCTGATGATTCAGCAACCGGAATGGCTGGAGCATCTATCCTACATCATGGCGGCAACTCATTATAAAGTGCACATGATACAGGATGAGGGTAACACATTGCCTTCTCAGAAAAAGATTCTGGAGCACGCGATGCTGCGCGTATCGCTCTTCTCCGATCTTGAACACGAACGACTGATTCACTATTTGTCCGGATTGCCTGAACAGCGGGCGATATGCCATGGTGATTATCATCCTGATAATGTAATGCTAAGCAAGGACGGAGAACAACATTGTGTCATAGACTGGATGACTGGCATGGCAGGTGATCCTGCGGGTGATGTGGCCAGGACATGGGTAATATTAAAGAGCGGCAAGCTGCCGGACGATGCGGAACCTGCGATTCTAGAAGGATTCGAGCGAGCTCGGAATTTGATATTGGAGCAGTATATAGCGCATTACGTCGCTCTTTCCGGGATCACGCGTGAGCAGATCGATGCCTGGATGTTACCTGTCGCTGCGGCACGTTTGGACGAAAGCTTGCCTTTCTCGGAAGAGGAGTATCTCCTTCAGTTTGTGCGGGACAGACTGCGCTTGCTGGATGAAACGGTTCATACAACATCATGAAAATAAAGAGGGTGGAGAATCCATGCTGCACGCGCTGGAAGTGATTCAACGTTATAAATCAGGAAAGACCCAACAACAACATTTGCAAAAAGAGCAACAAGAGCCGCAATGGTTACAATGGTTAGTCGCGGCGGAGAAGCCGCGAATTAATCTGGAGCGTATTCACTCCATTGCCGAACTTCAGAAGACGAATGCGGTATTGGATTACACCGAACGCACACTTCACATGCTGGATGGAATGCAACTTTCGTTCTGGATTCGGGAACTGCTGGAAGAGGTGCTGGCCTGGTCGGAAACCGCAAAAGGGGGTTCACTAGTACAGCGCAGAACGTGGCAACAGCAAGGAATTAACCTGTTTGTACATAATATTGGCTCGGCTCAGCTATATCATCGATATACTACAGAGCAAGAAAATGGACTGGAATCGGCAGCTTCGCCGAGACAGGAGATCATTCGTATTTTAATATCAACACATGGACTGATTGGGCAATACATACGGGGGGAAATTCCGTACGCTGAGAATACACCGTTGCGTGCTTTGATTTCTGAAGGCTGGGTTACTGGTGGTGAACTTCGTATTCTGTTAATGGCTCTGAACCAATGTATTATTGGAGCGGTTGATTCTGGTCTTTGGGAGCAGGTTCAGGATGAAGTAGAGCAAATTGTGGACTGGATTGTGTCAGGAACGGAACATACAGATTGGAGCGTGAAGGAGCGATTATCTCGCCTAAGAAGTAATTCAATCCGGCAAGGTGAGGCGATGGATGAAACGTATGCCAAGCTGAAACAACAGTTTCCTGTGGAGCAACAACTGTCTGCTCTTGCATCGCGTACATTGTGGTATGTGGAGTCAGCCATGCGGGATTTTTCGCTGAAAGAGATGGTCAAGGTGTTTTTACTTGCACTTCATAGCGAAGAGTGGGAGAAGGAAATAGAGGGGCATTCAAAGGACTCTTCATTGACCTCTATACGTCATATCAGCTTCGAACCGTTAATGAACACGATGTATTACGACTATAAGGGTGTCAAAAAGCTAAATATTTACAAGAAACGTATGATTGAAAAATATCTGGAGCAGTATTCATGGGAACAGATTACCGCTGGCGAGCAGTTGCCTTATCCGCATCTGGGGCATCGGATTGAACGGTATCCCGACCTGCCCGATACGTTATTTGTAACCTTTGAATTCTCGCCTGCGGCTGAAAAATTGATTGCTTTTTGCATTGAAGCAGAGAAATCTCCGTTGTACGAACAGGCGGTACTACTTTTATTTGATCTGTTTGGCCTGCGACGGGATGCGTATGATCGGTTCCACAACGAAGAGACGTACCTTTCGGATATGAATAGCTCGGGAGACTACAAAAAAGTGCTCCTTGACTATATGGTGGGCAAACGTGTACTTGATATCGGCCCGGGTGGCGGTGTGTTGCTGGATTTGATTGAGCAGGAGAAGCCCGAGGTTGAAGCGATCGGCATCGATATTTCGGCCAACGTAATCGAAGCGCTGGAACGCAAGAAGCAACGGGAGTCCCATCGTTGGCATGTGATGAAAGGGGATGCCCTGCAACTGGATCAGTATGTGGAACCGGGAACAGTGGATACGGTGATCTTTTCCTCTATCCTGCATGAGTTGTATTCATATATTGAGCGTGACGGACGCAGATTTAATACTGATACGGTGGCGGCTGCGTTGCAAAGTGCTTTTCAGGTGCTCTCGCCGGGCGGAAGAATCCTTATTCGGGATGGTATTATGAGTGAACCGGAGTCACAAAAACGACGAATTCGATTCATGGAGCCGGATGGGTTAAGCTGGCTGGAACGTTATGCAACTGACTTTAAAGGGCGCGGGATCAGTTACGAGCGTCTATCCGATAATGAGGTGATTATGCCAATTAATGATGCGATGGAGTTTTTGTACACGTATACCTGGGGGGAGGAAGCCTATGTACATGAAGTTCAGGAGCAGTTTGGTATATTCACACCGCAAGCCTATGAGAAATGCATACGCGACACGTTAGGGGAGCAAGTGGATATCATCATGCTACGTCATTTCCTGCAAGAAGGGTATACCGAAGCTTTGGCAGATCGGATTATTTTTATGGATGAGAAGGGTAAACCTGTCTCCTTGCCTGACAGCACCTGTCTGATTGTGATCGAGAAGAAGGGCAGAGTAGATGCATGAGCGTAGAAGCTTATACAAGCTTGTATTTTGTGCGACATGCAGAATCCAGGTTCATCGAAGGTCAAGAGCGCGAACGTGGACTGACTGAGCAAGGGGATTTGGACGCGGAAAAGGTCGCTCAGCTTTTGCATAAAGAGGACGTGGAGGTATTTTACTCCAGTCCTTATCTCAGGGCTGTACACACCATTCAGCGTCTGGCTGACTTGTGCGGAAAGTCTGTATTCATTGAGGAAGATTTACGTGAGCGTACGCTGTCTTGTTCCCACGTAAAACATGATGATTTTCATGAAGCCAAGCGGCAGCTGTATCGTGATGCCACCTTTGCTTTTCCAGGTGGAGAGTCTGGTATTCAGGCTCAGAAGAGGGCTATTAACACCATTGAAAAAATGTTAGGCGAGCACAGGGGGAAAAAGGTCGTAATCGGTACGCATGGTGATATCATGACCCTTATTTTTCAGCATTATAATCTGAGTTATGGTTTCGATTTCTGGAAGGGCACGACGATGCCGGATATCTACAGGATGGATTTGGATCAAACTGACAAGATGCTTCAGATTACACGAATGTGGGAGTGAAAGATGTGAAAATCACGTTTTTGCCGGGTACATATACGGTGGACGAGCTAAATGTGACACCGCTACAGGATAGAACATACTGCATATTTGATCTGGAAGGAACAGGTATTGATGTAGCTGTGGAGAGTGTCACTCAGTTTGGTGCAGTACGTTATAAAAGGAGCGAGGGAGCCAGTGCAACTAGTTTCTCTTCTCTGGTTCGTTCATCCAAACCAATTCCGGCAGCGGTGGAGAAACTCACTGGTATTACGAATCAAGCGATGTCACAGGCTCCACTTTTTAAAGAGGTTTACGAGCGATTCTGCAGCTTTATCGGAAATCAAGTGCTCGTGACTCATGCGGGATACGAATATGATCTGCCCATGCTGGAGCGTCATTGTCAAGAATTCGGGTTAACCATGTTTACTAACCATGTGCTGGATACCAAAGCGATGTTTACATATATTCATCCAGAGGTACCGGACGTTATTTCAACCGATTTTCTTATCGCATATTACGATCTGAACACAGAAGGCATTCACAGACATGATGCGCTGGCGGATTGTGGCATTATTGCTCGTATCTTCGAATGTGTACTTAAAGAATACGAGGAACGGGGATTAGATCATTTTATAGCAGATTCTAGTAAACACATAAAGCGGTTTGTTATACCTGAGATGTATTTGAAGAAAGAGTATAAGGGAGTGACGGAATGAGCAGAAGCGATGTAAGCAAATTATTGCAAGATTTGAAGGATGGACGCTTGCTGAACGAACACAATTTTGAAGGACTGGATGTTGATGCATATCTGGACCAACGTGATGAAGACCCTTTTGCAGATGAGTGGATGCAGGCCTATGAACACTATGCCGGCGACTCGACCGTTGCCGAAGATGAAGTGTTGCGACAGATCAGGGAGACTGCGTTTAAACGAACACTGGCCTTAACAGGTGAACCGGAGTTAGCGGGATATGTCAGCGATGATTTTGGATTGATCGGTTGTTACTTGTTACAAGGTGGCGAGCAAAATGGGTTTGTGGAACGGTTGTATGAGGGTTACGTTAAGGCGTAGGGAGATTAGGGAAATATGAGGTGCACTAATATGATCCAACCCGTACTAAAAGATATTGTCATTACAGGAAATCCTAACATCCATGGCAAATTAGAGTTCACAGAAACAGAAGATATTGGAGATGACTTTTATTTGTCAGGTACCGCTTGTATTGGAACTGAAGATGACACAGGTGCGTATAATTTTGACTTTGGAATAATAACCCCAAAAGCGCTGGAAAGAGAACTTAAAGAGAGCTCAGATATTATAACGGGTGCGAAGTGTTTTATCGTTAGTCGGCTAGATTTTGAATTGATTACTAATAAAATAAATCAAATACTTCTACAGCACGAAGGAGACACGTGGGAGGATATTGCCGTAAATCTCGCGCCTTATTTCGATTGGGAATATACCGGTTCAGTACGCTTAAATAGTGAGGAAGAGCTTCTTGAGATGATTAGAAGACATCAGGAAGAGAGTCTTAATTAAAACACTTGTAGATAAACAGCCCCTGCATTCGTTTGCAGGGGTTATTTTTTATCAAGAATGCTTCGTTTGTATAAAAAAGAGTCTTCAAATGTGTATTGTGACGACACAGCTACATCATGTACAATTCACCTACAGAGTTTTATGAGAATGATTATCATTATAGATTAAAGTATTCTGTTCTCATGATGACATCTACAGATTACACATAGGGGGAAATGCATGATGGTAAGGCTAAGCAAAGTAATTCAAGGGTGGTTGATGTTGTTATTGCTCACTGCAATGGTGATATCCGGTTGTAGCGCAAATACGGAAACGTCAGCACAACAGGGAGAAGCCAAGAATAGTACCTCTGTAGAAACGGAGGCTCCAAACAACGAGACACGTGTTGTGAAGGACGAGTTTGGAGAAGTAACGATCCCTGTCCATCCACAGCGGATTGCGGGTATCTATGTCGAGGACTATCTCAAGGCGCTGGATATTACACCGGTTGTACAGTGGTATCATCCCACTTGGGGAGTACAGGATTATTTGAAGTTAGATGCGCCAAAGTTTGATACAACAGGCAGCATCGAGGCACTTTTGCAATACAACCCGGATCTGATCATTGTGGACGGTGGGGTAGATGCAACACAATACGAACAATATAGCAAAGTAGCCCCAACCTACCGTCTGCCGGAGAGTGTTCTTCAGGACTCCAATCAGGTATTGACGACCATTGCCGATATTGTAGGGCAGCCAGAAAAAGGGGTAGCATTTGAAAAGCAATTCAAACAAAAAATCGCAGATGCGAAAGCAAAATTACAACAAACCATCGGAAATGAGACGGTTGCGGTTGTGAGGTTAAACGTAGCAGACAAAGGATTGGCGCTATTCGGGGTCAAAAATCGGTATACCGGATTTGTTTACTCTGATCTTGGACTCACTCCACATCCACTTGCACGAGATATGAAAGAGTACCAAGAGATTCTGTCCGAAGAGGCGATTCCGAGTCTGGATGCCGATCACATTATCGTGTTTCCTTCGAACGGAACCTGGGATTCCGCAGAAAATCAGGAGGCCATCCACATGTTGGACGGAAAACTGTGGCAGTCGCTTCCGGCAGTTAAAAATAAACATGTCTACATGATGGAAAGGTCTCAGTGGCAGTCCGGAGCAGTCATTGCAAATTCCATGAAGATTGATGATTTGTTGGAAAAGATGACGCCATAACTTGTGAATTGAATAGAGAAAGTTCTTCAGCGTGGCTTGAAGAGCTTTCTTTTTTCGTTTACACTAAATCTAATTGATAACAATTCTCATATAAGGAAGATGGATGCACAATGTACGCTTCAATACAGCACATCATGACCAAGCCATGGCTCTGCTCCTTACAACGTATACAATACGTAAATTATACATTGGAAACAAGCTCAACATATTCAGTTCAGCAAACGGAAACTCATTCTTTTATTATTGTGGTGCAAGGAAGGGGCGTTCTAACGTATTCTGAGGGCCAAACAAAGCTGGAACCGGGTTCCAGCTTTGTTTGGTGCGCGCAGATGTTTCTTTCTCTGTAACAGCTGATGTTGGAGAAGAAGAGGCCTTGACGTTTTATAAAATGGATATGAATTCAATGTTCGAAGACAGCTGTTCCGGTAAGTTAATGCCGATCCAAAACAATCTGGAGAAGCAGGCTATTAACCGTGAAATAAGTTTGGTTACTGACAACATGATATCCGTAATTGAGTTTACATATACCCCTTGGAGTGCTTGTGTGGAGTGTATAGAACAGTTATATCGCCAGCAACATGTTACAGTTGTGCATGACGTGTGGGATGTACAAATCCAGTTCCAACAGTGGTTCCGAGATGTCATTCGTCAAAATGATCCAGAGCTTCAACCGAATCATGATCGGACCTCCCTCCAGCAATCCGTTCAATACATTGAATCGCATTATAATCAGATACTCACAGTGGACGAGCTAGCTTCCCGAGCCGGTCTGTCCAGAACAAGTTATACGCGGCATTTCAAGAGATTGACAGGCCAGCTTCCTCTTGATTATGTGAACCGTGTTCGACTGGAGCGATCCAAACAGCTGTTACAGATAACGGATGATCGTTTGCATGATATTGCGAGTCATGTGGGATTTAACAATGAGTATTATTTTAGTCGCCGCTTCAAGCAATACTCGGGAGTCTCACCAGGCGTGTACCGTCGTCATCACCGCCAGGAGGTGCGAGTGTTTGCTCCTTACTTGGAGGATTTCCTGTTGGCGCTCGGAGTAAAGCCGATATTGCAAGGTTCGCACAGGGCCTGGGGCAAACAACGTTATTTACAGCTGGATGATGTGCCCGAATTTGACGTCAGTCAGCGGGATGCCAAGTTTCAGGCGGAGCATATACCAGAGTTCATCATGCTGGACATGGGATATAAAACATGGAACCTGGATCGATTCGAGCAGGTGGCGCCCGTGTATTATGTACATCAAGAGGGTGAAGATTGGCGTGCCATTTTGAAATCGGCGGCAGACGTGCTTGGCAGAAACAATAGAGTCCAGGACGTTATTGAGTCATATGAGGATAAAGCCATGGAGGCCAAAAGACTTCTGCAAGGACGTATGCGCAAAGAATCGGTTGCTTTTCTCCGTGTTTCGGCTTCGGGAATTACACTTTACGGTGATCAATCTGGTTATGTAGGCCCAGTCATCTATCGGGATCTCGGTCTTAACCCTCATGAATATGTGACACAGTGGACACAACATGAGCGGAGAGTCGACATTGGATTAGAGCAATTAAGTCAGCTTCGGGCTGATCATCTACTGATTACCTTTGATACTCGTGACTCTTTAAGTTTCGGAGAGGAACGGCAACTGCTGGATAGAACGGAATGGAGGCAGCTTCCTGCCGTGAAGAGTGGTAATGTTTATGAGGTAGACTTTTTGACGTGGATGAACTACGGTGTGATCTCTCATGGGAAGAAAATCGACGATATCTTGCGGTTTATAGGGTAGTATTGGTTATGCAAAAAAACAAACAAAGGCTCCTTCAGCTCATGCTGAAGGAGTTTTTGCTTTGTACGGAATCAAATTTAACAAAAAAACAGAATAACGTTCACAAAATGTTGAACCTGTAGTCTTTGAAGACGCTCCTGCAACATAACATTAGAGTGAAGGTAGCGCTGTTTTAAGGCCTAACGACGCTGCTAATTAATCACAGCCATGGACGGCAGATGGGAGAGTTGCAATGACTAAACGGGTAATGCTGTTGGGAGAAAGAGGTGCAGACTTGGAAGGACTGACGCATGGTTTGGGGGTAGCCCTCGCAGAACTGATGCAAGCAGGATGGTCTGTTCCAGCGGGAATGGTCGTTACGACGGATGGCTGTCGCGCATATTGTACCCGTCTTGGTCAACTTTCCGATGAAATCATGGAAGAGCTGGTTAGAGCCATCCGACATCTGGAGCAACAAACGGGTACA
Organism: Paenibacillus cucumis (ex Kampfer et al. 2016); assembly: GCF_019748695.1. Lineage (NCBI taxonomy): Bacteria > Bacillati > Bacillota > Bacilli > Caryophanales > Paenibacillaceae > Paenibacillus > Paenibacillus cucumis (ex Kampfer et al. 2016). The sequence goes on along the minus strand of NZ_JACLIC010000048.1, from coordinate 19,846 downwards.
TCTTTTGGAGGACCGAACCATCCGCTTCTGTTTGATGTGCGATCAGATGAGGCTGGTTCTTCTTCCGTATCAGAAGAATACGCTGTATCTTACGTAGGTCTGAATGATGAAACCGCCGAACATCTCGCTCACCAGACAGGCAATCGTTTTTATGCGCTTCAATGTTATCTCACCTTACTTCAGCAGTACGGGCACATGGTTCATGGTATTCCTTATAAAATGACATTTGTGAAGACGGCAGATTCAGAGCCATATTTTTCAGGAGAAGCGGAGCTTGAATCATTGATTAAAGAATGGAAGGATTTGATTCAGGGGGTCAGCGGAAGGCCTTTTCCACAGGATGTATTTTCTCAACTTCAAACAGCTGTTCGAGCGGTGTTCTCTTCTGCTAACAAGATGAATCATATAGCTGGTCTCCTTGAGGATCAAACAAAGGAAGAAGCAATAAAAGGAACAGCAAACGGAGCAACAAGCGGGTCAGCTGTACTTATACAGGCCATTGTACAAGGTAAAGATGTCGATTATATAGGTTCAGGGAAAGTCTACACCCGTAATCCGGCAACGGGGGAACAAGGCATGATAGGAGATTATCTGCCGTCAAGAAGCGAGTCTGGAATGGTGCATGCGCTCTCTTACTTAAAAAGAAATAATTCAAAGCGCTATACAGATCTAGAGATAATCTGTACGGAGCTAGAGAGACGCACAGGAATAGTACTAGAACTTTCCTACGTGGTGAAGTCGGACTCAGTATGCATACAACATGTGCAACCTGCGAAATTAAGTTCATTGGCTACGATCAGAAACGCAGTCCATTTCGTGCATGAGGGGCTGGTTTCAAAAGAGGAAGCTCTCCTCCGAATGAGATCAGAAGATGTAACAGCGTGTATGCAGCAGGAGCTGCCCGAACTGAAAGTTTTGCTGGAATGGGCTGATGACATAAAAGAGTTATCCATTCTCGCCAAGGTGGAATATGTATCAGAGGCTGGACATGCGCGAGCATGGGATGCAGAGGGAATCGGGTTATGTGTAACCGAGACTATGCTGTTGTCTCCGTCCAGAAAGCCTTATATGCAGAAGATGCTCTTGGCGGATACGGAAGCAGATCGCAGGTGTGGGTTGGAACGATTGCTGCCGATGCAGCAGTCAGATATGGAATGTCTTTTTGAAGTGATGGACGGACGACCGGTGAACATTCAATTATTTGATTTTCCGCTGCAAGAGTTGTTCCAGGATGTAAATGTGCTGGAGCAGGATAGTAATGCTTCGACACTGATTTTATCCCGGATTCATGAAATGCAATTGGAGGCTATTTTCAAGGCAGCGGTCAAGAGTATCCGTAAAGGGCTATGGGTTCGTCCCGAAATCATGATTCCGCATGTGGAGCATGTACAAGAGATTCAAAAAATGAGAGCATTGGTGGATCATGTAGCGGATCAGGTGCTTGGTGAAGAGCGACGCCACTGTATTTATAAGGTAGGGGCTGCAGTTACCTCACAAAACTCTGCAAGGAAAGCAGCACAAATCGCGCGTTATGCAGACTTTATCTCGTTTGATGCAGATACTCTGACACAATCTATATACGGCAGCACTCGTGAGGAAACAACTGGGCGAGAGCTAGTGGACGAGGAGACTTTCCAGAGGGAATGTAGTTCTTCTCATACCTTTGATATAGAAGGGGTAGGCCGTTTAGTGGAGATGACAGCTACGCAAGGGCGAATTCGCAAACCGCATCTGAAAACATCCATAACCGGTGAACATATACTAGATGCGGCGTCCATTTCGTTTATCCATGATATCAAGTTAGTGGCTGTATGTTGCAGACCCGAGCAGATTCCATGGGCTCGAGTTGCAGCAGCGCAGGCAGTCATTCGAGCATCACGCAACCATCAAAGCATGAAGAACGAGGATATATCCACGATTGCCTGAGTCCGCTATAACCTCAATGGAACAGTGACGCGAAAACTGTTATACTGAAATATGCGTTTTGTAAAATGAACGTAAAATTTCAGATAAGGGTTGAAAACGACCATGTTTACATCGACGAATAAAAGCAAGCAGTCAACATCACGGACCTTATTTGCCGTCTTGTTTATTTTAATGCTGCTGAAGTTATCGCTTCTGCGTTATTTCTTCTTCAATGGGTTGTCGGGCGTGGGGCTGTTCACCGATGCTCTCGCTGCGCTTACCATTGTATGCGTGCTGGATTTAATTGTACCGCTGAGCTGGAAGCGCACGGTATACGGGGCGTTTAATGTTTTGTTCTCCCTGATTTTGTTTGCAGCCACGCTATATAATGCACACTTCAGTTCGGTTCCTACGTACACCGCGTTAAGTGAACTGGGGCAGGTTGCTCAGGTCAGAGGAAGTATCGGGCCGCTGGTTCGGCCGCAACACTTTATGTTTTTTGCCGATATTATTCTGGCTATACCGTTCTGGTTGATCAGACGCAGACGTAGCAGAGGGGCTTATCGTAGCAGTTACCAGGAGAGTAGCCTGACATTTGGCAAAAATCGTAGCCGTTACTGGGGCAAACTGGGTGTTGCACTTACAGCGGCGTTCTGCATCGTTTTGTCTGGCAGCTTTATCGTCAAGGGGGAAACGATTGATAACGAGCTGGTACGTGCTGAAAATCTCGGTTTTCTGAACTATCAGGTGTCCTCGGCAATTCTGACGAGCAAGGAAAATGAAGCCATTGCCAATGGCAATATTAACGAAACGATTGCCAAGATTAATGCATTGGTGAGCAAATATCCCTACCAGAACAAAACGGATAACGGTGCACTGGTGAAGGCCAAATATTTTGGTCAAGCAAAAGGCAGTAACTTGATTGTGCTTCAATTGGAATCCTTTCAAAATTTTCCGATTAACGCTTCGCTAAATGGTCAAGAATTAACGCCAGTCTTAAATAATCTTGCGAAAGAAAGCTATTATTTCTCTCATTTCTTCCAACAGATCGGTCAAGGAAATACATCGGATGCGGAGTTTATGTCGAATACGTCCATTTATCCTACAGGAGTTGTACCGATGTCAGCCGGGTATAGTGACCGTGACCTTCCAAGCCTGCCCAAACTGCTGGCGAAAGAAGGATATGAGTCTGAGACATACCACGTCAATGATGTAACTTTTTGGAACCGCAACAAGATGTACCCCGCCCTGGGTTTCACAAGATACTTCGATAAACCGAGTTTTACGAATGATAAATTCAACGATTTTGGGCCATCGGACGAAGAATTGTATCGGGTGGGTGTGGAAAAAATGACTGCGCATCAGGCTGCCAAACAGCCGTTCTATGCTCAGTTCATCACAGCGTCAAGCCATTCGCCGTTTACTGTTCCAGCCGATCGCGCACGTATTGAAATTCCGGCGACGATTACAAACAAACTGTTACATGATTACCTGCAAGCGATCAATTATACAGACTACGCAGTAGGTCAACTGATTGACGAATTGAAGGCCAACGGTTTATGGGATAATACAACGCTTGTGCTCTACGGGGATCACTTTGGACTACCGGAGGAACCAGAGATTACACAGCAGATTCAGGAAAACTTGAATATCCCATACGATGGAAAAGTAAGCCGATTCAATATTCCGCTGATGATTCATACGCCGAAACAAACGAAAGGGCAAGTGATTGAGCAGCCGGGTGGTCAACTGGATATTCTGCCTACCGTCATGAATCTGATGGGCGTATCGCTGAAGCAGGAGAAGTTCACAGCGTTTGGGCATGACTTGCTCAATATGGATCACAATGCATTCGGTATTCGTTATTACTTGCCGACAGGTTCATTTGTGAATAATGACATCATGTTTATTCCTGGTGCAGGTTTTGACGATGGAACGGCATACTCGCTCAAAACCTATGAGCCAGTCACGAATCTGGAACCGTACCGTTCCGATTACGAACATGTGCTCAGCTTGATGAAGCTGTCTGATGAGTACGTGAAGTTATTGCCTAAACGAGCACCTTAATTTAAATGAGTTGAATAGTGCAGTGTCATATTAGTAAGGTGAATAAACAGGCCAGACAAGTAAGGTAGATAAATAAAGTAGGCCGAGATAATGTCCTATAACGCAGCCAGCTAAAAACTGGCTGTGTTTTTTTATTTTCTTTTCGACATGTCAGGGGGAAAATGAAGAGTAAAGTAATGTAAAGTTTGAAACTGTAATTTTTAATGTTACAATGGACAAGTAAGCAAGAAGGAAAGCACCTTTATTCTATCACTTCACTGACGAGAGGAATGAATATATATGAAATTGAGTGTACTGGAGCATGGACACATTAGTGAGGGTCGCTATGTACATGATGCCTTGCAGGAAGCTGTAACGTTAGCGCAACATGCTGAACAACTAGGTTATTCCCGATTTTGGATGTCCGAGCATCACGGCGGAGGTGCGTTGTCCTTTTCAAGCCCGGAAATCATGATTGGCCATGTGGCTGCCCATACGGAGCGTATTCGAGTAGGATCAGGAGGCGTTATGCTGCCGCATTACAGCGCGTATAAAGTGGCGGAAAACTTCCGTTTGCTTGAAGCTTTGCACCCTGGACGTATCGACCTTGGCATTGGGCGTGCACCAGGAGGTATGCCTATTGCTAGTAGGGCATTGAATGAGGGCAAATCATCGAATGTACAGTTTTTCCCGCAACAGATTTCGGATCTTGGTGGTTACTTCCACGAGCAGTTGCCTGAAGATCATCGTTTTGCTTCCCTTGTAGCCGGACCTTCCGTTCCAACGGTACCCGAAGTATGGCTCTTGGGGTCCAGCTCGGAAGGAGCAAGGATTGCCGCGGCGCAAGGGACTGCCTATGCATTTGCCCAGTTCTTTGGAACACCAGGCGGAGAGGAAGCGATGAAACATTATCGTCGCCACTTCAAACCGTCCATTCTAGGCGACAAACCTCACTCCATGATTGCGGTCTCCGCTTTCTGTGCGGATACAGAAGAAGAAGCCGCTGAACTGGCTCGCAGCAATGAATTATTTTTCCTGCGACTTGGACGCGGACTGGAACAGAAGTCCTTCCCTTCTCTTGAAACAGTGAATAACTACCCATATACAGCGGTGGAGCTCGAACAGATTCGTCAGCGCCGCTCATTCTCCATCATTGGCACGCCGGATCAGGTGAAGGACAAAATTATTGCGATGGCTGAACGTCACGAAGCCGATGAAGTGATTATTGCGTCTGCCATCCATTCGTTCAAAGCACGTCTGCGTTCTTTCCGTCTGATTGCAGAAGCTTTCGGTCTGAATCAGAACTAAAGCAGGATTATACCTATAGGATCGGGAATATAAGTTTGGATAAGACGGGAACCTTGCTGACTTGGCTGCAGTTGTTGATGCAACAGGCAGACAAGGTTCCGGTTTGCATTTTGGGCTCAACCGGAAAGAGAGGAGATTCACTTGCGCAGATGTGTCATCAGTGACATTCACGGTTGTTATGATGAATTCAATGCACTGTTGGAACAGGTTCATTACGACCCGTCGCAGGATGAGTTGATTTTGCTGGGGGATTATGTAGATCGAGGCCCTAATAGCAAACAGATCATTGAGCAGATTATGAAGCTAAGACAAGAGAACCAAATCGTTATTCTCAAGGGAAATCATGATGCCATGATGGTGAAGGCTCTGACCCATGATGTCGAAGAGTACGATTTACACTGGATTCGCAATGGCGGATTACAGACGCTGGCGAGTTATCTACCCGTTTCGTATGATGGTGATCAGATGGACTGGCAGGCGTATGCTCAGGATAAACAATGGATGCGCTCTCATTATGAGCATCATCTGCATTTTCTGGACGAGCTTTCGTTGTCGTATGAAATTCCGGGATACATTTTCGTACACGCGGGCATTAACCCGGATGTAGCCGACTGGAGAAACCAGTCCGAACGGGATTTTCTCTGGATTCGCGAACCTTTTTACAGCAGACCTACAGCACTTAAGGAGATTGTTGTGTTTGGACATACCCCTGTGCAATATTTGCAGGATGAGCCTGGAATCTGGATGGACCCGCGCGGAGACAAGATCGGTATAGACGGTGGATGTGCTTATGGTGCACAATTGAATTTGCTGGAGATTAACGAAGCAGGTCGTTTGCAGACATTCTTTGTGAAAAAAGGATTGAATACGTTCGATCCTGAGCTGTAGAATATCGTTATCGTTGCACAAACCTGGATAGATGTGCTAATTTATAGAGTTGTAATGTTATACTGTGCAATCATAAAAAGATACATATCCTATTGATGTGAGAGGAATGAAGCGAGTTTGGCTATCTATAATCTGGATCAACTGCAACACCATATTTTACTCTGTAACGGCGGAACATGCATGCGTAATGAAGGGGAAGAAGTCACTCAGGCGGTGCGGGACGAAATTGCGAAACAACAGGCCGGAGGATTCATTCATACAACACGTACCAAATGTAATGGCCGCTGTGATGATGGATGTGTAACGATTGTGTATCCTCAAGGGGACTGGTACGGTAAAATGACCCCGGAATCAGGCCGGGAGCTCGTGCAAGCCCTGTGTAAAGGTGACAAGCTGGACGGACATCTGATTACAAATGTAGCGAATACACCTGCAAATTAGAACAGACGTGGATACCTTTTGATGATAATAAGCCAATAGCTTCTTCTTGATTCCCGGCGTTCTCCACTTGCGAAACTGGCCTTTGTGTAATCTCTCATTAATTCGCTGTAAAGGGATTGGAATTAAGACGTATAAGCGCTATAATCAGTAAGGTATGATTCAAATAAGGATAAGATTAACTTAAACTCGAATTGACGGAGGGCTATGATATGGAAAAAGTACTAATTTTCGGCCACAAAAACCCGGATACAGACACGATCTGCTCAGCAATCGCGTATGCAGACCTGAAAAGCAAATTGGGACAGGAAGTTGAAGCCGTGCGCCTGGGCGAAGTGAATGGCGAAACGCAGTTCGCACTGGATCAATTCAAAGTTGAAGCACCGCGTATGATCAAAACAGCGGCTAACGAAGTGAATAAAGTCATTCTGGTGGATCACAATGAGCGTCAGCAAAGTGTAAGCGATATTGAAGATGTAACCGTTGTTGAAGTCATTGACCATCACCGTATTGCCAATTTTGAGACAAGTCAGCCTTTGTATTTCCGTGCGGAGCCTGTAGGCTGTACTGCAACGATTTTGAACAAAATGTACAAAGAGAACGGCATCGAAATCAGCGCGCCGATCGCGGGTCTGATGTTGTCCGCGATTATCTCGGATTCCTTGTTGTTCAAATCTCCAACTTGCACAGAGCAAGACGTAGCTGCAGCACGTGAGCTGGCTGCTATTGCCGGTGTAGATGCAGATAGCTATGGTCTGGACATGCTGAAAGCTGGCGCAGACTTGAGTCAGAAAACAATTGCTGAGCTGATCTCTCTGGATGCGAAAGAATTCGCTATGGGTACAGCGAAAGTGGAAATCGCCCAAGTGAATGCGGTTGACGTTAACGATGTACTGGTAAAACAGCCAGAGCTTGAAGCGGCGATCGAAGCGATTATCTCCAGCAAAGGACTTGACCTGTTCTTGTTTGTTGTGACGGATATCTTGAACAATGACTCCGTTGGACTGGCTTATGGTGCATCTACTCAAGCGGTTGAAAAAGCATACAATGTAACGCTGACAGACCACAAAGCATTGCTCAAAGGTGTTGTATCTCGCAAATCGCAGATCGTACCTGTTCTGACAGAAGCATTTAACTCGTTGTAATTCGGGGGACACGCCACGATATTACGAGAAAAAGTCATCGTAATGACAGGATGTTAATCTTAACGCAACGTATGCAATGTAGGTAACGTTTATAACAGCACACGAAATGTAGTCTAATATTTAAGCCTGCTCTGATCTTCAGTGATCAGGACAGGCTTTTCATGTCAAGGAGGAAGATGCATGGCTCAGATCATTAAAAATGAAAAGATCAAAGCTAACGAAGTGCAACTCACCGGTCTGAATGGAGAAGACCTGGGCGTCATGTCAACACGGGAAGCACTGGCACTGGCCAAACAGCATAAGGTAGACTTGGTGTGTTTGTCCCTGATGACCAGCCCACCTCCGTGTAAACTGATTGGTGCGGACGCTGCCCGTGAAGAAGCACAGCAGGCGAAGAAAAAGGCAGGCAAATCTCCGGATAAACGCAAAGTAAAGGAAATTCGCCTGCATCTGCAAATGGAGGATCATGACCGGGATGTGAAGCAGTCACAAGCAGAGCGTATTCTGAAAAAAGGTGACTCCGTGAAATTGGTCATCCAAGTGCATGGAGCCAAAGAGGGAGAGTCAGGCAAAGCCTGGGCAGAAGAACTGTGCAAAGCGTTGAAAGAACACGGCACTAAAACGACAGGAGTTCAGGTTAGCGGCAAGCAAGTTGTGGTTCAGCTTGATCCACCGAACTGATAACATATTGCAAGGAGCCCAATATCAAGTCAGCGCCATGGCTGCTTGTGATTGGGCTTTTTGCAATATATGGGTTATTCTATTAATGACGCGTAACTGATCTCATGATCGGACATTCAAGTACGCAAATAGCGGCTGCCGCCTACTCGAACATACATTTGTCCAGGTAATACGGGTGTGGTTATGTCCGGGTTGTTGCCGATGGCATTTTTGGCATAGCGGGATAAATAAAGGAAGTCTGGATATATGACCATATCCATTAAATAGGCCGAGGTCATGCTGCCGGGAAAACGAAAATGATTTAAGGTTCGAATAATTTCCTGACCGCTTGCAATGCCAATACCATGTCCGTAGTACCAGTTTTCCCTCAACATAATGGTGTTTTCACCCTGCCATTCAGGGGTTTTGGGTGACACGTCTGGATTTTTGAAATAAAGCACATCTCCAGGTAGAGCGAGTTCCTTGCCATTCTTTTCTGTCAAACGCAGATCACTGTCGTAATGCCAGTCAAACAGCAACAGATTACGGAATAATGAATTAAAGGCATCCTCACGGATGCTTCCAAGTACGCCTCCATAGAGTACAATAACGGTAGCGGTTGCACACTCGAACGCATATAAGCGTCCGTTTCTCCATATATCTCGGATGCCTTCTGCAGGTGTTACATCTGGCCTTAGCTCGAATCCACCCTGTGCATTTCGATTCCAAAAGGCAGGGTTACACCTGGAGTCTTCGAATGAGGCAAAGCTGACACCGCTTCGGTTCAACCCTTCGGCTGCATCAACAAGGGATTCTCTTAAGTTCCATTCAAAATGGAGATGATCCATGGATTGATACACATACCTTATGGGGCGGTTTTGCAGCTGCTGTAACCAGTACCATTCAAATGCAGACCATTCGGATGGCGACAGTTGAATCGGTTGATTCGCAACAATAATCATGTGGCAATAACCTCCGTTCTTTCATGACCTGGGTGTGCTGAAAAGCTGAAGATCTTAACGTGTCGATTGTTGCCATGTTTTTTTGCTTTTGTTTCGTTTAACTATCGTGGCATTTGGGGTACTACTCTATAAGATATAGTTATGTTCAGGTCGATCTGTTCATACGAATAACATTTACAATCTCGGTAAGGGAGGATACGTAGTGTCGAACTCCATCACACAGAGCCGGTCTCTGTTCGAACAATTATACACACACGCGCCAATCGGCATTGCTGTCGCTTCTCATGTTAATGGACTGTGGGTGCAGTTAAATCCAGCTTTTTGCGAGATGCTTGGATCAACGGAGGAAGAACTGTTGCATACTTCCGTTGTACATATGATTTATGAAGAGGACCTCAGGTACGAAGAGTTTCGCCGTAATTTCTGGGAAATGACCAACGGTGAACAGCCGATGTATGAAACAGAGGTGCGCCTGAAACGAAAAAACGGCACGTTGCTGTGGGCAACAATCAGAGCTTGCATTGTCCGGGACGAGGTAAGCGGAGAGCCATTATATTTACTAGTACAAGCTGCAGACATTACGAAGCAAAAAGAGGCGGAAGAAACGCTTCTTAATCAGCGTCAACAACTAGAAGAAAGTAGTCGTATTTCGCGCATCCTGGCTGAATCATCCATGGATCTGATTGCAATTCACGAAGCGGATGCCGAGCGCACGTTCAAATATGTATCACATGCCAGCAGAAAAATGCTCGGTTACGAGCCTGAAGAAATGATCGGACGCTCAGGAATGTTCTGTATTCATCAGGACGATATCCCGGCTGTAAAGGCTTATATCCGCCGTCAGATGATCGGGCTCACTCCAGAGCGGATTAGTTATCGTCTAGTGCACAAAGATGGTTCCCTTGTATGGGCGGATACGCTGACTCATTATGTTTGTGACGAGTCGGGAAATTTGCAAGAGATGGTTGCAGTCACACGTGATATTACAGAAAGCAAACAGCAACAATTGAATTTGCAGGAGTACAAGTCGTTGTTTGATTGTAATCCGCTTGGTGTGGCATCTCTGGATCTGGACGGGAACTTGCTGAAAGCGAATGTTGGGCAGGAGCAATTAACAGGGCATAGCAAAGAAGAACTGTTAAGCCGACCTTTTGATCATCTGATTGATCCGGTCGACTTGGAGAAGACGCGTTATCATTTTGAAAAATCGGTCAAGGGTGTAGCGCAGCGTTATGAGATTGGTCTGATTCATAAGGATGGACAACGAATCGAGACAAGTGTGATCAACGTTCCTATTTTATTAGAAGATAAAGTGGTTGGTGTCTATGGCATTACGAGTGATGTTACAGCAGCCAAACGTTACGTCGAAGAGATTGAAAATTTAAGTTATGAAAGAGCACTGATCTTGAATGGAATGTCCGAAGGTGTGATTGGGCTGGATCTGGATGGAAACGTGAATTTTGCCAATCCTGCAGCGGCGGAGATGATGAATATCTGTCCGAGTGAGATGAACGGTAAACCTTTGGAAAAAATGATGATACAGATGCAGAGCGAGGGCATTCCATATCCGACGAACGGCACACCTATTTTGCGGGCTGTGCGTGAAGGTAGGGCCTTGCCTCGTACAGAATCCGTATTTTGGCGTCAGGACGGATCGAGTTTTCTTGCAGAGTTCCAACTGAAGCCGATTATGGATCAAGGGAAAACACGTGGTGCTGTGCTGGTCTTCCGTGATATGACTTCGGTAAAAGAAATCATTCGTGCCAAGGAAGCAGCAGAGCATGCGGATCGTGCAAAATCCGAGTTTCTTGCCATTATGAGCCACGAGCTCCGTACACCGCTAAACGGGATTATGGGAATGGCACATCTTTTGATGGAAACGGAGCTGAATGAGGAGCAACAGGGATTTGCCGAGATCATGATTGATAGCGGGGAGTCGCTACTCTATATTTTGAATGAAATACTGGATTTCAGTAAAATCGAAGCAGGCAAAATGGATCTGGAACAGGGGCCAGTAGATATTCGGGACATGTTAGGCAGTGTAATAGAGCTGTTCTCCATTAAAGCCTCTGAGAAGAATATTGAGCTGTACAGTGAAATATCGGATCACATTCCGGAACGTGTATGCGGAGATGAGACAAGAATTCGTCAAATTCTGATTAATTTGGTGGGTAATGCTGTTAAATTTACTGAAAAAGGAAGCGTCACGATCGTTGCGGAGATGGATTCTTCGCAAGCATATGGTCCAGATCAGCTGATGCTTTCGTTTAAAGTTAAAGATACAGGCATTGGTATTGCATTTGATAAACAGCATCAATTATTTCAATCCTTCTCCCAGTTGGACCCAGCGATTAATCGGAAATTTGGAGGAACGGGGCTGGGACTTGCCATTAGCAAGAAATTAGTGGAGCTGATGGGCGGAGCCATTGGAGTTCAAAGTGAGATTGGGCAGGGAGCGGAATTCCAGTTTACTATTATGCTGGACAAGTGGACAGAGGAGGAAATGGTGTCAGAAGAAGGTGAGGTTGCTGTCACGGTAGAATTGCCAGAGCGTAACCGCCTTGCACGAGGCATTCGGATTTTGATTGCCGAGGATCAGGCTGTGAATAGCCATCTTCTGGAGGAAATGCTTCGCAAATTTGGCGGGGTGTGCGATGTTGTGGAGAATGGAGAACAAGCTATACATTTGCTTGCAACTACCCCTTATGATCTGATTTTCATGGATATCCAAATGCCTGTGATGGATGGGATTGAAGCGACTTGTGAGATTAGGAAAATGCATCCGGAAATCCCTGTGATCGCTGCGATAACAGCCTTTGCAGGGGAGCGAGATCGTGAAGCTTGTTTGCAATGCGGAATGCAAGACTTCATAAGCAAACCTTTCCACTCTGCAGAAATTATCCGAGTGCTGAACACATGGGTACCTTATATTCAATCCCACCAAAGGAATTGGAATGATTAACTCAAAAAACCTGTAACTCCAATGGAGTACAGGTTTTTTGAGGTGAAATTTGCTGTTTTTTTGTGCGCTTAAGTGTGCTGAAGTTACTAAACTGCTAGGAAGCTCGTACTCAGGACCATCCTCCGATTAATCCTGAGAGTGTTACACATTCATCATCTTCCAATTCTGCAATCAGCGTAAGCTCTTCATTATCTTGCGGATTTACCGAAAATAACTCACGGCGTCCATCTTCGTGTTTGATGATAACTAACTGATTACCACCTTTTGTATGAAACTGGTACTTCACCCCGATACCAGGCAGGGCGCATTCCCGGATATTCATGAAACTTGTTCACCTCTTTAGTTTTTGCTTTAATCATCGTTAACCGTTCTCACAGTACGGATGTATTCTACTATCCATAACACCGTTTGGCAAGTCACAAATCTCATTGCCCGGAAGGGGTCATGAATTTTTTAGATCTGCAATCGAATTTCGCCGTCGTCTTGTCCGTCTGCGCCGTATGAAGAACCAGATGAGCAAGGCCAGGACCAACACAAGGCCTGCGATGGCAACTAACAGGATATTCCGAATATTCGGAATCTGTACTGTCAAATCCAGCTTATTCTTTTGCAAAGGAGAAACGTTCCAGATTAGCGTTTTACCGCCATCTTCTACCAGGTCAGCATTGGAATTCTGGGCTTTAATCGGCAGAGAGAGTTTGAAGTCAAAATTCACATCTTTTAACAAAAGCCGTTTGAGAAAACCCGGAACGCTATTGATCCTATCTTTAATATCCCCATCGGGCATGGATTCCATAAGGTCAGCTTCGGCAAGGATATGCAATTGGGATGTGAAAAAGCCTGGTGTCTTGGATTGTTCGATATGAATTCCTGGCGGTAGCTTCGAGGAATCGAATCCGGTCATGTTGCTTTTTTCATAATGAGTCGTTGCTTTCAACACGTTCTGGTCCGCCTGTTTGGTCACTTCTGTTTTAAAATTATTCCGTTCCAAGGCTTCAGCTAGCAAGGGCATTAGATTGTCTTGTCCAATTTTGCCAAGGGCCGAGTCCGACACACTTAGATTCAGATCCAGATCGGCCGTTCCATCTGTATTCACAGTTACATGGGCTTCTCCATCTGCACAGGCGGACAACATGATAAGCATGAGGGCAAACATAATAGAAAGCGATAATTGACGTATAGAAATGCGAGTTGACATGTGAAGCCTGCCTTTCTGCGTAGGTCTAGTGTGGTAATGTCCATATCTATCCAATCAGAAGTATAGTATACAACGGAACGACGGGAGATGCGAACAAGATGTATAAAACGGGGTAAAAGGTGAGATTACTATGGCGCAGGATTAAAAAAGTAAAGTAAAAGTGATGTTTATCGTTGATTAAAATTAAAGATTTCGTATTTTTGTCAATGTTCGGTTAATTCAAACGGCCATTCCGCGTGTACACTAAGATAGAGATGAATATACGGGCAAGGGAGGTACATTCATGACTTATATTATTATTCTAGCTGCGATTATGGTTGTGGGTATGATTGGAATGGGCTGGTTCTATAAGATTGTTGACGAAGACAAACATTAATTGTGGAACCATCCATAGGAACAATTGAAAAAAGACAAGCCTATAAGCTTGCTTCGCGGATGCGAGGCGGGCTTATTTGATATTTTTGTAAAAGCATTTGACCGATGGACAAATATTTTTCGTAAAGTTGGGATTTTTAGGCTTCACTTTTGTATAATAAGGGATAGCTTCTCGGGTTTTTCCCGAAATTTGCCAAACAGGAAAGGGTGTACATAAATGAAGTTTAGTGAATACACGTATACACGTCCCGATCTGGAACACATCAAGACCTCTTTCGGTGAACTGCTGAAGGGATTCGAAGCGGCATCTACAGTGGAAGAGCAGAGTGAATTCATGGACAAGATCAATGCTTTGCGTAACGATTTTGAAACGCAAGCACAGCTGGTCTATATCCGTCATTCTATTGATACCAATGATGAGTTTTATAAGGCAGAGAATGAATTCCTGGATGATAGTCAGCCTGTTGTCCAAGAATACATTACCGATTTTTACCGTGCGCTGGTGAACTCCAAGTTCCGTGCAGAACTAGAGAAAAAGTGGGGACCCCAGCTGTTTCAGCTCGCTGAGCAAGCTTTGAAAACATTCAGCCCGGAGATCATTGAGGATCTTCAAAAGGAAAATAAACTTTCTACAGAATACAATCAGCTGATTGCTTCTGCCAAAATTCTATTCGAAGGTGAAGAGCGCACGCTGCCTCAGCTTCATCCGTTTGAGCTGTCTACGGATCGCTCGATGCGTGAACGTGCTTCGGAAGCCCGGTATACATTTATGGCGGAGCACGAAGCTGAATTTGACCGCATTTACGATGAACTGGTGAAGGTACGTACACAGATTGCGAAAAAACTGGGGTATCCGAGCTATGTGGAGCTTGGTTATGACCGTATGAACCGTACAGATTATAATGCGGAGATGGTCGCTAATTTCCGCGCGCAAGTCCGCGACTACATCGTACCTGTTGCGACCAAGCTCAGAGAGCGTCAGCGTAGCCGGATTGATGTCGATACGCTTTATTTTTACGATCAGGGCTTCAGTTTCAAAACGGGCAACCCAACACCCAAAGGTGATCCAGACTGGATCGTAGAGAACGGGAAACGCATGTACGCAGAACTTTCACCAGAGACCGATGTGTTCTTCCAGATGATGACTGACAACGAATTGATGGATCTGGTAAGCAAAAAAGGCAAACAGGGCGGCGGATATTGCACGTTCCTGAACGATTACAAAGTGCCGTTCATTTTCTCCAACTTCAACGGTACGTCGGGTGACATTGATGTATTGACCCATGAAGCTGGACATGCTTTCCAGGTGTATGAGAGCCGTAACTTTGCTGTGCCGGAATATAACTGGCCTACATTTGAATCCGCAGAGATTCATTCGATGAGTATGGAGTTTTTCACTTGGCCGTGGATGGAATTGTTCTTCAAGGAAGATACAGACAAGTACAAGTTCGATCATTTGTCCTCAGCCCTGTTGTTTATTCCATATGGTGTATCTGTGGATGAATTCCAGCATTTTGTCTATGCGAACCCGGATGCGACACCAGCAGAACGCAAGCAGGCTTGGCGTAACATTGAGAAGACTTATCTGCCGCATATCAACTACAAGGATAACGCATATCTGGAGCAAGGCGGATTCTGGCATAAACAAGGTCATATTTTTTCTTCACCATTCTATTACATTGACTACACGCTGGCACAAATCTGTGCGTTCCAGTTCTGGAAACGCAGTAATGAAGATATGAAATCAGCATGGGCTGATTATCTGACATTGTGCAAAGCTGGTGGTAGCCTGTCCTTCACAGGTCTGGTGGAGCTTGCTGGTTTAAAATCACCATTTGAAGACGGCTGTGTATCATCCGTCATTGGTGAGATTGAAGCTTGGCTTGATGGTGTTAACGACAAGGCATTGTAATCAAAAAAGTAATCAAACGATATGGCGACTTGGACACAGATGGTGTCTAGGTCGTCTTTTTTTATGATCAAAGAAACCATGAAATCCGGTTAGCTGTATGGGACAATGTAACATTTATCAGTTGATTGTGATTTATTTCACTATAGCTGGAAACGGATTCAGTTACAATAAAGGTAGTAAATCAGGGTTACAGGAGGCTGGTTCAGATGGCAACGCATGCATATTATGTCCCACCCGTGAATTTGATGGGTAGAGGGTGTTTGCAGGATGCAGCTCCAATGATTGGACAGATGGGTATACGTAAGGCTCTGGTCGTTACGGATCAGGAACTGGTTACGTCAGGTATTGCCGAACGTGTACTGTCTACGCTGCGGAAAGCAGGGTTAGACTATGTCGTATATGATGAGGTACAGCCCAATCCAACATGCGAGCAAGTGCATGAAGGGTTAATAGTATTCCAGAACCATGGCTGTGACGCCATTATATCGATAGGCGGAGGTTCACCGCAGGATGCTGCAAAAGCGATTGGAATCGTTGCTGCAAACGGTGGACACATCCGTCAATATGAAGGACTGCACCAATCCCGAACCAAATCGGTTCCGCTGGTAGCTGTGAATACAACAGCTGGTACATCAAGCGAGGTAACGATGAACTACGTGATTACAGATGAGGAGCGAAAAGTGAAAATGGTGATGGTAGACCGGAACTGTCTAGTTGATCTGTCGGTAAATGATCCTGAACTTATGCTGAGTAAACCTGCGAGTCTGACTGCTGCAACGGGTATGGACGCGTTAACCCATGCGGTTGAAGCAATGGTTACACCAGGCGGATTTACGGTTACAAGTGCAACGGCTGCTGCTGCGGTCAAATTGATCTTTGAATATTTGCCAAGAGCAGTGAAGGATGGGACTGATCTGGAAGCAAGGGAGTATATGACTTACGCCTGTTTCCTGGGAGGTATTGCTTTTAACAATGCGGGTCTCGGATATGTTCATGCCATGGCACATCAATTAGGCGGGGTATATGATCTACCGCATGGTGTGTGTAACGCGATGTTGCTTCCTTATGTTGAAGAGATGAATGCCAAACATGTGCCAGACAAATTCCGTCATATCGCCAAGGCGATCGGGATGGATGTAAAGGAGCGCACCGATGAGGAATGTGCAGCATACGTCATTACTGCGATTCGGAACCTGGCCAAAGAAGTGGGGATTCCTGAAAAGCTGTCCGAACTTGGGGTACAGAACCCGGATGTGGAGTTGCTTGCAAGTAATGCAATGAAAGATGCTTGTGCACCAGGTAATCCGTATCAACCGTCCAAGGATGAGGTTATGAACCTTTTCCGAAAGATAATCTAGAACAGATTGAAGAGAAGCTTTTATACTACTCATGTTTAGACTATAGAGAAATAAATAATGGTACAATGGAGTCGCTGAGATCAGCGGCTTTTTTTGACTTGACTTGATTTGACTTGATTTGACTTGAATAGATATGAATTGTGGGATACGCTTACATCTGTTGTTGAAAAAGTTAATAATGTTGGCGTTACATACTATGTTGGAGACTCCAATGTATTTAAATCGTTGATGGAGGCCGTGATGAAACAGGATCAATTACATGTAAAAGCACCTGGCAACTGGATGAATGACCCGAACGGGTTTATCTATTATCGAGGAGAGTACCACTTATTCTATCAATACTTCCCGTATGGCCTGCAGTGGGGCACCATGCATTGGGGTCATGCGACCAGCCCGGATTTGGTCACATGGACGCACCATCCTATAGCCCTATATCCAAGCAAAGGGTATGACCAAAATGGTTGTTTCTCTGGAACGGCACTCGAAATGCAAGGCCAAATGTTTTTATTTTATACCGCTGTCAAATACGATGTGCTCAATGAAGAGAACATTCATGTGATTGTGGATGATCAATTCGAGTCGAGTCAGGCTGTGATCATCTCGGAGGATGGCTATACGTTTGATAACCTGACCTCTAAGCAGCAGATCATACCTCCGATCGTCGATTCTGTTCTGGGGGATCGCACGCATACACGTGATCCAAAAGTGTGGAAGTCCCGGGATCGGTATTATATGATTTTGGGCACCAAGACGAGAGATCGACAGGGCAAGCATTTGTTTTATTCAAGTGAGGATCTGCTCCAGTGGACATATGTGAACAGCTATACCAAGTCAGGGCTGGGGTATATGTGGGAGTGCCCGGATATTTTCAGTTTGTTGGATCATTCGAGTGGAGCCCAGCAGACTGTACTGCTGATGTCCCCGGAAGGGATTCAAAGCGAACCGTTGTATACAAGTCACGCGATGTGCAGTCTGGTTTCCTTCAAAGAAGAGAGCTGCGATATCATCATTCCGGATCAATTGAATATGGTCGATTATGGTGGGGACTTGTATGCGCCTCAGACGAATCTGGATGCAGCAGGGCGCAGGGTTATGATAGCCTGGATGCGAATGCCGCTACCTGTGGAGAATCCGGGTGAGAAGCCGTGGATTGGCATGATGGCCTTACCACGAGTCATCGAGGTCGAGGGCGAACAGATATATTTCCGAGTGCATCCTGAGGTGGAGACTCATTTTAAGACCCCTATCCCTGTCGAGCAGATTAATTATGCCAAGCCATTTCAATTGAAAGTTGTGTTGCAGGAACATCAGGTTCTGGATATTGGCGGTTATCGCATATGGCTGGAAGACGGAAGAGTGCATACCGATCGGGCAGAGGTGTTTAGGGGCTTGGATCAATATGATCTTCAGTTTCAGACTCGGAGCTTCAGGGAAATTGTGAACTCAACATTTTTGTAGAGCCAAACTTGATTGAAATTTTTGTGAATCAGGGGAAGTATGTATTAAGCAATGTGGTATATGATCTGCAATCTTATGTAAGCTATACGGGTGAATTAGAGTGTAAAATGGGTAATGCGTAGGGCCGCCGGAGAAATCCGGCTTCTTTGATGCATACGTATTCAATGTGTCTATAGACATCTTCACAAATAAAGTCTAATGCGTAATAATGTAGGTCGGACTATTGGCAGCATAAGGCATGCACTTCAGGAGGCATCATGAAACTCAGCACAACTGATTTAAACCATTATTTGCGACAATATGAGATCTATTTGAGTGTAGAACGCAATCTGTCTCATAAATCCATCAGAGCATATTTATCTGATCTGAATAGACTTGTAATCTGGCTTGATTCACATGTATTACACGAAGTAACTAGAGATAATTTGCGTAAATACCTTGAACAATTAACGAGTGAACAGACGCTTAAAGACTCTACGATTAAGAGGAAATACATATGTTTTAAAGCATTCTTCAATTATCTCGTGCAGAACGGAAATCTTAAGGAATCACCCATTGATGGTTATGGAAAGAAATTCAAAACGGCAAGGCGCATTCCCAAGACACTTTCCGTCAATGAGATTGAGAAATTGTTAAATGCCCCTCAAGAGCATATGAAACAATTACACACCATTTTTCGAAAGAGGATAAACCTGCGAAATGCCGCAATTATTGAGTTGTTATACGTCATCGGGATTCGTATTGGTGAATTGGTTAGTATAGATATTGAGCATATTGATCTTGAAGAGAGAACCGTGCTCATCTTTGGGAAAGGGCGTAAGGAGCGACTCTTATATATTTCAAGTGAAGAGGTTATTCAAAAGATTAAGAGCTGGCTCCAAGTTCGTGAGAACTTCGAACCTCAAAGTGACGCTCTTTTTCTTAATAAATACGGCCATAGGCTCTCCATATATTCTATAGAGGACATTTTTTCGAAATTTAGAGATATGTCAAAAGTAAGTAAAAATTCAACTCCGCATTATCTTCGCCATAGTTTTGCTACTCATTTGCTAAATAATGGTGCAGATCTGCGATCGGTACAGGAGATTCTTGGACATACCAATGTAAGCACGACACAAATCTATACCGAAGTCTCTGTGGAACGAAAGAAGGATGTACTGTCGAGGTTTAATCCAAGAAATAACTTAAAAGTGTAGAGAAAAACCTCCAAATAACTATAAATTATTTGGAG
>NZ_JACLIC010000047.1:0-44339 GCF_019748695.1 Paenibacillus cucumis (ex Kampfer et al. 2016) | reverse complement strand
TTGACTAAAACGTTCATAGCAACGATCACCAGTAACGTTATTTAACCTGAAAGCAGTATTTGATTATAAAAATGGGCTTTTTTCGTAGAATAAGCACTCTGGTGATCGTTAGATTTTTTACAGCTTGCTTGATAAAAGCCTGGAGTTACTCGCTTAAATTGTTTTACTTGCTTGTGCCTTGAATTTGCTGATGAATAA
Source organism: Paenibacillus cucumis (ex Kampfer et al. 2016) (assembly GCF_019748695.1). Taxonomy (NCBI): domain Bacteria; kingdom Bacillati; phylum Bacillota; class Bacilli; order Caryophanales; family Paenibacillaceae; genus Paenibacillus; species Paenibacillus cucumis (ex Kampfer et al. 2016). The sequence continues at coordinate 44,141 of NZ_JACLIC010000047.1, read as the reverse complement.
CTTGGCCCTCCCTGTTTATTCCCTTTATGCTCTTTACTTTGTGCTCTTTAAGTTCTTTATGTCTTTACTCACTTTCATCTTTTTCCTTACTCCCCCACCGTTTACATTTCTCCTTCCAGCTTCTTTTGCCCGGTACCAACCGATTTTCTAGGACCTTCATCCTGAAATATGCGATATTCGAACTTTCATCTAATTTTCCAATAAAATAGATTCTAGCAAACTTTGTTTACAAGTCGGAAACATTTGGAGAACCTATGGACATAATCCTCCAGTATACTTGGTTTATAGATTAATATATTCCAAGGGGGAATTCCCATCATGTCATCATTTACTCGCAAATCCATCATATCGACACTTCTGGTTGGCTCAGTGCTTGCGAGCACAGCGTTTACTACACTTCCAATCAACCAAATCTTTAACCCGGTTGCCTCTGCGGCAAGCTCAAGCTTCTCTCAATTTCTGAAAGATAACGCACCAAGCCGTACCATTACGACATCTAGCAAAGGCGTTGCTACCGTGACTAATCTATCCAGCACCGTTGTGCTTGTGAATAAAAAAAGAAACTTACCATCCACTTACGAGCCGAAAGATCTGGTCGTTCCTAACATCCCATTCAGCTTCTCCGGCTCAAGTCCGAAGAAACAGATGCGTAAAGTCGCAGCAACAGCAATGGAGAAATTGTTTGCCGCCGCGAAAAAGGATGGTATCGATATCAAAGCTGTATCCGGCTACCGTTCATATGCTACGCAAAAAGCAATCTTTGACCGTAATGCCAGCATCAAAGGCGAAGCTGTTGCTAACAAAACAAGTGCTCGTCCAGGACAGAGCGAACATCAAACCGGACTCGCCATGGACATTTCCAGCGCTTCGGCAGGTTATGATCTTCAGCAAAGTTTTGGCAACACCAAAGAAGGCAAATGGCTGAAAGCCAATGCCCACAAATACGGTTTTATTATCCGTTATGGCAAAGATCAAGAGAAGTTAACCGGATATTCATATGAGCCTTGGCATGTCCGTTATGTTGGTGTCTACATTGCTGGCGAGATTACTAGCCAAAAATTAACTTTGGAGCAATATTTGGAACGTGCAAAATAAGCTCTCGGTCGGCAAGCAGCTTAGTAACTCAACCTCTTCATTTGCAGATCGATACCTGGAGAACGGGGCACACTCGCCCCTTCTCCATATAAATTACAAGATAGCTATAGTTCCAGGAAAGCATCTGTGCACCAATGTATTCTGAGAAAGTGTTCTTGATTGCAGTCACGTATCCCACACGGTTACAGATCAACTATTCAACATTTTTTAGACTCCAGCAATACGCCGAATCAAAACAGGCAACCGTTTTACACCTTCGGTACCCGCCCAGGAACTTGCCCCTGCCAGTAAATCGTTGTGGCTCAGATAAAAGGCTGTTTTGTATACAATGTAACCCAGTATGATCTCCACCACCACAAACTTTTTAAGGGCAGAGGATTCAAAGACATAAACCTGGAACTCACGATGCCGCCAAGCTGATTTTAATCTGAGGATGAATGATCTCATGACTCACCTCTGCTGTTTTCTACTAGCGTATGGCGAGCATATCTTGTCTTATTCAAAAATAATACTTACATAAAGTAATTAAGTATGTTATATTCACTTTATAAGCAAGCAAACTATACATAAGTGAGGTAAACAACATGAGCGAACTGGACCAATTGATTAAAAACCGAAGATCTGCTGTTATTTTTGAAGAGGGAATTGAAATTTCAGAGTCCGAACTGGAAGAAATGTTTGCTTTGAACAAATTTGCGCCATCCGCGTTTAACCTGCAACACACTCATTATCTTGTATTGACCGATGAAGCTCAGAAAGAGAAAGTATATCAGGCTTCTCAGCAGTATAAAGTGAAAACAGCTTCTGCGGTCATCATCGTGTTAGGGGATGTCAACGCACATCATCATATTCGCACGATCAACGAAGGATTGCTTAACTTGGGCGCAATGACACCGTTTCAATACGAGCAGGAATCACAGAGCGTTATTGAATTCTACGAAACTCGCGGCAGATTTTTCCAACGTGAGGATGCCATCCGTAACGCCAGCTTATCAGCGATGCAATTCATGTTAATCGCTCAGGATCGTGGCTGGGACACTTGTCCGATGATTGGATTTAACGCTGAGGAACTGCAGCAAAGTCTGGGCATTCCGGATCATTATGTACCTGCGATGATGATTACCATTGGCAAAAAATCAGAATCCAAACAGCGTCCGCGCGGGTATCGTAAACCCATTCATGAATATGTTAGCTTTAATAAAATGAATGCCGAATAACTGTTACCCGATCTTTTTCCTAAAATAAAAGTGCTTTAAAAGCCACGACTTCGACTTCGTGGCTTTTTCGTGTGTAAAACTTAATCAATTACTGAATGCCTTATTAATAGCCTTCTTAACATTCCGTTGCTTCAATACGTTTCATATATTAACTCATCCGAGATCTGGAGATCGCTATCGAATTCAGCATAGATATAGAGCTGCCCGGCTGGCGTATCGCCAGCATCAAATCCCAACTTTAAAATGCCATCTGCTTGAAATTCTATATCTGCCAGCGCCAAAGTATTTACATCCTCGTCTGGATGAGCGTTACCAATCATATGAAGCGCCCGTTCTCGCAGGACATGCCATTGTTCCCAAGCAGCTTCGAAAGAAGCGGACAATGCATCCATACCGGCCTTCGTTGAAATTTGTGCCGTAACTCGCAGTTCCCTTCCTTCCTCCTGCAAATTCATATGATATATCGTCGTTTCATTATCATATTGAAATGTACCCATGCCTGGGACTTCATGATCCGGTTCAATGATGAGATTATCACCGTACTGCATGCGCTCCATCTTGGAATTACAGCTTACGTCAAGTGATTTTAACTTATTTTCAGAACAATATAGTTCCACAAGTTCGGTATTATTACGTAAATCCAGTTCACGAATATGATTATTGAAACAACGCACACTTTCCAGACGGTAATTGGAACGGAGATCCAGACTTTTAAGTTGATTGTGATGACAGCGAAGCTCCAGTAAAGCAGGACAGCCAGTGACATCAAGCTCAATAAGATCATTGCTCGAACAATCCAAATAAGTTAGGTGCTCATTACTTACCATATCCAGTGAGAAAAGTGTGTTGTAGCTGCATGCGAGTCTTTGCAATTGCTTTAGATGCCCTACTTTCAGTTCAGAGAGCAAATTCCAGTTACATTCAATCGTTATCAGCTTATGATTCTGCGAAAGTTCCAGTTTACGCAAACAATTAAAGCTACAATCTAATGTGTCAAGCTCTGTATTGGAGTTCAACTTCAGCTCAACAATTTGATTTTCTCTGCATAATAACGTTCTCAACTTCAGATTATGTTCAACATTCAGACTGATCAACGCATTATATGTGCAATCGAGCACCTTGAGTTCCGTGAAATATTCAATGCCTTGAAGATTTTTCATACCTACTCTGGGAAGCTCCAGGGTCTCCACTTCACTCACATCCTGTGCCCGAATATAACCCCGTTGATCACAATAATTCGCTAATATGTATTGCTTGAAAAGTTCATCTGTAAAGGCGTTTGTAATATCCATTCCATCCATATTCATCATCCATTCTCCTCCCTAGTCAATTTCACACGTTCACTATGTAAATGTCGTATCATGCCTATTTTATGAGTTCTTTGGGTGGTTTACAATGCTACCAGACTATCATTTCTGTGCTGAGTCCTCTACTGAATCAATGTTATATCAAATTTGCCGAAAAATATTATGTATTTTTTTTTATAACATGTTAGCATACTTCAAGTAAGCAATATATTCAAAAAGGAGATAATGATTATGGAAAAGAAAAACATGTGTCTAGAACATCTTGCCCCCGTCAGTATTGCTTATGTACGTCAAACTGGACCTTATGGCCCCTCGAACATCCAGACAATGGAAAAGCTGAAACAATGGGCCGCGCAGAAAGAACTACTGAAAGAAGACGCCGTTCTGTATGGTATTCCTCAAGATAATCCTGAATCAACACCTCCGGAGCATTGTAGATACGATGCGTGCATTGTAATTAGGGATGATTTTAAACTTGAAAAAGAACCTCATCTCAACATTAGCTTAGGAAGCTTCCAGGGTGGAAACTACCTCATAATCACGATTCCACATACGGCTGAGGATATTCAGAAAGCTTGGAATGAAATAATCTCGCAATTACAATTGCAGGGCTATCGTATGGATACCAAACCTGTTTTCGAAAGATATCGTCCTCAACTGCTGGCTCAACATTTATGCGAGCTATGTATTCCTCTAACAACAGATTAAGGTAATTTACACTTTACATGTTTTATCCCAGACTTAGTCTTATATGCTCCCTAATGACTGAATATAAACAGAAAAGTGACTTCCATTGAAGTCACTTTTCTACGTTGCATCTGTTATTGATTTGACTACACTAGAATTGCACTTATACTTTCATCGTTAACAGACTATGCATTTCATATTAAAATGCCCAGTTTCCTTTGCGGAATACCGGCTCAATCGTACCGTCCTGTAACTCACCGTCGATGTCCAGTTCCGCAGAACCAATCATGAAATCGACATGTGTCAGGCTTACATTGCATTCATGTTTCAACAGTTCTTCATTCGACATCGATGTGCCGCCCTTCATGTTGAACGGATACGCACTTCCGACAGCCAGATGGCAGGATGCATTCTCATCAATGCCCGTATTATAGAAAATACGATTCAGATTCGAGATTGGCGAATCATGCGGCACAAGCGCCACTTCTCCCAAGTAACGAGCCCCATCGTCTGTCGCAAACAGGTTCTTCAGATGCTCTTCGCCAGAAGCCGCTGTATACGCAACAACCTGACCATCTTTAAATGTAATTCGCATCTGATCTACCAGCTGTCCGTTCAGATTCAGCGGCATCGTACTACTAACATAACCGTTCACACCGCTACGCTTCGGCATCGTAAATACCTCTTCTGTCGGCATATTCGCGACGGTGTAGACCCCTTGTTTGTTTTCACTGCCGCCACCGCCCCAGATGTGGTTGTCTACCAGTTCAATTTTCAGATCCGTACCTGGTGCACGATAGTGCAAACTCTTATAATTTTTCTGATTGAGTAACTCACTCATTTTGTTCAACGTCTCAATATGCTCTTTCCAGTTCTGTACAGCATCTCCGCCGTCCACACGATTCATCTTGAAGATGGTATCCCACATCACGTTGATGCGATCTTCCTCAGGAATGTCGGCAAACACTTTATTGGCCCAAGCTTTGGTTGGCGCTTTGATCAGACACCAGCTGATGTCATGGTTACGTGTATATTTGGAATATCCTTTGCGTGCCTCTGCTGCCGCTTTGGTTGCACGGGATACTTTGGTCGCTTCGATTCCGTTGTACAAGTCTGGGTCAGGAACTTTAATTGTCAGTGTTGCTCCTCCAGCTTCGGCGAAACGTTCCATCATGTCGCCCTTCCACTTCGGATAATAGTCAAAGCTATCATACGAACCATGCTCAAACCGGCTACGTGTAATATTATCGTCCTCGAAATCGACTTGTACATAGTTAGCTCCGGCCGCGTAAGCTTTTTGGGCGATTAGACGTGTAAACTCCAATGTTTCAATCGGTGCTGTTACCAGTAGGTCTTGTCCCTTCTGGATATTCACACCAACCTTGACGACCAGTTCAGCGTATTGTTCCAATGATGTTGCAAAAGATTGTTCAAACGAGCTCATGTTAGGTTCACTCCTGCTTCGGTAAGATTTCAAATTGCTGTATTCTCAAACTTCATCAATCAAAAATGTTATTTCATCTTTAGCCTCTATATCACTCTATACATAGTCCGCAAACTAACCGTTGCGTTTTTCCTGTTCACGGAGTTCAATGCGGCGAATTTTACCTGAGTTGGTCTTGGGTAGATCCGTTACAAATTCAATTTTGCGTGGATATTTGTAAGGTGCTGTCCATTCCTTCACATGTCTTTGCAGTTCATGCGCGAGTTCCGATGAAGCCTGGGAAGGGTCTCGGAGCACAACAAAAGCTTTGACAATGTTGCCCCGAATTTCATCCGGACTTGCAACGACAGCACACTCTTTCACACTCGCATGTTTCATGAGCGCTTCTTCCACCTCAAACGGCCCAATGGTATATCCCGAACTGATGATAATATCATCACTGCGGCCTTCAAACCAGAAGTACCCTTCTTCGTCTTTGCTTGCCCGGTCACCTGTGACAAAATACTCCCCGCGCTGGTTCGCTTCCTTGCGACCCTCGTCCTGATAATAAGCACGGAACAGCGCTGGCATGTCTTGATGCACAGCAATATCTCCAACCTCCCCAGCAGGTAGAGGTTGTCCATCTTCACCGATAATCTCGATCAATCCCGGGGTAATGGACTGACCCATCGAACCTATGCGCACAGGCGCATCCTTCAAACTGCCAATTAACAGCGTGCTTTCCGTCTGTCCGTAACCATCACGGATGGTGAGATCGAAATGGCGCTGGAAGATTTCAATGACTTCCTGATTCAGCGGTTCTCCCGCCGATACAGCGCTACGAAGATGGGATAAATCATAATGTCCGAGATCATCCGTTTTTGCCATCAGGCGGTATTCCGTCGGTGTACAGCAGAGCACGTTAATCTGATGCGCCTGCATCAACTCCAGGTAACGCTTTGGCTGGAATGAGCCGTTGTATACCAAACCTGTTGCCCCTCTTCCGAGTACCGACAGGAACGGGCTCCAGATCCATTTTTGCCATCCAGGTGCTGCTGTTGCCCACACCGTATCCGTCGGCTGAATATCCAGCCATAACGTGGATGCAATCCGCAGATGTGCATAACCCCAACCGTGGCTATGTACAACGCCCTTTGGATTACCCGTCGTGCCCGAAGTATACGCAAGAATGGCCATATCATCACGGTGCGTCTGAACAGCAGCCATTTCATCCGGCTGATTCTGCATCAATTGATGTACGTTAACCCAGCCTTCTCCAGGAATAGTATGGTCTTCGTTAGGTGATGCAACGATACGATGAGCAAGCGCTGGCAGGTCGGAATCCATTTTCTCCACTTCTGATGTAGTCTCAGACCATACAATGACTGCCTTCGCCGATGAATGCCGCAGACGGTATTCCAAATCTTTCGCACGTAACATCTCCGAAGATGGAATCACAGCAATGCCAAGTTTCAGACATGCAATATATATCACATAAGCGATAATCCGGCGTGGTACCATGACCAGCACCCGATCTCCTTTCGCCAAACCAAGTTCACGCAGTCCTCCAGCCAGACGGTTCGCCTGCTTTAATAAATCACCGTACGTAATCTCTTCTACTTCTTTCTGATCGCTGAGCCATCTAAGTGCAATCCGATCTGACGGGTGATTCTCCATCTCGGATGTCAGGTTATAGTTTTCAGGCGCAATCCACTGTTCAAAATTCAAATGGAGCCTCTCCTTTATCATTCAAATATATATAAATTGAACAGGTTTACACAGACACTCCGATGACAGAATAACCTTCCAATCGCTGTTATCCCCAGATTTTTTTGATTCCCTTTTCTAAAGGGAATATCCGGTGATAAAGGCAAGCTTATGCTTACGATGTAGCTTTCTTACAGAAAGCTTTAGCTTCGCTTCTCCAGGTTTTTTCTGTCCTCTCCGTTTATGTGTAAAAAATAGTTCATTTATATAACGTCTTTATATTATACATCAAATCCTAAGACCAGGTACTATGAACAGCAACCTTTTTATCATAAGAACGCGACTTTCTCATTCTATTCGTGATTATTTAAAGGTCACTTTCTTGATCAAATCGATAAAACTCCATGATGCATCTCCCTTTCTTGTTCATCTGATAACCTAATAACGAATCATTCCAGTATAAACCTTATGCTACTCTATACGCCAGTTCTTCCCATCACAACACAAAAAGCACCTCTCCCCTATATAGATAGAGAAAAGGTACTCATTGTAAAACATTACTTATAAAAAGCGGTTTACCAAGGAATATTGCCAATGCCGTCCAAAATCGTATCGATCTCACTCAGGTCTGCGGTTGTTAATTCAGGAGCCTTCAGCGCAGCAACATTTTCTTCAATCTGTGATACTCGGCTGGCTCCGATCAATGCAGACGTTACACGGTTACCACGTAATACCCAGTTGAGTGCAAGTTGTGAAATCGTCTGTCCTCTTCGTTCTGCCACGGCTTGCAGCGCTTCAAATTTCGCGATACGTTCGTCGGTATAGGATTCCTTTTTCAAATTACCTGTATGATTCGCCCGTTCCGCTTTGATTTTGTCCACGTATTTGTTCGTCAACTGACCCCGCCCGAGCGGGCAAAACGCGATAGAACCTACACCCTGCTCGTGCAGCACATCTTGCAGACCATCTTCAATCCAGCGATTCAGCATGGAGTAATTCGGCTGGTGAACAAGACAAGGTGTTCCGAGCCGGCGCAGAATCTTCACTGCTTCCTGCGTCTGTTGTGCATTATAGTTGGACAAGCCCACATATAATGCCTTACCTTGCCTTACGATGTGATCCAGCGCTGTCATCGTTTCTTCCAGTGGCGTGTCTGGATCTGGACGATGATGATAGAAAATGTCTACATAGTCCAGTCCCATTCGGCTCAAGCTCTGGTCGAGACTGGCAATCAAATTTTTACGGGAACCCCACTCGCCGTAAGGGCCGCTCCACATATGGTACCCTGCCTTAGAAGAGATCAGCAGCTCATCCCGGTAAGGACGCAGATGTTTGTGGTAGATCACGCCAAAGTTCTCTTCTGCTGACCCTGGAGGTGGCCCATAGTTATTCGCCAGATCAAAATGATTAATACCGAGATCGAACGCGCGTAAAATCATTTCTTCCTGAATATCCAGTGTGCGATTGCCGCCAAAATTCTGCCATAATCCCAGTGCAATCTGTGGAAGCTTAATTCCCGATTTGCCTGAGCGAGAATAGCTCATATCATCATAACGTTGTTCATTTGCAATATAAGGCATCGTGAATTCACTCTTTTCTGTAAAGTAGGTTAAGCCCAGCCGTTAATACTCTTTTATCTTAGTCATTTTTCTGCATAAACGATATGGTTTATCACTACATTGATATGTAAAAATGATCGTTATAGCTAAACTTATACTTCAATTTAAGTACCAATTACAATTCTATATATGTTAAAATGCAAGAATCAATTGATTCTCACAGGGGTGGACGTAATGATTACGTATATGTTCAAAAACACGCATTTTCAGGAGTTGCAGCTCCTTCATTATGGTACTGAAGCCTGCACACCGGGGCACCACTTTGGTCCAGCAATGAGAGATTACTATAAAATTCACTATGTCCTGAACGGCAAAGGCACGTTTGAAGTTGCAGGGAAGACTTATCAACTACGTAAGGGGCAAGGCTTCCTGATCGTGCCACATTCCGTGGTACATTATAAAGCTGATCAAGATGATCCATGGGAGTATAGCTGGGTTGCATTTCAGGGCACGCATAGTGCTTCCTTTTTACAACAAGCCTCTTTATCGGAACAGCACCCCATTTTTGATCTCGGTGAAGAAGACGATGAGATGCGCTCATGTCTGCACCGGATCGTCCATTCTCGCACGGCTCATAAAGGCTGGGAGATTAGTATGACCGGATGGCTCTATCAGTTTTTTGCCATTCTGATTGATCATTCGCATGACGAGAACGTTCAGCCCACTGCAGAATACGGCAAAGAAACATATGTAACCCAAGTGATTGATTTTATCGAGATGAACTATGCCAACGCCATTACAGTGCAGTCCATCGCCTCCCACATCGGCTTGCAGCGAAGTTATCTGTGTTCACTCTTCAAAGATCAGATCGGAAGCAGCATTCAATCTTATCTCGTCCATTATCGTATGCGCAGAGCAGCCGAGCTGACGCTCGATCTTAGCCTGAGTATCGGGGATATTGCCCGTTCCGTCGGATATACAGACCAACTTCTTTTCTCCAAAATGTTCAAAAAAGTGCTGGGTGAAGCTCCCACCTTCTATCGCAAACACAAAACAGCACCTTCCCCATGAACCCATCTTAGGAAGGTGCTTACCTATTAAAAAAATTATACGATTTACACGTTCTCAGGCATGGCAATGCCGACAACCTGCACTTTAACTTCTTTCACGATTACGCCTGCCATCTGCTCCACCGCTTGCTGTACGTTATGTTGCAGTTCCTGGCAGACCTCGTGCATCTTGCGGCCATATTGCACATTAATGCGCAATTGAATGGACGCTTCATCATTCTGAATATGAACGTCAATTCCTTTTTGCAGACTTTTACCGCTGATGCTCTTGGCGAGACCTTCCGTCAGCCCAACAGACATGGAAGACACTCCTGGAGTGGTTTGCGCGGCCATGCCCACAATTTTGGACACGACATCGTTAGAAATATGAATGGTTCCAAGCTGAATCGCTGGAGGTGCAATATATTCCGCTTCGGTTACAGTTTTTTCAATGATTTCAGACATAAGTTCCTCTCCTTATGATCTTTTTTTGTTGTTCTAAGTATGAATGTTATCCCTTCTATTCTACCACGGTTTACGCACAGTTACATTTCTGCCCTCTAGGCGTGCTCACACAGGATAATAAATAGATATTAACCAAAATCAGGGCCAGTGCAATGCTGAACCGGACAAATGCATTACCTTTAAACAATAGATTTATCGCCGTTCTTCAGCTTTGAATTATTCTTTTCTCTATATATTAATATTTACTATATATCAAATCCCTTCATTCCTGCTAATTCCTCTATCTTAAATCTTTCTTAACTAAAAAAGAAAACCCTGACCTACAGGCCAAGGCTGATAAAATGCAGTGAAATGTATAAGGTGCACTGCTAATTTACACGAGCTTCGAATACATATGACGCAGATAGCGCCAGCGTACTATGGCAAAGAAGATAAGTTGCATCGTGACAAACACCATAAATACGCCAAGGCTATGATCTAGAATCGAAAACTGAACCATCTGATACAGCGCCGTAAATGCAACTGTACTGTGAATCAAAGCCACGAGAAGCGGCAGGAAAAACATCAGCACGAGCTGTCTTGTTACAATTTTGCGTAGCTCCGGGCGGCTAAGCCCCATTTTACCAATCATGCGATACTGTGCCTCATCTCGCTCCAGATCTGCATACAGCCTGAAATAGGTGAAGCTCGCCGCGAAGGTGAAGAACACAATACCGATCAATCCGCTTACGATGAGAATGATGCCATTGGTTTGTTTATTATTTAGCCAGTCTACGACTAGAGAATTGAAATCAACATACCCCTTCTCCGGACGGTCTTTCTCAATCGTATCCAGCAATTCCGAAGCAAAACTGCGTGTCGACATCCAGTCTTTTACCACAAAAAATGTCGTCTGATCAGAGTAAAAATCAACATCCATCTTAATCTCTGCAATGTATGCTTCTCGAATCTTGGAATACAGGTCATCAGAAACAACGTAGACGCCCGCCTCACCCTCCATCGGAATCACGATATCGGTTGCCGGTGGCAACATCTGCATTTGTAAATGCTGCTGTTCACCAACATACAAGTCGGCGGAGTATGGGTAACTGTCCTTTTTCGTATCTAACAGTTTATTGCGTGCAGTAATATTGGGTGCTGTATTAAACGCCAGATCATTGCGATCCAGCACCCGTTCTTCATAACCAAGTGCTTTGGCAAGACGGTTATATGAACTCAGTTTTACGATGTAGTTGTTATTGTTCTCATAGAGAGGCTGGTAACTACCTTTTACATATGGAACTTCGCGATTAACCAGCGTCTCTTCAATTTTTTGGATCTGACGATCAACGACCGCAGAATCCGTAAAGCCTGAATTTGTATACGTAAAAGCATATGGATTCGTCATGGAAGACAGCCTTGGATCACCTATAGTCAGCATGCTGCCAATGCCCGTAAACGCAGAAGCCGAGATAACACTGACCATAAAAAACATCACGGCGTTATCTTTCATGCGATAGGTAAGCTCGGACAGAAAGAGCAGATTGGTCTTGCGGTAAAACAATCCTTCTTTCTTTTTCAATGCCCGAATGACATATACACTCAGCTGAGTGAACAGAAGATACGTACCTGCAATTACGCTGAGCACACTGCCAAACAATAAAGGGAAAATATATGATCCCCACGCGAAGATAAATACACCTGTATACCCTCCACCAATCAGTACAACCGAGAGCAGCGAGAGCAGCGGGGATGCCTTAGGTTCAGGTTTTGGTTTTTCCTCTGACTTCACGAGCTCAATCAACGTTCCCTTACGAATAAGCAATGAGGAAGACAGAGCAATCACCACAAAAAGCACCAGAAACGCTCCGGCTGTCAGCAGAATGCCTTTGAGCGGAAAATAAAATCTCAGACTGTTCTCCACCGCAAGCATGGAACCGCAAATGAGCAAAACTAATTTACCGAAGATCAGTCCAAGTCCTATCCCCGCCACGATGGAAGCTACGCCGATACACATATTTTCCATAAATAAAAGTCGGTTCATCTGCTTACGAGTCATGCCGATGATCAGGAAGATACCAAACTCCTTCTTCCGAGTCTTCAGAAATGAACCGACCGAATACAGCAGAAACAGGAAAGAGAATATGAAAATGATGATTTCAGCAATCATCAGGCCTTGGTTGGCAAGCACCGTCACCGTCTGGGAAGAACCTTTCAAACCATCTTGTAAATCCGGGTGGAACAGCAGCAACGCATAGATAAAAAAGATCATAACCGAGAACGTACTGCTTAGAAAATGAGCCAGATAAATTCGTTTGTTTCGAACAACGTTATTAATGGCGAACTGGCGAAAATTCATGTCCAGAGCCTCCCATCAGGGATAATACGTTTATAATCTTTTGATAGAAGGCCGCGCGGTTATCACCGTAATGAATTTCGTTATATAACTGACCATCCTTAATGAAGACCACTCGGCTACAGTAACTAGCTGCCACAGCATCGTGGGTTACGAGCAACATCGTCGCCTGATCCTCTCGATTGCGCTGTTCAAGAATCTCCATCACATCCTTGGCAGCCTTGGAATCCAGATTACCCGTCGGCTCATCCGCCAGAATCAGCTTGGGAGAATGGATTAACGCTCGAGCGATCGCTGTCCGCTGTGCCTGTCCGCCCGATATTTCATACGTGCGTTTGTTTAAAATGCCTTCAATGCCTAATTTGTTAGCAAGCTCCACAACTCGCGCATTCATCTCCCGAACGGAAATACCGTCTAGTGTTAATGGGAGCACGATATTTTCCTTCACCGTCAGTGTGTTAAGCAGGTTGAAGGATTGAAAGACAAAGCCTAATTCTCTACGCCGGAACAAAGCCAGCTGATCTGCTCCCAGATCAAATGGATTCTGACCCGCAATTCGCAATTCTCCTGATGTCGGATGATCAATGGTTGAAATCATGTTCAGCAATGTTGTTTTGCCACTACCGGACGGCCCCATAATACCCACAAACTCTCCCTCTTGGATACTAAGATCAATCCCTGACAAGGCTTCATAGGATACAATCCCTTTATAAATTTTACTGATCTGTTTGACAGAACATATCTCCATACGTACAACTCCTTTAACGATTAACGTCTAATTTTAACTTCTAAGTACTTATCTTCTTCGCTAACCTTCTGACTACAGTCTACCCGAAACTTCACTCATTCTCCTATGGGTTAACCTTTCACCAACATGACAATATTGTAAGGTTCCGTCCCCCTCAGAAATCGCAAGAAAAAGACGCCTTCCTCCCAGCACGGCAAAAGGCGTCGTTATTTCACATGTAATTCATATTCAACTTCATATATAAAATCAGGTCTAATTATTCATTATCTTGCGTTCAAACCGAAAAGGTAATTCGGACTGTCGTTCCTTCCCCATATACCGATTCAAGCTCAATCTGATGATTCATACGTGTCAGCACTTCTTTTGAGATGTAAAGCCCCATGCCAGTAGATTCCTTAAAATGCCTTCCGTTCTCCCCAGTGAAAAAGGGTCTAAACACCCGGTTTAGGTCTGATTTGGGTATGCCAATCCCATGATCCTGAACTTCCAGTATGACGTTCTGCTCCGCTTCGTAGGCGCGAAGATGCACTTTCTGTCCACTGCCTGCAGCATACTTGATGGCATTGGATAACAGCTGTACTAGCACAAATCGAACCCACTTTGCATCAGATTGCACCACCAGCGAAGCATCAATCTGCATCTCGGGATACACATGGTTACGAATGAAAAATCGTTTCAACTCATGAATCGCTTCTTCACCTACCGCTCGCAGTTCAACCGGTTCCACGCTGAAGTCCTGCTCGAAGGTATCCAGCCTTGCGACATATAGGACCGTTTCCAATCCACGTCGCATCTGATCTGCTTCCTCACGAATACTGCGAAAACGAGCATCATCGTCCTCTTCTTCTTCCACGGTCAGCTCAATGACCGATAACGGTGTTTTCATCTGATGTACCCATTGGTTCATAAACGTAAGATATTCCTGTTGCTTTTGTTCGAGCCGGCTCAGATGTGCGTGATATTGGCCGTACTGGGAATCCAGCAGTTTTTCCAAAGAGGCTGATAACGGCGCCGTTTCATGTAATGCTACCAATTCATTCAGCGAATTCACGGGCTGTGTCATACGGGTGTAAAAGGCTCGATGTGACATGTAACGATACACCAGATAACCGACATACAAAAACAAGCCCAGCCCTACGGCATATAGCGCCGTCTTCCAATGATCGTATCCATCGTACCAAAATACAGCGACCACGGTGAACATCATCGCAAACACCCAGCACGTCAGAGCGATATGTTCTCGAATAAACAACTTCATAACGATGATGTCGCTTTCCAGTTATTAATCAGCCTGTATCCGGAGCCTCTCACCGTTTCCAGCGCATCGGTAATGCCTAGTTCGGCAAGACGTTTCCGTACCCGGGTAATATTAACGCTAAGGGTATTATCATCCACAAACGAGTCATCCCATAACTTCTCCAAAATGGTTTCCCGACTGACCAGCTTTGGACTGCGACGCATCAGCGTTTCCAGTAGAATCGTTTCCTTTTTGGTGAGTTGCACTTTCCGATCGCCGAGTTCAATCTCAAGCCTTTCCAAGTACACCACGAGTCCGTTCAGTTCGACCTTACGTTCTTCATCTCGGGCAGCATAATCTCCATACACCCGGCGCAGCTGACTACGTATTTTAGCCATAACAATCTCATGTTCAAACGGCTTGGTAATATAATCATCAGCCCCGTTCTCCAGCGCCATAACCTGATCCATCTTGCCACTTCTCGCGGAAATAAACAGGATCGGACATGTCGATATCGTTCGGATCTGCCTGCACCAGTAAAACCCGTCATAGCTCGGCAAGTTGATATCCAGTAATACAACATGAGGCTGAAGCTGTTTGAATTGTTCCGTCACATTCTCAAAATCCTCAACGGATACAGCTCGGTCCCCATAACGCTCGATATGTGATTTCAGCAGTCCCGCAATTTTGGGATCATCTTCAATAATCATAATGGTATACATGAAAAGCTCTCTCCTCTAACCTGTTATGATGGCAAATGTCTCTCTATTTATAGCCAAATCATAACACAGGATAGATCAGCGGGCATCGACTTGCTTGCGCCAGCTTCGAATATCTGCGTTTAACTGCTTCACATCTCCAGTAGCCTTTTGGTCGTCAGACAACTTGAAATGCTGTTTCAATGCAAGAATACGATACACACTCTCGTCAATACGAGACTCCTTGATTTTGCCTGACTTCACTGCGCTAATTAAAGTATCAAAAATCGTTCTGGCACTTTCATAACTATGAGCCACCAGCAAAATATCACTTCCGGCCTGAACCGTTGCGATTGCAGCCTTGTTCAATGGGTAGTTTTTCGAGATCGCTCCCATGCTCAGATCATCAGTGATCACTACACCGTCATACTTGAACTTTCCGCGCAGATGATCCCCGATAATCACTTCTGATAGGGATGCCGGGTAATTCGGGTCCAGCTTGGGAAACAAAATATGAGCAACCATTACCGCCTCGGCCTGTTGTTTTACCGCCGCCTGAAATGGAATCCACTCCAGCTCTGCAAGCTGTTTCTCCGATTTGTTCACCACAGGCAAGTCTAGATGAGAATCGACGGAAGTATCACCGTGGCCTGGAAAATGTTTCACCACCGGGATGACCCCTTCACTACGAAGTCCTTTCATCTCGGCGATCCCCATACGTGTAACCAGGTCAGCAGTAGTGCCGAAGGAACGATCTCCAATGACTGGATTTTTGGGATTACTGTTAATATCCAGCACGGGTGCAAAATCAACATTAAAACCGGCAAGCTTGATCTGTCTCGCCAGCAATGCGCCCATCTCCTCAGCAAGCTTCGTATCATTGGTTTTGCCTACTTTTCGATTGGACGGGATCGACTCAACCGCCTCTGGCATGCGACTTACCTTACCGCCCTCTTGATCCACACTCATTAGAATGGGAACCGGGTTTTGCTGATTCGCCTCTTTAATCGATTGCACAAAAGCAGCCGTTCCCTGAAGCGTTGTTACGTTGCTGGCATAAAAAATAATGCCTCCGATCTTCTGGTCAGCAATCATTCGTTTCGCCTGTTCATCCAATGCTGTTCCTTGCACACCAGCAAGAATCATCTGGCCTACTTTTTCCTCCAGCGTTAGTTGCTGAAGCTGTTCCTTTACCGGATCAATCTCTTCCTGTGTTTCATCCTGAGGTTCTTCATGTACTTCATCTTGAGGTGCAGCGGCGTTATTCCCAGATGGTAATTGATTTTGGCCCGATGCTGTTCCATTATTGTTACCTGTTGCAGTTGAAGGCTTTGGAGCTTGTCCGCATGCGGCCAGTACAAGGCTCAGAGTTGCAATCACAGACAGCACCAGCACAAATCTGAAATTCCGCTTCAAACGCAGGTTTCTATTCATGTTCAAGGATGTTCTTCCTCCTTATGTCTTATCGGTTCTGAAAATTTTGGAATTCGTTCAGGCTAACCTTACCATAAGGTAAATGATTTTCAAAATAGGTCTTAGATGTGAAAAGTATTCTTGCTTTTTGTAGCTGAATGTGGCATGAATAGCTGTTTTAACAGTGGGCGGGAGTAAGCATAGTGGATACGTTCTGTGTATATGCGGATTTCCGTTTTCTATTGTGAATTTTTCATATGATGAATTATTTATTTCTGGCGAATGGTAGGTATTAAGTTCGTTGTTTAAGAGAATGATTGTTGGGGAAAAAAATTATTAACAAAAAAGCCGCCTTGCGGCGGCTCTGCTGTTGATTTTAAACACCTTTTTATCCCGTTGTTATGGATGTAATCACATGTTAAGTATTACTATTTTGAATTTTTCATATAATGAAATTCTCAGTGCAACTTGGACAATACTTCACTTGTAAAAGGAATGATATCAGCATTATGTCCCTCTTGCACTTTAAGCGGCCATTCGGGATCACTTAGTAGCACACGTCCAAGTGCAATTAGATCGAATTCCCCATTCTTCATCTTATCATCCAGCAAGTCAAGATGAGCATCTCCTGTTTCTTGCTTTTCACTGCCACGTTCAACAAACTCTGCCTCTAAACCTACTGAACCAACCGAAATCGCAGGTTTGCCTGTTATTTTCTGAGTCCAGCCGGCAAGATTGAGATCAGAACCTTCAAACTCCGGGAGCCAGAAACGGCGTGTGGAACAATGGAAAATATCTACCCCCGCTGCACTGAGCGGTTCCAAAAACTGTTTCAGCTCCTCTGGCGATTCGACCAGTTTTGCCTCGTAACTGCCCATTTTCCATTGCGAGAAGCGAAGTACAATTGGAAAATCAGGCCCCACCGCAGCACGGCATGCTTCGATCACTTCGACTGCAAACTGTGTCCGGCGTACTAAATCTCCGCCATACTTGTCAGATCTACGATTCGTCTGCGCCCAGAAAAATTGATCAATTAAATATCCATGCGCACCATGTAACTCAATTCCATCAAAACCGATACGCTTCGCATCAGCCGCTGCTTCTGCATAGGCTTGTATAAGCTCTTGGATCTCCTCTTCCGTTAATGGTTCGTAAGCCGCTTCACCAGCCATGCTTATTCCGGACGGACTAACCGGGTGAGCCTCTGCATTAGGTAAATCTCCAGAGCGCCGTGCAGTGCCAACATGCCAGAGCTGAGGCATTATTTTCCCGCCGGCATCGTGAACAGCCTTGACCACATTCGCCCATCCTTGCAGCGCTTCTTCTCCATAAAAAAGTGGAATGTTCTCACCACTTACTGAGGATGGATGGTTGATCCCTGTGCCTTCTGTAATAATAAGTCCCACGCCGCCAGCCGCTCTAAGGCGGTAATAGTCAGCCACATCGGGCCCTGGCACACCGCTCGGTGAAAATCCCCGCGTCATCGGTGCCATAACAATTCGATTGGGCAAGGTAAGTTTGTCAGATGTGAACGGTTTAAACAATGATGAAGGTACGTTCATGATTTAGTCTCCTTTGCAATGGGAAGTTTACATTTCGCACTTACCTTGAGATGTGACATGCTTTGGATACATCAAGCAGTGGTCATACGCCTGTGGACTGTCATGAATATTTCTCTTTATCCATTTTATAGATTCTTATTTTTATTTTCAAACAAATTTCTCACACGAAACTGAACCACAAAAAAAAGAACAGCTTCGGAAGAGCCGCTGTCCGTTGACTCGGGTGCTGCAGATTGTTCTGCACGATGAATATCATCAGCACATCGCCGGGTCACCAACAATGTGGATGCAGCATAGTATATAATCCATAATCTTCCTTATATTTTAATTTGAATTCACAGGAATATCCACTCGATTCACTCGTAATATTTTTCCAGATGAGGGCGATAGGACGTCCGGGTCTGTACCCAATCCAAAATAAAAATCACCATCAAGCTCCTCAAATGACTTGGCATAAGTGTCCTGTGTAAAGCGCAAAATTTCATTCCATGTTGTCAGATCATTGGTTTGATAGACCCTGCTCACGTAGACATTGGCCTGCTTGCGAGTATACGTTAACACATAAACTTTATCATCACGCACAAGCAGGTCTGTTGGTAACGCATTCGCATCTGCCAGACTGACACGTCTCGCCTGATTGATATCCGTCATCACACTCAATGACTTAGGCAACAGTTGACTATCATTGAAGACACCACCAGCAATATACACCAGCTTATTGTTAAAATTAATATTTTTACCGATTTTATTGTACGGAACCGTACCTTGTTGATAGGTCAACCCGGGTAACATTTTGTTACCGTAGATAGCTACGTCTCTCTTTTCCAAACGTTCATTAATCTCCAGTATATTCGTTTTGTCATTCCATATTTTATTGGCGGGGTACATCATTCCGGAGGCATACAATTTCCCCTGGATTTCGAATAGCGTATATGCTCTAAAGCCAAATGTGTTGATTGTTGCAAACTGCTGCCAACTTTGCCCATCATTATGTGAGATTAAGACGGTGGGTTTGGTTTCTGTGCCAAGTGCAGCAAACAGCTTGCCTTGATAATATGCGAGATCATAGACATGAACGCCCTTGGGCAGATTGCGATATTTGGTCCACGTCCCTTCGTCCAAGCGGTAGAAGTTGCCAAAGTCCCAGCTTTCACCATCGGAATCATGACCAGGAATATACAGTTTTCCATTTAACACCTTATAGAGATCAATCTGCTCTTCATCCACGTACATTTTTGTTGAGGGTATAATGCTCGGATTACTGTTTGTCACCGCCTGTGTCTGAAACTCGGCATTCGTTGCATCATAGTACACGACAGGAATTGGCCCCGCATTTTGTGCAGGCCCCGTATTGCTGCTATTTCCATGACCCAGATAGATTTTACCGTTGTATTGTTGCATGTCCCATACGTTGTTGGCATAAGGGGATTTGTTAAAAGCCCTCCCCAACAATTCCAGTTTGCTTGTCACATCAACGGATTGAATCGGGGCATTTGACACTTGCACACCCCCACGCTCTGTAGCCACAGGTCTTATGGCCGGAGTGTTCGTCTTGGGTTTGGCGTTTCCCATCAGCATCCAGCCTGCTCCGGCGACAAGAGCCAGCCCAATTGCTGCCCAGGTTACTTTCCTTTGCATATCCGCATCCTCCTTCAACATAATCACTTTTCATACGTCCAAAAAAGATACAAATTGTATCTTTTTATAGTATGTAAAAGGTGCGTACACTGCAACAAATTTCGCCCTTTTCAGCAAAAAAAGTAGACGCTCGTATCCGTGGATAAGAGGTCTACTATAAGGTTTCAAGAACTATTCTGCTTTAACCAAAATTTTCACCTGATTTTTTTCTTTAAGCAACGCTTCAAAACCGTGTTCTACAACCTCATCCAGCACAATTCGTTTGGTCACCAGCTTGTCGGCCGGGAAAAATCCTTTCTCCATCAAACGGATGACCGCCGGGAACACATCGCGATAACCGATGATTCCGTTTACTGTGCGCTCTTTCATCACAATGGAGTTCGGTTGCATTGGCGCTTCTTGTTCAAAAATGCTTACAATCATCAGTTCGCCACCAATACGCGTTGAGTCAATCGCTTGTTGCAGCACACGAGGTACACCTGTTACTTCGTAGGCTACATCGACTCCCCCTTGCGTACGCTGGTGAATCTCTTCAACCACTTGAACCTCGGTCGGATCAATCACAATTGCACCCAGTTCTTTCGCTTTTGCTTTACGCTCCGGCGACAGTTCCACAACATAAATATCCGATGCTCCGGATGCCTTGAGCGCTTCAATCACCAGCAGTCCAATCGGCCCTGCACCAAATACCGCTGCCGTATCCCCGACGTTCAGTTTACTCTGGCGTACAGCGTGCAGAGCTACTGCAGAAGGTTCAACCAGAGCACCTTGCTCATAGGAGATGGAATCAGGAATGGCATGAACCATCTTCTCATCTGCTGTTACATACTCGGAGAATCCCCCTCCGCCCCCGGCCAGACCTAGAAATCCCATCTTGTCACATAAATTGTATCTGCCCTGTTTACAAGCT
Organism: Paenibacillus cucumis (ex Kampfer et al. 2016); assembly: GCF_019748695.1. NCBI lineage: Bacteria > Bacillati > Bacillota > Bacilli > Caryophanales > Paenibacillaceae > Paenibacillus > Paenibacillus cucumis (ex Kampfer et al. 2016). The sequence goes on along the minus strand of NZ_JACLIC010000047.1, from coordinate 23,091 downwards.
TCGCAATGACCGCATGCATAAATGGGCTCTACAACCACACGATCACCTGCCTGAAAACGAGTCACCCCTTCGCCCACTTCAACCACTTGTCCAGAAAACTCATGTCCCATAACCACAGGTGCTTTTTCCCCTGTTAGCGGATGCGGAGCCTGAACTGGTATAAAAATCGGTCCAGCTGTGTATTCATGTAGATCGCTACCACAGATCCCGCACCATTCCACTTTTATTTTCACTTTACCCTGTTCAATCTGAGGTTCAGAAATATGTTCCAGACGAAGATCTTTGACACCATGCCAACGCAATGCTTTCATTTCATTCATCTCCCAAATGATTAATTCATATAATATCGGAAACGTTTCCGTAAATTAAATATGTCACATTAGAGATAACCTGTCAAACCTCTTTCTCCATAAATATGTCGATCTCGTGAGTAAATTCGTCGATTAATCTGTAATTTTATGCTGATAAAGAAAATAAACGCGATGATCAGTCTAAGATTTCGTTTGTTTTTAATCATGAATTAGAAAATTAAACATAAAGATGCATAAATTTACATCCATTTCTGTTTGTTTACGGGATACTATAATGTTGCAATGGTATAATCAAGTTATATGCATACTTTGCAATACATACATAAGCCTAAAATACGGAATCGTTTCCGATGAAGTGAGGTCAATGATAAAGTGAGTAAAGAGCAGAAAATCACGATTAAGGATGTCGCTGAACGCGCTGGTGTAGGGATTGCTACCGTATCGCGGGCTATTAACAATTCGGATGGAATCAGCAGTGCAACACGAGAAAAGGTTATGCGTGCCATAGAAGATTTAGGATTTGTGCCCAACACTTCTGCACAGAGTCTCAAAATCAGGCAAACGTATCAGATTGCACTTGTTGTTCCGGATATCCGCAACGCCATCATTCCCGAAATCTCCTGGTCCGTTGAGCAGACCGCGAAGCAGCACGGGTACCATGTTGTGCAGATTAACACAGCTGGCAATGCCAGAACAGAACTTGAAACAATACGTAATGTGAAGAAATTACACGTTGATGGTCTCATTTTCATGCCACTTGCCTATCCAAAAACACTGCCCGGGCTCATTGACAAAGCCCCTCTTCCCATCTCGATTATTAACTACGGAAAAAAATTGGAGCCTGGCATTCAAGCAGACATCGTCTCCTTGTCGCAACCTGAGGGAAAACTGGTTATGGAGCATCTGTTTAAGATTGGAAGAACCCGGATTGCTTATGCCGGAGCCCCCAAAGATATTATCGAGGAGCGTTATCGTGCTTACGAGCAGGCTGTCGGACATGTGGATATTTCCCTCGTTTACTTCGGTGAGGACTTCTCACTTGCTACGGGAGCAAGTGCAGCGGATTACTTCTACGGTTTGACCCATATGCCGGATGCAGTCTATGCAATCAATGATATGGTTGCCATCGGACTTGTGAACCGCTTTAAAGAGCTCGGCGTACGGGTACCCGAGGATGTTGCTGTGGTGGGCGTGGATAACAATCAATGGACAACCGTGTCGTCGCCTCAGATCAGTTCCGTCTCCATCATGGGTGAGGAGGTCGCTCGGCTCGCAACGGAGTTATTGCTTAAACGGATTCGTGAGATGAGTACTTCAGAGTACGAACATATCCAGTTCGAACCGCGGTTGATTGTCCGCGAGTCCAGTGTAGCTATGATTCGCTCGTCAAACCCGATAAACAATACCCATTCCTAAAAATGAGGATAAACGGATTTGTACACAATTATCGCCGTATCCATTCAAAAAACGAGCTTCTTATTTTAAAATAAGAGGCTCGTTTCTATGATCGCTGTTATTCAATACAGATAGCGTCGCCTCAATGCTTTGCTCGATGAACGAACGATCCGGTGCCGCCTTCATTAGCACAGTTAACCCAATCATCGAAACAACTAAACTTTGTGCCACAAGTCCGGCGTTTAACTCCTCTGGTAACTCTCCATTCTGTTGACCTTTTTCGAGTGTTTCTCTGAAAATAACCGCCAGATACATCTGATGCTCACGTGTTAACACTGCAAATTTGGGATCATGGGGAGCCAGTTCAACCATGGTGTTGATACAAAAACAACCGTGACTGGCATTAACTTTCTTCTTCCCAGATGTAATCCAGTCAAAAACAGCGCGAAAAGCTTCTCTGACGGACTCCCCATGCCCTAGCATAGATCTGATCTGCGCGGCATGTGAATTGGTGTATCTACGAAGCACATGTTCAAACAGCTCCATTTTATCTCCAAAGGCTGCATACAAACTGGGACGCTGAATCCCCATTGCCGTTGTTAAATCCGTTAGTGAGGTTGCCTCGAACCCTTTAAGCCAAAATACATGCATAGCAGCATCCAGTGCTTCTTCTGTGTTAAACTCTCGTTTTCTAACCACAATACCCCTCCATTATTTATCGAACAGTATAGTTATATACTAACGCAGTGATTCGAAATGTCAAAATGTATTTAAATCATCAATCCTCCATCCCCCACAATAAACATAGCATCTCAATCAATTAATAACCATTTCCTCTTTTTCTAATCAGGAGCCCTATTGACATTCAGAAAGATAAAATATATGGTTAATCCCATCAATAATATACCAACCAGTACAAAATAGAAAACAAGAAAGGAATGCGTCATAAATGCAACATTCTATTCAAAAAGTAAACAAGGAATCTTCTACAAAACAGAGCATGACAGGAGCATTAGCATGGGTATTTGCTGTGTGTAGCGGTCTATCCGTAGCGAATATTTACTATGCGCAACCCTTATTGGATTCCATCGCACTCGAATTTCATCTATCCACTGCAACCATTGGTCTCGTGATTACCATTACTCAGATTTGTTACGCGCTTGGCCTCTTACTGCTTGTTCCACTGGGAGACCTCGTCAACCGCCGAAAACTGATCCTGATCCAGATGATTTTATCCGCATCCGCTCTAATCGTTGTAGGAACTTCTGCTTCATCATCCATTTTATTCGCAGCTATTGCAATGGTTGGGTTATTAGCCGTTATCACACAAACCTTTGTTGCTTATGCGGCTCATTTGTCAGCCGATTCCCAGCGAGGGAGCATCGTAGGCCGGGTAACCAGCGGAATTGTCATCGGCATCTTGCTTGCGCGATCTGTGGCCGGCTTGATGAATGACTGGTTGGGCTGGAGATCTGTATATTTATTTTCAGCCAGTCTCACTCTGATTAGTGTATTTGTGCTGGGGCGTATGCTCCCTCAAGGATCGTTCAAACAATCCAAGCTTGGCTACTTGCAACTGCTTGCTTCCACCCTGCGACTATATAAAGAGTTACATGTACTTCGAATCCGCGGGATACTAGCCATGTTCATTTTTATGGCCTTCAGCATATTGTGGACTGCCATTGTGTTACCACTCAGTGCACCCCCAATATCGTTATCCCACGCTGCTATAGGCGCTTTTGGCTTGGCAGGCCTTGCTGGAGCACTTGCTGCCGCCAAAGCAGGCAAACTGGCCGATCATGGTTCTGGACAGAAAACAACCGGCATTTCTCTCATCATTTTAGTGTTGTCCTGGATTCCTACCAGCCTGTTACATACTTCATTATGGTTTCTGGTTGTGGGTGTGATCCTGCTTGATCTTGCCGTGCAAGCTGTACATGTGACCAATCAAAGTCTGATTTATCAAGTCCGTCCGGAAGCTCAGAGCCGATTAACTGCATCGTATATGATCTTCTATTCCATCGGCAGCGCAGTTGGTTCCATTATTTCTACACAAGTGTACGCCTGGTCAGGCTGGAGGGGAGTATGTTTGTTAGGTGCGGGCGTCAGTATCACGGCTTTGCTGGTATGGATCGTGGATCGTCTTTCGGAACGGTTCGTTTCAGCGAGGCGTGATTGATAGCAATGGTTGAGATTGTTTCATTAAAAAAACGAGCTTCTCATCCAATGATAAGAAGCTCGTTTTGCCTGTTTTCTTTTTTACCGCTTAAATCAGCAATTCGTTAATGGAAAGAGTGCGCTCTTTGGACAGATCACGATACTGTTCGGATTCCACTTTAATCAGCGGTTTGAAAATATCGGACGCATTGTTCATGACAATAACACCTTTCTCACCATTGCTGAGAAGTACTTGTTTACCGATAAAGTTAGGCAGCAAATGCTGCATTAACGCTTGAACCGCCTTTTCATTCAATTTACCAAATCCCATGCCATAGATATCTCTGAGATTGTTAATCAGGTTCGGATTGCTCGCTCCATGTTTACCGATCCGCATACCAATGTAGATATCAGCTACAGACACAATCTGAGTATACGGATGAATCTCACCTTTTCCAAGTTGCATTGGATACCCTGATCCATCTTCACGCTCATGATGCTGTAAAGCGACCAGAGCCGTAGCTTCATCTGTCATAGAGTTCTTAATGATTTCATGTCCATAGATCGTATGACGCTGCAATTCGAGTTGCTCTTCTGCCGTCAACGGTTCTGTTTTGTTTCGAATTCGAAGTGAAACCTTACACTTGCCGATATCGTGCAAGTACCCGCCCCGGCTGATTTTGTAACATTCTTCCTGAGAATATCCTAGCCAGCTCGCAATATAGAAGGATAATAGACCTACCTGTATGGAATGGGTGTAGTTGTTAACGTCATCGCGTTCCAGCATCATCAGGAGATGTACAACGTCCTTTTGCTCATCAAGTCCATCCACCATAGGTTGCAGGGCATCATCTACCATCGTTGCATTAAACTTGCCTACCGTCAGCGCTTCCAGAAATGCATTCTGATAATTATGTACAGTCTGAAGGAATTGAGACTTCATCTCTTCTTCAGGAGGTTGTTCACCAGTGCTCGTCCCGCTAGAACTGCTGTTACTTCTGGATTCTGATGCGTGTTTCATCGAAGCTGCGAAAAACTCTGCTTCGGTAATTCCTTCTTCACGCAATTCAATGTCTACGTAATCTACCCGATGTTGCATAAGCAAGGTAATATCCTCGCTTCGAATGACAGTCCCCTTTCCGAGAATGTGCAGTCCTGCGTCACTAAACGTATCCGCTGTCAGACGGTCCCCGTCTTGCAGGTTCATAATATGGATTCTCAATCGGAACTCCCCCTGAACAAATGATTATAGTTAACAACCCCGAATGATCGGGGCCGAGACATACTTATACATCTTATATCGTTTGAATCCAACATTTTCAACATAGTCCAAACGACCTTAATCATATGGACAAAAATGAACGTCTAAGACTTTATCCTCATAGGCAATAAGGTATTATCCCGGTTTTAATTTCGTGTATGCGAGATTTAATAACTTTTTCACGTGTTTCCAAGCGAATGAAACGAAACCAACGTAATGAAAAAGGAGCCCTAACACATGGTTTGGACTCCTGATTCATGAGCAATTCATTACAATGCGACTTAAAGTTTAATGGATTCCAGACTTGCATCTTTTACGAAAAAACGTTCAATGCTCTTCTCCACCGATGCATCAGGAATAAGCGGCGGCGCCTGATGTGGTTTCACCCGCGCATCAATAATCAGCTGGTCACAGCCCCAGTGCTTGTGATTATAACTGCTGTTCACTCCGTACATGTCATGTGAAGGGTTGCTGCGCGTAAACGTAGCCCATAAGAAGTTACTGAGGTTTGCACTCGTGAACGAGCTGTCATCACACACGATAATCAACGGGCATGAATCCAGTCCCCCACGCTCTTGCAGCAGATCTGTGAACTCTCTCATCTCCCGCGCAGTATCTTCATACGTAGTGAAGGCAGATGTCTGGATGGAAACCATGCCCGGCATGATCAGTTGCGGATTGTCGTAACCGCGAATGTTCTTCAACGATTCCGGCACTTCTTTGCACAATTCACGAATCTTGTCGCCGTATGCCGCCATAACCACCTTGCTACCACTGTTGAGCCCCGTACCTGAGTAGTCGAGTGTATCAATCGTAGTATGCGTATGAAAATGAATATCCCTTTGCAGATCCATCCGTTCCAAAATATAAGTCAAAAATTCAACTTCTTTATGCGTATCCAGTGATTGCTGATCCTCCGCCGTAATAAACAGATACTTCGCCAAGCTGAGTTGGCCTGTTCCTAAAATTCGATTGGCAATCGTCAACAATTCGGTTGGTTGCTTCACATCGGTATAAGGCGTATAACGCTCACTGCCGATGGCGAATAACAAAGGATGCACCCCTGCAGCATCCACAGCATGCACTTCTTTCACACCCGGAATTTCCTGTTTGATGGCATCTCCCGTAATTTCATGAATAAGATCGCCAAATGCCGTATCTTCTTGCGGCGGACGCCCTACAACCGTAAATGGCCAGATCGCGTTTGGTTTAGCATATACTTTATGAACACGCATAAGCGGGAATTCGTGAGTCAGGCTATAGTAACCCAAATGGTCCCCAAAAGGACCTTCCGGCTTGGTCTCGCCAGGATAAATCTCCCCCGTAATGACAAAATCCGCGTCATTGCTAATGCAGTACCCATCCTTGTAGCTATATCTGAAGCGGCGTCCGGCAAGCAGGCCCGCAAAGGTCATCTCACTTAATCCTTCTGGCAGCGGCATGACTGCTGATAACGTATGAGCTGGTGGGCCGCCGATGAAAATGCTAACTTTCAGCGGTTCGCCTTTTTTCACCGCTTTGGCTTGATGGATTCCGATTCCACGGTGAATTTGATAATGTAATCCAATCTCTTTATTCATCTCGTAGTCGTTACCACTCAGCTGCACACGATACATGCCCAGATTGGAATTCATAATGCCCGGTTTGTCCGGGTCTTCCGAATACACTTGAGGCAATGTGACAAACGCTCCTCCATCCATCGGCCAGTGTTTGATGAGCGGCAGATCGGAAATCTGAATCTCCTGCGCCGATACCGGAAGGCTGATGGATTTTTGCTTCGGCAATGCCTGCCAAGCGGCAAGTCCTGTGCGAACATGCTTAAATGGTGTCTTGAGAGCCTTCATAGGGTCATCCCGCACATCCATAACGCGCTGTACACCTTCCAGTGTCTCGCGGAACATGAACTTACTGCGTTCAACGGTGCCGAACAGATTCGACACGGCTTTGAACTTGGAACCTTTTACATTTTCAAATAACAGCGCCGGGCCCTTAGCCTCATGCACCTTCATGTGAATCGCAGCCATCTCCAGATTCGGATCAACCTCTTCCTTAACCCTGATCAGATGACCATGCTGCTCCAGATCGTTAATACAATCTTCCATATTGCGATATTTCATCGGATGGCTCCATTCTGTGTATAATAAAATCGCTAGATTATGTTCATATATTCACATAGACGCACGACAAGGCTCACAGTAAAGGATCTAAAAATGTGCCAATATACTTTTTCTATTAAAAGTGTGCTGAGGCGTCCCTTCTATTTTATCAAATGATCCGCCGCTAAACAAAGCTTTCGTTTGAAATAAAAAACACCTGTCTTTCATTCAACGATAACGTTAAACGAGAGGCAGGTGTTCTATTGTTGTTAGGATTACATTTTAATGAACAATCATTTGAAAATAAATTAGATCAATCCGGCTTTTGCCAGCAAACGTTTCACAATAGCTGCTGTCTGAGCACGGCTAATGTCTGCATCTGCCATCAATTTCCCGTCAGCCCCTTGAACCAGACCTTGCTTAATTGCTGAAGCTGCAGGCTCTGCAGCCCATGCTTGGACTTTGTTACCGTCACTATACGCACCAAGCAGATTCGCCGTCTCGGAAGCATCCGCTTTAGTCAAGTCTACCAATTTCATGGCACGCGCAACGATGGTCATCGCTTCAGCACGGGATATTTCCTCGTTCGGACGGAAACTGTTATCCGTGTAACCGGAGATCAATCCGTAGGAAATGGCGGTTTGCACTTCATTCTCATACCAGCTATCTGCTTTCACGTCTGTAAATGTTGTCGTTACAGCACTTTCAGGAGAATGCAGACCAAGACCTCTGAGTAATACGGCTGTGAACTCTGCGCGCGTAATGCTACGATCCGGTGCAAAGGTATTATCTCCTGCACCTTCCACAACTAGACGCGAAGCCAGATCCTCAACATCCGTGCGACTCCAGTGATTGGAGATATCTGAGAACGTTGCCGGGTGGTAAATCAAAGCATACGTACTGTTTGTCAAGCTGTTAATCACCGCAGCATCATTTGTTGTTCCTTTGATTACTTTGGTTGGCACATGTAGCATTGTACCGTCCGCTTGAAGCACAACACCTGTGGTGATTTTGGAGCCGTCGGTGTCTTTAGGCAAAGTGATCGTGCGCTCTACATAAGCATTGAAGCGATTCACATCCACCTGCTGACCTTTGTAAACAGCTTTCACTTCAAAATCAACCGGAGCCGCGATCACCGTTGTATTATTCATTTTGCTTGCTGCCGCTGCAATCGCTGCTTTCTTTGCATCATTACTTGGTGTAATCGCAATCTGGAACTTAACATCTTCCAAAGGTGCTGAACCGCCAAGCTGTTTAACCACCTGATCTATCTTGATTTGACTGGCTGGAAGGGTATACGTTCCTGTATCCGTTTGAATAACAACTTGTGCATTACTGCCTTCCATCGTCTTCACGAGTCTGCCGTTCAGTTCACCGACAACCGAATTAGTACCCGTGCCTGTAACCGGAAGTAACAGTGTACGAAGTCCGTTCCCCACCTGATTGATCACTTTGTTGTTATCCACTTGAATCGTTGTAGTCACTTTATTATCAATCGTGGATGTTGATGCCGTTGCAGACTGCTCCTGCTTCTGTCCATTCACGTAAATGTCTACACCTTTAGTTGCCACTGGAGTGGAAGATGTGGTTGGCACAGATGGTGCAGGAGATGGTGCCGCTCCCCCTCCACCTGATGAACCCGTTGAAGGCGTACTGGAGTTACCGCCTGAGCTAGCTGCTGTAATGGTAATGGTTCCTCCAGACAATTGGGCATTAGCACCATAGTCTACATTTTCGAAATGGAAGTGTTCTGAGTCATCCTGATTCACTTTGAGCTGTTTTTGTCCTGGAGTAGCAGTGGATTTAGCTTTAAATTCGATATCGAACATCTGGTCACCTGTATCGATCCAATGCTCAACTTCACTAAGATCCATCCAGATAATCCGCACCCATCCTTCCTCGTTATTAATAACGTACTGGAAATCGGATGGAGTATTTAATTCTGGGGATGAAGTGATTGTATTGATCGTTCTTGGAGTGATTCGTACAATCTCCAACGCTGTTGTATCATAATCAACTTGCATATTATAAGCTTTGATCGGAAGTTCCGTCGCTTTCATAACAACAGGCACATGAACGGTTTGACCTGCCTGTACACTGACATTCGCCAATTCCACTTGTGATGATTGAGAAGGTGTAGCTCCTGCGGAGCCCGGCAAAACAAGTGACGAAAATAATGTCAACATAATCAGACCTGACATTGTTTTTCTCATTTTAATACGTTTCTTTTTCAGTTGAAGCATGGTATAACCTCCATGTCTGAATCAATAATGGGTAGATATCATTTTTGAGCAAGCTAGAATTTTAAATTATTGTGGTATCCGTGTTGTAAATGTCCATTGAACACCATTTTGTTCTACGACAGTCCCTTGCATATAAGCATTATCATCCGGATCCGCAGCTATGAAGGCATCATTCGGGATTTCAATGGAATAATTAGCTCCATATCTCAAACCGTTGTTTCTGATATATACTTTATTGCCCATTATATAGAAATTACCTCCATCACTAATCATGTAGGAAGCCTCCACCTCGTCAGCTGTCAGATTCTTAATGACAATACTGGAATTGCTGTAATTATTTACTCTAACATTTTGACGATACGTAATGACTAAAGGTTCATCGATTCTAACTTCCGTAGAACCATTCGATGGCGAAAGACTTACGATATCCTCCTGTTTTACCGCAACAGTTGACTCACTACGAAGGACTACCGGTTTTCCTTGAGGACGATCAGATGAATAAGATTCAGGTGTAATCTGTAAAAAGAGATATTTCTCTTGCTCGGCATCAGTAATCTTATATACTGCATCAGTAGCTCCTATGATTTCTGTTTTACCTTCTCCACTTGCTTCGGAGCCCCGATACCATTGATAGTGCATCGTTCTAAGTCTATCGCCGTCAGGGTCAAAGAATTCGGTGTTACTTGTTAACGTAGCGCCCACTTTCAAATCCCCATTTAACTTGCCATTCAACACATATGGAGCGTCATCGACTTGCTTGAAAGTTAATACATAGCTATTATCTTTAGCTCCAAGAGATTGGTTAGCGTAACCACTTAGCAAAGCATTCATATCTGCCAATTCAGGTTCACCGTTTCGATCTACATCTGCTTGGTTCATCTCTACAAAAGAGAAGCCACGACGGGTTACCATGTTACGAAGGTAATTGTATAGTTGAACTGCATCCGCAGAATCAACTTTGTCGTCACCGTTTAGATCTCCTTTTTTGCTGATGTAGAGCTCTATATTGTCTCTGATCATTTCCCCTTCTGGGGATAGTGCATTTTTAGCCTGCAATTGAATGTTGATCTTGCCGCTACGATAAGGAACAACAATAAGTTTATTGTCGTTAGTTACATAAGTGCGAGCTACATTCGTATTCTCTGAAATCGCACCGAGTTGAATGAACTTCTCAGAAGGAAAATGAGTACTCAAATCAATAATGATCGTATTATTATCAACTCCGATTGGGGTAGAAGGCATAATAGGCAGTGCATCCACTTGCTCGGACGAATGGCTTAGCCAATAAATATCATCATTAAGTACTGGGCGTGAAATGTTAATGTTGGTCGGCTCAAGTGCTCCCGCCAGAGCGTGAGGAAGTGAACCGGCTACAGGCAAGGCAATACCAAGACTAAGTGCGGCCAACATGCTTTTTTTCATGATCGGCTTTAATTTATTGTGTTTATTTTTCCCCTTCAATTCATGTTCCTCCTCGTGTTTATCTGATTTTTAATATAGATACATAGCAAGTATAACGACCTATTCTGAACGGATTCTGAACAGGTCAATAGAACTATTACCAGTTAATATTCGACAAAAAACGCCATGGGATAAGCTCCCATAGCGTTTTAATCATCAAAAAATTTCCATTTTCGATTGAATTTTCGAAAAAAATATTTTTAAATATCCGCAAGTTTCTATTTTGAGTTTATCATAAACGCGAATAACCCCACTTGTATATACTGATAAATGATTTATTTTCCAGTATATTACATGTTATAATTTGTATCAGCATACCAAATTACAGTGCCCACAGTTATTTTTATTTTTGATATTTCAATGACTATGAACATGTAAACAGAATTGTTCTTAGGATAGATCATTTACGTTACTCACTCATAGAAAGGCGGTCATATTATCAAGAAATTAATTGCCTTAATTGTTGGTGTCGTTAGTCTTTTTATCGTGATGCTAATATTTTATAAATTACCTTATGACATTGAGCAAAAATACATAGCTAGTACATTAGATGGAGAAACAATCGAGATTCAAATAACTACGAAAGGTTTTCGGGATTTTTTCAGACCTACTACCTTTAAAGGAAAAATGCTTATTGACGACAAAGTATATGATGTTTTTGAACCTGAAAGGCCGGATCGTTTCATAGCTAAAATGAAGAAAAAAATGAATGGTGATCGATATTTCCCCATTATTGCAAATGAAAACCGAACTGATCTCGACGATTATTATACGATTCAGTGGGCTGACGATAAATTCAATACATTATATTTCATTCATGCAAAAAATAACTCCCGGTATGTCGCACCAGCACAAAACGCTGTGGAAGCCCATAAAATATGGGGAGAAATACAGCACTTTTTAAGATGAAATTAGAGATTGCCTTTTGAATTAATCGATTAAATGAAAACATAATATTTTTAAACACCTTCCACAATTCGCTTCGCGCGAGTGTTTACTTCGCGATATAACTCATCCTCATCTATGGTAAGCAACTTTCTGTCCTGCATCAGGATCTGCCCATCTACAATGGTGGTGTGCACATCCGCCCCATTCACGCTGTAGGCCAACAGCGACTCTACATTATGAATGGGCTGCAGGTGAGGTTTGGCAAGGTCAATCAGAATGAGATCCGCTTTGTATCCAGGTGCAAGCATCCCCACTTCATTTTGCAATGATAACAATTTTGCACTCCCACGGGTTGCCATATCAAGTACTTGACGTGCTGGAAGCCGGGTTGGATCACCGTAGTCCAGCTTTTGCAGCCAGCATGCAGCCTTGATTTCTTCGAACATATCCAGTGTTGTTGCGCTCCCTGCTCCATCTGTCCCGATTCCTACCGTGATTCCCTCGAATATCATCGCCTCTACTGGAGCAATGCCACAACCGAGTTTCAGGTTGCTCACCGGATTATGGGCGACACCGCCGCGCATGCCCTTCAGCCTGCTGATGTCTTGAGGGTTCAGATGTACTCCGTGAGCCAGTAGCACATGCGCCCGCTCGAACATACCTGATTCCTCCAAATATTCCGTGGGTGTCATCTCATAGCGGCTACGAATCTTCTCTACTTCTTCCTTCGTTTCCGCCAGATGAATGTGCAGTGGAATCTCGTCCTGAACAGCCATTGCAACGACTTCACGTAACGGTTCCATCGGACAAGTATAAGGAGAATGCGGTCCATACATCGTTGTGATTCGACCATTTGCTTTCCCTGACCAGCGTTGCACCAGATCGATCGCTTCCTGCAGCCTGCGTCCTCCATCATCCTCCATAAAAACCATACCACGAGTCAGCGATGCACGTATGCCTGTTTCCGTGACTGCTTCAGCGATCTCATTCATATGAATGTACATATCGGCAAAAGCCGTTGTTCCTGAACGAATCATCTCTGCAATGCCCAATTTAGCTCCCCAATAAATATCTTCAGGTGTCATTCGTGCTTCGGCAGGCAACATCTTGCGCTCCAGCCAGTCCATCAACTTCAGATCGTCGGAAAAACCTCGAAGCAGACTCATTGGCGAATGCTGGTGGGCATTCACAAGACCGGGCATCGCCAGTTTATTTCGACCATCAATCACCTCATCCTCAGGTTGAGGCATGATATGACTCGCGATCTGCACAATCTGATTTCCTTCAATCCGTATATCCCCCGTGAAAGGTGCTTCGGCTTCTTGCATCGTTAGAATAGTTACTTGTTGAATCAAAATACTCATGAGATACACTCCTCTGGATTGGATATAATTACTACCCATCCATCGTAAGGCTTTACGTGGCGGCAAGGTCAATCATTTGATTCGAGCAATCGCCACTTGGTGGAATGTCTGGATAAACGGCCTAGGATCTATCTCTACCATATAGGGATATACTCCTGTGCTCGTATGCAGATAGAAAAAACCACCTGCATCCCCCATCCGGCGAAAAGACATATCAAATACTTCCGTAATCCTGAACTCCCTGTACTTGGTCACGATTCGATCCGAATAAAGGGTCATGGTACGGGCATTCCTCTCAATCTCCTGCGAAAGGCCAGTCATCTCTCGTTGTACTCTGTAATAAGGCAGTATGGCAATATAGTCCATGTTCTCCCTCCAATCGTGCTTGATCCGTAGTTTTATCATAGCAGATTGGCGCTTTCAGACAAAACAACCTTTAAGTTGTTTTAAGCCATGAGTCCAACGCGTCGCGTCACTTGGATACGGTTCAGATTATGTGATTTTGGTTACCACATTTAACGAGTATTTAAGTTCCTCTTCAATGTCCTTTATGGAGAAACATTGTTCCACATGATACACGCCTGGCTGTTGACCGTTCATATAGACCCTTTTCGCTACAGCTGCAGCTACCTCTGCTGTGAGAACAGCCTCCTTCTCGCCAACAACGAGCTGCTCTATTCCCACCCGCTCTCCATTTTTCCATCCTGTCGCATCTATCTTCACAGCAAACATCGGCTTACCACCTGGAATCGCAGCAAATGCTTTTACTACCAGATCACGAACCCAAGCAAAACGCAGCAGCTTCACTAATCCTGCTTGTCTGGATATCGACAATGCTCTGGTAATCCAACGGGAATCCAAGCACAGTCGGGTTGAAACGGTAGGGATGTGCAACGTTTGGGCTACAGCCTGTTGGTCTGAAAACGGAAATCGATATGCGATCCGTCTTCCCAGTTGCTCGCCGAAATCAATCCATTTTCCATCGCTCAAACTCTGAACTTTGGTAAACTTTCCATGCTTCTTGACCTCATAAGCCGTATTCATCTGGTCTACCGTCCATTCGATTGCCGCCTTGCCGTGCTTCTCCCCGAGACCAAGCATCACCGTGATGTTCGCCTCCTGCACTTGATCCAAATGCATCGACGCTTCACGAACAAGCAGATTGGTTATGCCGGGCGACAAACCAACGCTAAGAATAGCGGTTGATCCAGAAACTTTCATCACTGAATGCAATCCTTCCACTTGTTTTAAGAAATCACCCTTGGCAGAAATATCGATGTAATCGGCTCCGGCTTTGGCACAACTTTCAACGAACCGGGTGTCATTTTGATCTACACACATGACGACAAGTTTAACGTGTCGCAACATGGCAGGGTCCACCGTTTTCATAATATTCAGTTGCAGTGGTTTAACTGCTCCACCCGTCTGGCGACTGAATTGTTCGGCACGTTCCAAGCGTGTACCCGCAGCCCACACTTTGCCGGGAAATGCTTGCGCAAGCTGAGTACAGACCATCTGCCCCACTTGGCCATAACCACCAACAACCCAGATCTGATCCTTCATGATGTTGTCTTGTTGTATATTAGTCTCGGATTGCATAATACCCCTCCACCCAGAATGCTGCAAAATAACGGGTTATCCTTGAAAAACCGCACTCCGCAAGCAATCTCACTAAAATTTCAGCAGATACGGGATCGGATGTCTGACCGAGCGATGCGGCGAACCGTTCCCATTCCTCCGTAAGCACTCCCGCCTGCATCATATGTTCCCGCCACGCCTGCATCATGACTGGATAAGCGGGAGAATCCAGATCTGCATTAACAGACGCAAGGATTAGAGGTGCGCCGGGTTTGAGCCTACTGGCGAGATGCATCAGGAAAGACTTTTTTGCTTCCAGTCCCTGAATAAAATGCAGCATCAGCATACTCGTGGCACCATCGTACAATCCATCCTCAGGTAATTGTTCAATGGTCTCGGAAAAAAGCTTGATCCGATGCGAGATGCGAGCTTCATCTGCTCTTTTTTTCGCTAAATCCAACATCGGCTGAGAGGTATCCATACCTGTCAACAACCAGTCAGGATGTTCTGTACCCAGTAAAGTAATCTCCTTGCCTCCTCCAGCTCCGGTAACTAATATTTCAATATCGTTGTTATCTGCTATTGTTGCTGTGATAAGTTTATCCATCAGATCATGCATATAGGCATATCCCGGAATTTTGAGAGCAATCGATTGTTCATAACGAACGATGTCCGCGCTATCCCAACTCATGGGTGAAGGATTATCCGAGCATGTATGATCCGTTCCTTTATTTCGTTTTTCATCCCGTGTACCATTTATATGATCTTTCATCGCAGTTACACTCCTCTGAATTTGAAGTTAGACTTGACTCTGCATTCGTCTAATTTCATTATAAAAGTATACATACAGACGACCATCCCATAAGTATGGGATATTAACGTACTCGGGAAGGAGCTTATCCAATTGACCAGCCTAATTACTGCACAGAATGTACACCGGATTACTTCCCTTGAAAAAGGAAACTGGACCTCTCACACCTATCGGGAAGCTGTTCTCAAACAAATTCATACGGTTATCACATATGATGCTTATTGCTTCACCACCGTAGATCCTTCCACCCTTCTTTCTACAGGCGCGGTGACGGAAGATGGCATTGAAGCCATTCATGATCGATTATTTATTAATGAATACATGGAAGAGGATATCCATAAATATAGCGACTTGATTAAGTCCGGTCAGTATGCTGCTATTTTGCATGCTTCCATCCAATCACGGCCTGGAGCAAGTTCACGTTACACGAATATTTTACAGCCTGCCGGATTCGGGGATGAGCTTCGAACGGTATTTGTGAATAACGATGCCTGCTGGGGCTATCTCACGTTGTACCGCAAACAGAACAAGCTTACATTCTCTGAAGAAGAGCGGGAGCTCATGCAACACTGGGCATCCTCAATTGCATTTATGCTACGGACAACGCATCTATTATTGATGGAAGAGCTTCAAGGTGGCAGTCCGCGGGAGCCAGGCATTGTTATTTTACGCGCTCCGCTCGAACCTGTAATGCAAAATCCGGCCGCACAATACTGGTTATCCCAATTACGCCGATTGGAGCAGATTGAATCCGATGTGCTTCCGAGACCCGTTCGTGCCGTGAGTTCTCATCTACTGCAATCCATTCAAAAGAATGCCTCGTCAGCTTCACCAACATCGGACGGTTCACTGTCTAAAGTATGTGTCCAGTTGGCGGACGGTCGTTACGTTATGCTTCAGGCTAGTATGATGCAGTCTTTCGAATCGGCAGAACATGCAGAGAAATGGGATCAGATCGCCGTTTGGCTGGAGCAGGCTATGCCTCAGGACATACTCCCCCTGCTGTCCGAGAGTTATGCCTTATCCGCTCGGGAGCGTGAATTGCTCGCCTATGTGCTACGCAGCTTTTCCTCGAAGGAAATTGCAAAGGCTATGCATATTTCAGCCTACACCGTTCAAGATCATCTGAAGTCCATCTTCGCCAAAACAAAGGTTTCCTCCCGTCGGGAGTTAATCTGGCATTTTGTTTCCCGTTTTCAATTATCCGGAGATCTGGATATACCTAGAATATAAGTTAAGCAAATCAAAGAAGCGTGTCCCTATGGACGCGCTTCTTTGATTGCATTATTTAATATTTTTATAACTCAACTACGATTTGGCAGGTTTAGCAGAACGTTTGGAATTACCCGCATTTTGTGTATTCTTTGCACTATTGGTATTCTTTGCGCTCTTCGTGCTTTTAGCACCTTTGATGTGATCAGGCTTCTGCGTGCTTAATTCCGTCACTTCGGCTACCTGCGGATGCTCGACTGGGTACAATTTGCGGAACAGCAACGTCTGTAGCACTAAGAACGAACCCCCAACCGTCCAGTACAGTGGCATAGCTGCTGGTGCGGAAAACGAGAAAAACGCCATCATTAGCGGGGAGATATACCCCATTATCGCAAACTGTTTGCGCTGTTCAGGAGCCATATTTGCCTGTGATACCTTCGCCTGAATAAGATAAATAACAGCTACAACTACAGCCAGTACATAGTCAGGTGCGCCAAGCTTGAACCACAAAAACGAATGGGACGACAGCTCTGGCGTTAGCCGAATTGCCGTGTAAATCCCCGATAAAATCGGGAGTTGAATTAACAATGGCAAACAGCCGATATTCAGCGGGTTGAATTTATGCTTTTTGTATAACGCCATTGTCTCTTCAGACAACTTCTGCCGGTTAGCCGTATCGTTCTTGCCCTCGTACTTTTTCTTAATGGCATCCAGTTCAGGTTTCATCGCATTCATAATCACCCGTGTTCCCTGCTGGGACTTGGCTTGACGCATCATGAGCGGTAATAATGCGAGCCGAATGACAAGTGTAATGACGATAATCGCAACACCATAACTTCCACTAAATATACTGGCGATATGCTGAATCAGATACGACAGCGGAAATACGATGTAATGATTAAAGAACCCTGGAGTGGAAGAATTAATCTCTGATACATTATTACTGCATCCGGCAAGCAGCATAACTGCGAATAAAATCACAATCAGGCCATAGATCCGTCCCTTGCCAGATGTGAGTGTGAACCTCTTGTTTGTATGTTGTTCCATATATATCCTCCTTGTTGATTGGTTGATTCCAGTCTCAACAAGGAAATACAGTCTGGTTCATCTTCATCCGGTGCTTCTTTTCGTCTGACCATGCGGCTCCAGTTTTCCGGCCTGCACTGTAAGTTCAAGCCAAGTGCCGGAAAGACAGGTTCAATTCCGTCTCCAGCTCCACCTTCCATCCAGTACTCCGTCATACCACAGTGTAGATGGGCAATATAGGCGTAACTGACGGTAAAAATCAGACCAATGGAGAATATATACGGCAATAGCTCATGTAATTCAAACAAGAGATTCACCCCCTTCATACGTTTATTTTTACATTATAGCACTTACATATCACGTTTGCATAAATGAACTGCTGGCAAATCCAAACTCCGCTCTATTCCGTTCTTAATTTGGACAATTCTACCCGGGCTACAAGATAACAAAGATGGGATGAAGAGATTATATCAATCATAGGAAAAACCTCCATTCATCTATCTACGTTTTATTCTAAATGATAAAATAAGAACACAAACAGAAATCTTGACCGATATAACTTCTTATTTTAGATTGCTAAGGAACGTCATACACCTTGTCATCAAGGAGGAACCCCGATGAAGCTACATCAGCAATACTTGCTACTCCACAGCCAGCTCGGCGAAACATCAGAACACACCATAACTCTAGCAGATCTCGCTGTGATCCTTGACTGTACCCATCGCAACACATTAACGATTGTGAAAAAAATGGCTTCTTTGGGCTGGATCCATTGGCATGCCCGGCGGGGACGAGGACGGCGTTCGACACTCTCTCTGTTGGCTCCGGCAGATCAAATTGCTGCAGAGTACATGATGCAAGCAATGAATCGCCTGGAGTTACAAGAGGCTGCGGATCAAGTTCGGGACTTCTCCAGTTCAATCTCTATGCAACATGTTCTCAATCAGTGGTTGCTTGGTTATTCAGGGCACCACACGGAAGCTGGAACGAATAATGAACCCATTGATACGTTTCGTTTACCTATTCGTCAGCAACTTCATGCGCTCGATCCGTTATATATTAATCTGCTTGCCGAGTCTTTTGTAACAAGCCACGTATACGATGGACTTGTACAACGAGATGAACGAGGAAAGATTCTGCCCTGTCTAGCGCATACATGGGATGTATCCGATGATAGACGGACATGGATTTTCCATTTGCGGAAAGGGGTTTATTTTCACAACGGCAGTCCCTTTACAGCACCCGATGTCGTCTATTCGTTCGAGCGGCTGTTATCTACAGAGCGCCGTACATTGTACCGTGAAATTATGAACCAGATCCATTCAGTTGAAGCGTTAAACCCCTTAACTGTGCGCTTCTGTTTAAAACAACCGCAGGAATTGTTTTTATCTTTTCTGACGACAAGCCGGGCCGTCATTGTTACTCGAAACCCAGATACAGATCAGATAAACATGCCTACCGAGAAGATACAATCCATGCTGAAACCTGTTGGAACGGGGCCTTTTAAAGTCACCGCATGGGATAACCACCTGTGCAGACTTGAAGCATATACAACTTATTTTCAGGGTAGATCTCTTATTGACCGGGTGGATATTCTGCAAATTCCGTGGGGTACTCCACTGGAGGGACTTGATCCAAATCAGGTGCCCGGACCAACTGAACATGTGGAATCTCCCTTCTTCCACCTTGTTCATAATCCGGCTAAAAATGCGGGTACATCTTGGACACAGACAAGCTCTGGTGTGACCGTGACCAAGTTGCTTACGTGTAACACACAAAAAACCGGACCGTTAAACGATCCGGCTATACGAGCCTATTTGCAACAGTCTATTGATCTGGCACAACAGAAGGGGACACAAAATCGGCCTCAACATCATGAATATAAATATGAGAATAGTCCCACTTCGCAGGAGAGCCCTCCTTATGCTGAGCCCATTGCCTTGCACCTTGCTACCATTTCGCAATATCGGCCCGATGCTGAGCGGCTTGCACTGGTTTTGGAAAAATCCGGTTTTCATTGCACCATACACACAGGCAACATGGAACAATTCAAAGGCGATTGGCGGCTTGAATCCGATCTGATTCTCTTCTCCCTGATTCAAGATCGTGACGTGGAGCTTCGCAGATATGATCTGTTCTCCACATTATCCGAGCATCTGGAATCCCCGTCTCAGGAGTGGGTTCAGCATAGATTACAATCCGTTGCTACATCTCCACATACCAGCGAGCGTGAGCAGGCACTATTCGATATCGAAGAAATTCTAATTCGTGAACACCTAATGTTCATTTTGTCCCAAAAACCTGTAGAAACCGCTTATCTTCCTTCCGTTCGCGGAATGTCATTCAACAGTCAGGGCTGGGTTAATCTGCGGCACATCTGGTTTCCCTCTGATAAGTTGTAACCTTGGCATAGTCCATCATCTTTCTGATAACGTCATACTCTTTCCCGTGTGGGTTCGGGTGTAGTTACGGCTCAAGGAAACCGTATCCTTTCGACGATAAACACCAAGAAGCAAACCGATCATAGCGTATTCAAGTATCACATGAGATCCATATCCGATAAGGGGAAATTCAATACTCATGATTGGGACCATTCCCGTAATGATCGCAACTGAATAACTCAGTTGAAGTGCAAGTGTAACCGTTACAGACAGTACAATCATCGAACCAAACTTGTCTTGTATACGCGGCAGTATTTTAAATAATGTATTTACAAACCACACTATGCCAACAATAAACAGCGCACAGGCAGACCACCCAAACACGTCTATAAGCATAACCCCTGGATAACTCAGATAAAGATATTTTAAAGTTGATCCTATCGGGATATTCGTACCATTCCCCCACCATCCTGCTGTTTTGACGATATCAATAATAGCGTTATTCATAAATTCCATACCCTTAGAATCTTGATCCAGATTAAATACCACAGACAACCTTTCGAATCGACTATATTGATCGGTTACAAGTAATAGAACGGCTGCAGCCGCTCCGCAAAAACACGCAGTAATCAGCGTATACAGCCACTTTCTTGTAATCCATCCGAACAGTAGCAAAGATATGCATCCAAATAACGATAATCGGACCCAATCCGAGATTTGATAGATGAGTACCATAGGCAAAGCTACTAACGCAACATAGGTAAAGATCATTTGCACGTTCAGACCCGAACGAAAATGGGAAATGACAATCCCGCCGATCGCGAGTGGCAATATCCAAAGGGCGGACGTGGTAACATCGATTGAGAAGCCAAATGGCAATATAAGCATTCTATTCAAGCTACCATACGAGTCTGCTATCACCGGGGTAATCCATAAGAGAACATTCATTAGAATGTATACCCACCAAGCAGATTTAATCCATTTCCTATAGTCGAAAAAGAGGCAGAACAACATGGCTAACATCCCCATACTTGTATACAGTAGATGGACGGATGAGTATTCATTTCCCAAGTCTAATAGACTATTCGTATATATCCAGGTCAAAACCATGCCAATAAGAGCCATCCCCACGACTCCCGCCAATAATCCCCAGTGCATTCGGTGACGATGAATTCTGTGCATTCTTTTGCCTAGATCAGCCGGATCACCCATTTGTTCAATAGCGTATGTGGCAGCTGCCTCCGTTGTAAATCCTTCCTGCTCCTTGTCATAGGTCATCTCTTCGAGATGATTCCCGAGTTCCTCACGAAGATCGTTATGTACTTCCCTCGCCCTGACCTGACCACAGATTTGATCCAGATAACTCTGAATCTGTTCCTTTTTTTCTTTCTGCTTCCCCTGCTCTTTCACTTGCTTCAGATTCATCAGGCTAAACCTCCTTCACCGATCACGCGATCTACAGCACGACGAAATAGAGACCATTCCGCTTTTTTCTGTTGTAATGCCTGTATGCCTTGCTCTCGTATGGAGTAATATTTCCGTTTTCTGCCCTCCACTTCTGCCCAGTAAGCCTCCACCCATCCTTCGATTTCCATCGCGTGTAGAATCGGATACAACGTTCCTTCTTTGAGACTAAACACGCCCTCTGATTGACGATGCAGTTCCTTAATCAGCTCATAGCCATACATGGGTTGTGCATGAAGTAAAGTTAAAATTAATGTTTCAGTACTTCCTTTAATCATTTGTTTATTTATCTGCAAACAAAACGCTCCCTCCTAAGTACTGGTCTAATACATCGGAAATCTATGCATAGTTAATCTAGGTGTCATGATACCTTATAATTCCTTCTATGTCCAGCACCCCATTTATCTTTTTATGTTAAACTACCTCTATCCAGCCTTAAATTGTATATAGAAATTTTTTCGATCTTTACAGATTTAGATAGACCGATACTACGAATTAAAGGAGACATTCTCTCATGCGCAAAAGTAAACTTATTTTCTTTCTCGGCGGAGCCGGAAGTGGCAAAACTACACTCGCCAAAGCGCTCTCGCGTAAATATAAAGCTGCATTTTTGGACATGGACATCCTGCTTCGTCCCGCAGCTGAGGCCATAATGACGTTACAAGGACTTGATCCATCAGATCGGGATTCACCAGAATACAAACGGCTGTGCCGTGATCTGGGTTATCGAATCACGATGGACGCCGCTTTGGATAACGTACAACTTGGTGTAGACACTCTCGTGGTTGGGCCTTTTACCAAAGAGACCGGGACACCGGATTGGATTGAGCAGGAACTCGCACGCATTGGCCGTTCCCTCGATAACACAGACGTTCGAGTTGCTTATGTTTATTTGCAGAACGAAGCGTTATACCGTCAACGAATCACAGCGAGACAATCTCCATTAGATGAATGGAAACTAGCTAATTGGGATGCGTTCCGTTCTTCTCTTGATCGAAAACGAGTGGCCTGGCCGCTTCCAGCGGAATACATTGCATACATCGACAATTCTAGTGATGATCCTGCTATTGCTTTTGCTGAATTGGAACGACGGATGTATGAGTGATATGAGTGAAAGGAAAAGGTATGTGGGGTGAACTGGAACGGGTTCAGGTTCGGGTTCGGGTTCGGGTATTGTAGGATGCAATTTTGAGCGCGCGGGTGTAGGTATGAAGGCAATCAAACTCTAACGATCCTGAGAGAGCTTATTTGGACCTTTTTGGCGGTTTTAAAATTCTAACGATCTCAGATGACGCTATTTTCCAAAAAAAGGCCTAAATACACGCAAAAAGTTACTGAAACAACGAAATAAGCTCTCTGGTGATCGTTAGAATTTTATATCAGTCTAGATGGAGGAAATAAGCTTCCTGCTCGGTTCAACCCCTTAATATTGGACACTAGCTA